>JAEEXV010000199.1 GCA_016287975.1 Lentisphaeria bacterium | reverse complement strand
GCGCACAGCTTCTCCGACGTGCCGCTGCCGTATGAACCCGAACAGGCTCCGGGACGCCCTGACATCTGCATCGGGACCTGCGGCGTGCATACGCCGGCCGCGCTGCTGCGGAAGGCGGTGCGCTTCTTTGAGATGCGGGGATTGTCGGTGGCGGTGGACTACCCCTACGCTGGCAGCATGGTTCCGTTGCGCTACCTGGGGGATCCGCGGGTGCGCAGCGTGATGGTGGAGATCAACCGCGGCCTCTACCGTCGGGCGGAGGCGATGCGTTCGTCTTCGGGCTATGCGTGGCTCAAGCGTGTCATGGGAGAGTTTCTGCAGTGCCTCTGCGACTGAACGGCGTGGCGGACAGGATGCTTTTTTCAGGAAATCTGAAAGAAAACGTCTGGATGAAGCGTCTTAAGAGTGGACGCCCATGCAGGTGTCTGGAACCGATTTTGGATAATCAGGAGGAAATGAAACCTATGTTGAAGTCAGCAAGCCGAACCAGCCGCGCCAGGAAGGTCTCCGCGGCGGAACAGGATCTTGTGGCGCAGGTGGACGAGGAGCGCCTGTTCGGCGACGGCGTCGACTTCTATCTGTCACGGGAATGCGCCCGCATTCTCGCCCGTGTCTGCCGCCATGCGAAATGCATCGATGTCAACGACGACGACATCTGGGAGAGCATCGCGTTCTACATCAAGCACGATGAACAGCAGGCGCTGCTGAACTTCCTCATCCCCTCGCCGACGAAACGGCGGGAGTTTCTGGAGGAAAACTCGGGGTATCGCCGCCGTCAGGGCGAGTTCAGCACCTATCTGGAGGCGCTGTACCGTGATTTGGCGTCGCGCCGAATCATCTGGGACATGCTGGGCGACTGGCTGGACAAACGCGTGGAGCGGTACACGGAGCTGATGTCCGCGCCAGACTACAAGCCGCATGCGCTGCAGTCGCGCATCACGGAGCTCCAGCAGTGCCTGGGGCTGGTGGACCAGGAGCGCGACATCCTGCTGGTGCTCTATCTGCAGGACAAGACGCTGAAACTGGGCGATTTCGCGGTGGGGTCCTACCGCCAGGGATTCGACACCAGCCGACTGGCCATGCTGGCGGGTCTGGACGAGTCGACGGTCGCGGAATATCTCTCGGAGAATGCCAATCTGCGCAAATACGGGATCATCGACGAGGATGGCGACTTGTACCGAAGTTTCCTGAACTTTCTGGTCGGGATCAGCAAGCAGGCGCTTTCGGAGCGGTTCTGGACGAAGTGGACGGAGGAGGCGCTGCCGTGGGAGTTCCATGGCAAGATCGCGGAGGAACACGGGAAGATCATCTGCGACATGATCAAGAGCAAGCCAGCGGGAAACGGCATCTCGATCCTGCTGTATGGCGCGGCGGGGGCGGGCAAGACCAGTTTCGCGGTCTCGCTGGCCGCGAAACTGGGCAAGGAACTCTACTTCATCGCGCAGAATGACAGGGAAAGCAGCCGACAGTCCTTCTCGGCGAACTTCCGCTATGCGGCGCTGGCGGCGGCACAGCGGCAGCTGGATCCCGACAAGTGCATTCTGGTGGTGGACGAGTGCGACGACATGATCGAGGCATGCCAGCCCAGCGGCTTCTTCTTCGGGCTGTTCTCCGCGCGGGAGGATGGTGCGGAGACGAAAGGGCAGTTGAACACGGTGATCGACGAGAACCGCCATACGGTCATCTGGATCTGCAACTCCCAGCAGAACACGATCGCGCGTTCATCGCGGCGCAGGTTCGACTACTCGGTGCTCTTCGACGAACTGCTTCCAGAGACGCGGATGCGCATCTGGGAGAACTGCCTGAAGCAGCACGACTGCGTGGGCCGTCTTTCCGCAGACTACATTTCAGAGGTCTCGCGCGTCTACAAGGTCAATGCGGGGGGGATTGCGCTGGCGGTCAAGAATGCGGCGGCGCTGGTGGCGTCGGATCCGTCGAAGTCGTTCGAGGAATGCGTGGCGCAGTTCCTGAAGGCGCACTGCACGCTGCTGGGGATACGGCGCTCCCCCGACGAGCGGCTGGCGCCTGCGCGGGACTATTCGCTGGAAGGGCTGAACATCAAATCCGGCATCCGTCCCGAGCGGATCATTGAGGTCTGCAGGAACTATCTGTCGGCGCAGGACAATCCCGCTCAATGCGGGCGGGACCGTCCGCGGATGAACCTGCTGCTGCACGGGGTTCCAGGGAGCGGCAAGACGGAGTTCGTGAAGTACCTGGCGAAGTGCCTGGACCGCAAGTTGAACATCAAGAACGCCTCGGATCTGCTCTCGAAGTATGTCGGGGGGACCGAGCACCTGCTGGCGGCGGCCTTTTCGGAGGCGGAGAAGAACAACGAGATTCTCTTCATCGACGAGGGCGATTCGATGCTCGCCTCCCGCGGCGAGGCGCGTCGGAGCTGGGAGGTCTCGCAGGTCAACACGCTGATGACCGAGATGGAGAACTTCGACGGCATCTTCATCGTCTCCACGAATCTCATCCAGAAACTGGATCCCGCCGCGCTGCGCCGCTTCACCTTCCGAATCCATTTCGACTACCTCGACGACGCAGGCAAGGAGGTCTTCTTCCAGACCTACTTCCGAAGCATGAATCTGCCTGAGTTCACCGACGCCGACCGTGCGGCGCTCCGCGCCATCGATCGGCTGACCCCCTCCGACTACCGCAATGTCCGCCAGCAGTTGTTCTATCTGAACAATGTCTGCCTGACCAACGCGGAGATCATCGAGGCGCTCAAGGCCGAGGCGCAGTCCCGTGATTCCCAGGGCGAATACAAGGGCCTGGGCGAGGAACGGCACGGCATCGGCTTCCAGGAGTAAAGGCGGCAGGACGGGGAGCCCCGCGCGGGATGCTTAGCGGGGGCGCGTCTGGAAGCGGTATTCGCCTTTGACGCGCATTTCCTCGTCGGAGGCGTCGAGGCAGGCGACGCGATAGGAATCGCCGCCTTTGGGGACGGTGACGACGACATGGCAGCCCTTGCCGAAGGTCTCGGGGGCGATGTCGCGGAGATAGTCCCTGCCCTGTGCCTGGGCGACGCGGGAGTCGGCGAAGACGCAGGGGAAGATGGTGCGCGGGCCAGGATAGGCGGCGCGGCTGGCAAGGCGCGTCAGGGTGTCCTCGGAGACCTCGCGGGTGTTGGAGACATTGACGGCCCAGACGCGCGCGGCGAGGGCGCCGACGAGTCTCTCCGTCATGTTGCGGAAGCCGTGGTGGTTGATCTTGGCGACATCGACGGGCGAGAGTTCCGCCGCGAAGCCGTCGTCGATGTCGAGGGGCTGCCCGTCGGGGCCGGTGATGGGCTCGGAGTCGAAGTCGCCCGCGTTGAAGAAGGTGAAGCCGCCGTATTGGAGCAGGTAGCCCGCGCTCATGCCGTTTTCGTTGAGGGGGGTGCCCAGGAGCGCCTCCTTCGCATATAGATCCGTGACGCCGCCGTCGCGGCGGAGGATGCGTCCGTTGGCGCAGATGTTCGTGACGCGGAAGTCGGGATAGTCGGCGGGGGCGCGCCGCAGCGCGAACTGGTTCGTGGCGCCGAGGCGGAAGAGTTCGGTGCGGAGGCCGTCGCGGTCGCGGAGGGCGCGGCAGATGCGCCGCCAGTGGTCGTGGATGTCCTCGAACGCGGTGGGCCGTTCGTCCCAGTCGCGGGCGATGGCGGTGTCGAATGTGAGTTCCTCGGCGGCGAGGGCGAAGCCGCTGCGGAAGCATCCTGGGAGGCGTTCCCCGTCGTCCTTGATGCACTGCCAGTCTGGGGTGCCTGCGTGGTCGCAGTGGAAGTGGCTCAGGAACATGTAGTCGATGAGCGGGCGCCCGTTGCGTCGCGGCGTCGCCTGCGGCGCCGCGCGCTGGATGTATCGCGCGACCCAGTCTCCCGCGAGGCGGTGCGGGCCGGGGACGGCGGGCACCGCGTATTTCCAGCGGGTGATGGCGGGATAGTCGCCGCAGTCGTCGAGCATCGTCGTCCCGTCGGGGAAGATGCAGAAGATGGCCTCGGCGACGCCGGTGTGGATGAAGTGGAGCTGGAGTTCTCCCTGCGTCCACCCAGGCCAGGTCTTTGGCGCGTCGCTCATCGCGGGGTGTGTCAGCCGCAGTGGAAGAAGGTGCGGACGAGCTGGAGGATCTTCTCCTGGTCGTGGCCGATGTCGGCGCGGAGGGTTCGGTCGTTGAAGGCCTGGAGGCCTGCGATGATGCCGTCGAGCATGGCGGGGCTGAAGATGCCCTCCTTTTCATAGAAGGCGCGCTGTGCCTGGAGGCAGTCGGCGGAGGCGGCGCAGCTGTCGGGGAGGACGGCGAGCTTGTCGAGGATGGCCTGGTTTTCGGCCTTGTGGATGTTGACGTTGACGTAGGTGCGCGCGGCCACGTCGAGGGCGTCGGGCATCTCGAAGCCGGTGCGGGCGGCGACGGCCATGCCCGCGAGCAGGAGGTTCAGGTTGGCGGAGCCGTCGGGGGAGCGCAGTTCGACGGTCTGCTTCTGGGAGGTCTTGAAGCCGCCTGCGGCCTCGGCGGGGTTGGCCTGCGAGCACAGGTCCTTCGGGCTGGTCCAGCCTAGGGGGACGCGGACGAGGACGGAGCGGTTGCGGTCGCCCCAGCAGACATTGGTCGGGGCCTCCTGGTGCGGGACCAGGCGGAAGTAGGAGGTCGGGTTGGTGTTGCCGAATGCGGTGCGGGAGGGGGCGAGGGTCATCATGCCCGCGATGGCGCGCCTGGCGTCGTCGGAGAGGACGCCGCCCTTGAGCATCTGGTTGACGCCGTCCTTCATGAGGCGGAAGTGGATGTGGAGGCCCGATCCGGCCTTTCCGACGGTGATCTTGGGGGCGAAGGTGACGTCGAGGCCCGAGCGGTAGGCGAGGTTGCGGATCATCCATTTGGCGAGGAGGAGCTGCTCGGCGGCGTCCTCGGCGGGGACGGGCAGGAACTCGATTTCATTCTGCTCGTAGATCTTTCCGTTCAGGGTGAAGTTGCCGACCTCGGAATGGCCGTATTTGATCTTTCCGCCAGCCTGGGCGATGAAGTTCATGCACTTCTGGCGGAAGTCGCCGAACTTGGTGTAGGGCGCGGATTCGTGGTAGCCGCGCTGGTCGACGGCGGGGAAGGCGCCGTCGTCGTTGGCGATGACATAGTATTCGAGTTCGCCCATGGCCTGGAATTCAAGGCCAGTGGCCTTGGTGAAGGCCTGGCAGGCCTTGCGGGTGGTGTACTCGGGGGAGCTTTCGAGGGGGTCGCCGTCCTTGTTGAAGAAGGAGCAGAGGAGATTGAGGGTGGGCAGTTCGCTGAATGGGTCAAGATAGGCGGTGCGGAAGCGCGGGACGACGTAGAGGTCGCTGCTGCTGGCCTCGATGAAGGGGAAGAGGCTGGATCCGTCGACGCGTTCGCCGCAGGAGAGGATTTCGTCGAGATAGGCGCCGTCGTGGATGACGAAGTTCAGGGTCTTGAGGCGTCCGTCTCCGGCGGGATACTGGAAGTTGACGTGGCGGATGCCGTGGTCCTTGACATATTTGACGAGGTCGCTCTTGCGGAAGTCCGCGGGGGCTTTGCCGATTTCCGCGGCGAGGCTGCGGAACGAGTAGTCGCTGGAGAAGTCCATTGGTTGTGATGGGGGTTGGGGGGACTTTTGGATGGGGGATTCAGGTGAAGTGCCTAAAACTAATGCAGAATTGCCGATTTTCAAGTCAGGGAGGCGATTTCAGAGCGTGCGCTGCATGACGAAGTCGTCCATGAAGAATCCGTTTCCGATGTCGTTCTTGACCGATTCGATGGTATGGAATCCGTTTCGCTCGTATGCTCGGATGGCCTGGGCGTTGTGCTTGTTGACATTGAGGCGGAGGTATTTTGCGCCGAGTTCGCGGGCGGCGAGGGCGGCGTGTCGGAGCATGGCGCTGCCGTGGCCCTGGTGGTGGAACTGCTGGAGCAGGTAGACCTTGTGGAGCTTGACGGTGTCCGGGATGGGGTAGTGCCCGTAGGAGAGGTATCCTGCGGGGGCGCCGTCGAGTTCGAGGAGTTCGAAATAGATGCCGTCGTTGAACTCCTTTTCCATGACGGCGGGGGCGTACATCATCTCCATCATGTAGGCGATCTGCTCGGGGGAGAGGATGGGGCGGAAGGTCACGGGCCAGATGATGTCGGCGAGTTTGCGGACCTCGGTCAGTTCGGCGGGGGAGAGGAGCAGGCGGAAGTTGCGTTCCATGGGGAGTCTCCAGGGAGGGTGGCGAGGGCGTGGCGGAGCGCGTCGGTCGTGAGCGGCGCTCCGCCGTGGCGGTGCAGCAGCGCCAGGAAGGTTCGGCGGGGGATTTCGCGGGCGCCGAAGAGGGCGGTGGTCGAGGTGACCATCTCGGCGTCGAGCAGTCGCGCGCCCGCGGCCTGGAGGACGGCGGCGGCGCCCGCGAGGGCGAACTTGGAGGCGCCTGTGGCGAGATGGAACATGGATTCGCCCGAGAAGACGCCGCCGACGGAGACGCCGTACATGCCGCCGACGAGTTGACCGCCGTCCCAGCACTCGAAGGAGTGCGCCCAGCCGAGGTCGTGCAGTTCGCAGTAGGCGCGGCGGATCTTGGCGGTGATCCAGGTGCCGTCCTGCCCTGGGCGGGGCTGGGCGGCGCATCCGTCGATGACGGTGGCGAAGGCGGTGTCGATGCGCAAATGGAAAGAGGTGTGGCGGAGGAAGCGGCGGAAACTCGTGGGGAGATGGAACTCGGCGAGCGGGATGACGCCGCGGCGGGGCGGGGAGCACCACGGGATGATGGCGTCGTCTTCGGGCCAGGGGAAGATCCCATGGCTGTAGGCATCCATCAGCATCTCCGCATTGAGGTCGAAGGTGATGGCGAGGAAGCCATCTGCATCGGTGCAGGTCGGCGGCGGAAACAGGGATGGGCCGGGAAAGGCGGGCATGGGCTGGGGAGCGAGGGCAGGCTGGAATCGCGGTCGGCGGGGCGGGACTGCGGCCGGCGGGGCCAATGTGCGAAAATGGCGCGAGGCGGGGCTTGGCGCTTCACGGACGGGGTGGCGTTGCGGGGCGGGGCAAAACTGTGGGCTGGTGCCTTCTTCCAGCCATGCAAACGACGGGGGGCTGCGCCCCCCGAACCCCCTGCCCAACGCAGGGCTGCCGCCCCCCGAACCCCCTGCCCAACGCAGGGCGGCCGCCCTGCGGCTGGCCGCGCGGGCTGTGTGTTACTGGAGCAGTTCGCCGATGCAGTCGGCGGCGAAGTCGTCGGCGGGGTGGGCGAACCAGAGGTGGAAGCGGCGGGAGAGGTGGAGGCGGTTGCCGTCGAAGCGCAGCTGGCAGTGTCCGACCTGGGTCTCGGAGAGGCAGCAGATGGTGAGATCGAGGGTGGCGTCGTCCTGCCATGCGGCGGCGGCGGCGACAGGGCCGAGGAGTTCGCCGTAGAGGGCGGGGGCGTGGCCGCGGCGCCAGCGTCCGAATCCGAACGGGATCTGCCAGGCGTTGTCGCCTTTGCGGAGGGTGATGGCGCCGCCGCCCGCGTCGCAGGAGAAGTCGAGTTCCTCGTAGCCGAGGGGATTGTCGGAGAGGCGGTAGGTTCCGAACGGGACGGGCGGGACGGCGGGGCGGCCCTGGGGCAGGGGGATGGCGAGGCCCGCGAGGGTCTCGGCGAGTTCCTGCTGGGCGGCGGGATCGGGCGGCAGCGGCGCGCCCTCCTGGGAGACGGCGGGGAGGAACTGCTCCCAGAAGTATTCGAGGAGCTGCCCCATGTTGGAGAAGCCGCTGGAGCAGCAGAGGGCGAGGTCGTAGTCGGGGACGATGACGACGTATTGTCCGTTGGCGCCGTCGCCGCGGAAGGCTCCAGGGTGTCGGCAGCGCCAGAACTGGTAGCCGTAGCCGCTGGACCAGTCGAGGTTGCCGTTGACGTCCTGGTTCTGGATATGGAATGCGGTGGCGGTGGCGAGATATTCGGGCGGGAGGATCTGCCGTCCCCGCCACTGTCCGTTCTGGGCGAGGAGGAGGGTGAAGCGTCGGAGGTCCTCATGGCTGAGATAGAGGCCCCAGCCGCCGAGCGGGATGCCCTGCGGGTCGCGCATCCATTCGGGGCGTTTGATGCCGAGGGGGGCGAAGAGACGCGGCATCAGATAGTCCACGACATCCACGCCGCAGCGCTTGAGGATGGTGGCGGAGAGGACGTAGGTGTTGGCGGAGTTGTACTGGAAATGCTCGCCAGGCTTCCATTGTAGGGGCTGTTCAAGGAAGCGTTGCGTGAACGGGCGCGGATCGGGGGCGTGCAGGAAGGTGTTGAGGGGGCAGTAGGCCTGCCCCGAGGCCATCGTCAGCAGGTTTTCCAGGGTCAGTTCGCGGGTGGGGGCGGGGATGGCGGGGGAGTCGTATTCGGGGAAGATGTCGAGGACCCGTTCATCGAGGCGCAGACGCCCCTCGGTCGCGGCGAAGCCGATGGCGAGGGAGACGAAACTCTTGGAAAGGGAGAAGATCTGCTGCGGGATTTCGCGTCCATAGGGGCGCCAGACGCCCTCGGAGACGATGCGTCCATGGCGGAGGACGGAGACGACGTGCAGGTGCTCGATGGTGGCGAGATGGCGGTAGAATTCGGCGAGGGCGGCGGAGGGGATGCCCTCGCGTTCGGGCAGGGAGGGCGGGAGGAAGAAGGGTGCCATGGCGGTTGTGGGCTATGGGGGTGGCAGGTGGCAGCGGAGGCGATGGCCGCCGCCGAGGTCGCGCCAGGCGGGGGCGGCGGTCGCGCACTGTGGGGTGGCGCGCGGGCAGCGCGGGTGGAAGGGGCAGCCAGTCGGAGGATCCATGGGGCTGGGGACGTCGCCGTCGAGGGGGGCGGAGACGGGGCGGCCGATGCGGGGCGCGGCTTCGAGGAGGGCGCGGGTGTAGGGGTGCGCGGGCGTCTGGAAGAGCGCGGTGGCGGGGCCTTCCTCGACGATGCGCCCGAGATACATGACGGCGACGCGGTCGGCGAGGTATCCGACGACGCTCAGGTCGTGGGTGATGAAGAGGTAGGCGACGCCAGTGCGGGCCTGGATGTCGCGGAGGAGGTTGAGGATCTGGGCCTGGACGGAGACGTCGAGGGCGCTGGTGCATTCGTCGCAGATGATGAGTTTCGGCTCGACGGCGAGGGCGCGGGCGAGGCCGATGCGCTGGCGCTGTCCGCCAGAGAACTGGTGGGGGTATCGCAGGGCGTCCTCGGGGGCGAGGCCGACCTCCGTGAGCAGGCGCCCGACGCAGGCGCGGCGCTCGGCGGCGGTGGCGCGCGGGTGGTTGAGCGGGAGGCCTTCGGCGATGCTTTCGCCGACCATGAGGCGCGGGTCGAGCGAGGAGAAGGGATCCTGGAAGATCATCTGGACTTGTCGGCGAAGGGCGGGGAGGGAGGCGGGCTGGCCGTCCAGCGCGACTTCGCCTTCGAGGAGGCATCCTGGGACGGGCTTCACCAGGCGCAGCAGCGCCTTGCCGAGGGTGCTCTTGCCGCAGCCGGATTCGCCGACGAGGGCGAGCGTCTCGCCTGCGTGGATGGCGAGGTCGACGCCGTCGACCGCCATCAGAAGCCGCGTGCGCTGTTTCAGCCAGCCCTGCCGCACGGGGAAGCCGACCCGCATGCCCTGCGCCGTGAGCACCTGCGCTGGCGTCCGCCGCGCCGCCGCGTCGGGG
>JAEEXV010000198.1 GCA_016287975.1 Lentisphaeria bacterium | reverse complement strand
TGGCGGGACGACGTGCGGCTTTGGCGCGGGCGCGGGCTTTGGCGGCTGTGGCGGGACGACGTGCGGCTTTGGCGCGGGTTGCTGGACGGCGGGGCGTGTGGCGGGGGGCTGCGGTTTTCTAGGGGTGGCGGAGGTCGTCGGCGGCGGTGGCGCCGCCATGAGGGAAAGCGTGGTGGCGGCGAGGAAGGCAAGGAGCAGGGTACGTTTCGTCATCGTTTGATTCTCCTTTGCTTAGAGGTTTGTGGGTGTGAATGACGGAAATCCCAGGGGGGTATGGGGGCGTGGTCATGCCAGAGGCCGAGCCGGGCGCGCCTCGCCTCGGCTTCGGCGGCGACGTAGCGGGGATCCTGCGAATAGCGGCCATAGTGCCAGGCCAGGCCGCTGCGCAGGAGTTCAAGGGCGACGTCGGTGTCCGCGGCAAAGACGACGGCGACGACGCGTCCATATTGATCGCAGCTGACGGGTTGGATGCGAAGCGTCCGCGAGGCGAGGAGTTGGCGCAGCCGCCGAGTGGCCTCGGCGCCGTAGGGCTGGGTGGATTCGGGGGCGTCGATGCCCTGGAGGCGCACCCGCACCTTGCGCCCGCCACCGACTGGGGCGAGGAGGAAGGTGTCGCCGTCGAAGACGAAGGTGGCGTGCCCTGCGACGGGGAGGGGGGCGGCAATCGTGAAGACCGCGGCCAGCAGGAGGATGGCGGCGAGGCGTTCCTTCATCGAATGCGGATGGCGGTCATTCTCTGGCGCCAGCGCCGATGAGGGTGTTCTGGGGCTGGCTGAAGAGTTCCGTCGCATTCTGCAGGAGGATGCCAGTGCCGTTGACGACGGCCAGGAGCGGATCCTTGCCGATGGTGGTGTGCAGTCCAGTGTTTTCGGAGATGAGTTTGTCGAGGCCGCGCAGGAGGGAGCCGCCGCCCGCGAGGGTGATGCCGTTGTCGAGGAGGCGTGCGGCGAGTTCGGGCGGGCAGGTGTCGATGGTCTTGCGGATGGCGCTGACGATGGTGGAGACGGGTTCCGAGAGCGCCTCGCGGATTTCGTCGGAGTCCACGGTGACGGCGCGCGGGAGGCGGTCGCCCTGCTGCGCCATGTTCAGGCCCTTGACCTCCATCGTCAACTTGTCGGCCAGGGGATAGGCACTGCCAATCTGGATCTTGATGTTTTCGGCGGTGCGCGAGCCGATCTGAAGCTGGTGCTTTTTCAGCATGTAGTTGATGATGGCGTTGTCCATGCTGTCGCCGCCGCATTGGACGCTGGTGCCCGTCACGATCTGTCCCAGTGAGATCACGGCGACCTCGGTAGTGCCGCCGCCGATGTCGACGATCGTGTTGCTGTCCGGATCGGCGACCGGCATGCCGACGCCCAGCGCGGAGGCGAAGGGCTCCTCGACGAGTCGGACGGCGCGGGCGCCTGCGGCGAGGGCGCTCTCCTTGACGGTGCGGATGCCGACCTCGTTGATGCCGGAGGGAACCGCGATGAGGACGCGCGGCTGCATGATCTTGAAGCGTCCCATGGCCTTGCGGATGAAGATGCGGAGCATCTCGTCGGTGACGGCGGCGTTGGCGATGACGCCGTCGCGCATCGGGCGGATGACGCGGATTCGCTCGGCGGTGACGCCCATCATTTTCTTGGCCTCGATGCCGACGGCGCGGACCTTTCCAGTGTCGGCGTTGATGGCGACGTAGGAGGGTTCCTGGAGGACGATGCCGTTGCGCTCGCTGGCCCAGACCAGCGTGTTCATTGTGCCCAGATCGATGCCGATGTCATTGACGAAGAAGCTTTTGATACGGTCCCAGAACATTCGTGTGTCTCGCAGGATGTGGGGATGAATAGGCGAAAAAAAAGAAAGCCGCCCGGCGGTGCAGCAGGGCGGCTGATGATGGGGAGAGACTCCAGGGCGCCTGACCAAAGGCGCAACTGGAAAAATGTGGCTGCCCAACCAGGATTTGAACCTAGACAAACTGAACCAGAATCAGTTGTGCTACCATTACACCATTGGGCATCCGAAATGGTATTCACACCCTTTTGTGCGGCGTGTTTGCATAACGTAGCCCATCTTTTTCAGATTGCAAATCGGAATTGAAAGTTTCAGGGAAAAAACTGCGACAGCGACGGAAGCGGTTGAAGAACGGAAGGCATTCCTTTTCTTCTACTGCCAGTTGTGGTCGAGGAAGCCAGAGACGGGCGGGGCGGCGTGATCTGGGCGGTAGAGGAGGAAGTCGGCGTTGAGCTGGGCGGGGGTGAGGAGGATGGGGCAGGCGTCTGGAATGAGTGCGGGGGAGTTGGCGATGAGGATGAGGGCGAGGCGCTGGGGGGCGAGTTCGCCTGCGGGCTGGAGGGTCAGGGAGCAGAGGTGGTCGGGGTCGCGTTGTTCGTCGGGGATGTTGGCGTAGATGTTTTTGAGGAGGGATGGATTGTCTCCGAGGAGGATGGAGGCGGCGAGATTTTCCTCCGGGCTGCCGCAGATGAGGAGGTGGGTGTCGGTGGAATGCTGGATGAGCGCCTGGTCGGTGGTGATGGCGGGGCGGCGGCCTGTGCGCTTGTGCCACGCTTCCGCAAGGGCGATGGCGGCGGTTTTCCAGGCGTCGGCGTTGTCGGCGGTAGGCAGTACGATGGTGAAAGGGTGGCGGAGGAGGTCGCGGATGGGGCCTTCGCGGTGAGGGGCTTTGGCGAGTGGGTCCTGGGGCGGGGGAGGGATCATCCGCCAGGTGCCGTCGAGGCATTGGAGGTGCTGTTCCCGTCGTCCTGGGCAGGGGGGAAGAACGAGTTTCTGGCCGTCGATGACGATTTCCTGGGGATGGATGGGGACGTGCCGCTGGATGGCGAGGAGGCGGACGTTGTCCGTCTTCAGGTGGTAGGTCACGAGATCCGCGCGCGATTTGAATGCCGCGTCCAGAGTGGCGGGGGGGCCTGGACGCTCGAACTGCAGGATGCGGAATGGCGGGACGTCGGCGTCGGCGAGGGAAGTGCAGGTCCAGTGGATGCTTTCCCCATGGCCAGTCTCAGCACTGAACTGTTCAAACACAATATTGAGAATGGCAGGGGGGAGGCCAGGGTGGGCAAGCAGGGGCGGTGGCATGAACTCAGGGGAACGCGGGAGGCTTGTGTCAACGTTCTCGTAGATGGCTTTCAGCGCGGTCTGGTTCTCGTCGAGGATGCCCAGCCCGATGCAGCAGGGGATGTGCGAGAGGTTTTTGAAGGGGAGCGTTTTCAGGACGGCGGCGGCTGGAGGCTGGTCGGTCCAGGAGAGGATGATGCCGTCGAAGCGGTTGGCGCACTGGCAGGCGAAGCGGAGTCCTTCGAGGTTGCGGGCGATGAGATAGCGCTTTCCCTGGGCGGTTGGCTGCTGCTGGAGGAAGGCGTCGAGGGTTTCCGCGGCGGTCGCCCCGAAGTCGGTTTCGGCGGGGGCGGCGGCGATGAGGGCGAGACCTGGCTGGAAGAGTCCGCGCAGCGCGGGGGAGTCGGGATAGAGATAGATGAGCGGTGGCGGCGAGGCGAGCTGCGGGGATTGCGCCAGCGCGATGGTGGCGGAGCCGCCGCCTTCCAGGGAAAACTGCCGCTTGTTCGCGGCAGGCTGGATTTCAAGGGGCGGGTTGTCGGCGGGGGCGGGGATGGCGGAGACGCGGTCGCGTCTGGGGGCAGTGCCGTTTTCCTGGGGGCGGTCGCAGGAGGCTATCAGAAGCGCGAGCAGGATGGCGGCGAGGATTCGGTGCATGTCACGGTTTGCCCTTGGGGGCGCTGGCGATGCAGACGGGGAAATAGGGGCGTCCCAGGGCCTTGACCGGCAGTTCGATGGCGAGATGCTGCGTGCCGTCGCCCTCGAGCCGCCCAGTGAGGTTCAGCGCCCACGGATGCCCAGGATTGGGGTTGGCGACGGGGTGTCCGTTCAGCCGTATGCAGGCGGTGCGGTTCATGGCGGGGAATATCAGCCACGCCTCGCGCCCTTCGGCGACGATGGGGCACGGGAATTCGACGGTCAGCCAGACGCGGTCGGGGGCGGAGGCGGGGAATGGCTGGGCGACGGGGATTTCGGTGTAGAGGGCGGAGAAGGGGATGGCGGCGGGGGCTTCGCCATTGGGTGCCTCCCCGTCCGGGGAGATGGCGGGTTTCCAGCGGACGGGGGGCAGCGAGAGGAAGGTGCGGCCATTGGCCCAGAGGGCGAGCCAGTCCTCGAGGTCCCGCACGACCATTCCTGCGGTGTCCCATGGGAGCCAGGCGGCGTTGTTTTCGCGGATGGCCTTGAGGCGGCGTGCGGTCTCGATGAGTTCGGGGAATGCCTCGGGCTTGCCGTGCTGCGCGTCGTCGAGGAGATGGTAGAGCCGCGAGAGGATGGCCTGTTCGCGGTGGATGACGGCGAGGCGGTCGAGGAAGTTGCGCTGGGCGTCGGTCAATTCCTTTCCCGCCATGGCGAGGAGGAGATTTCGGAAGGACTGCTGGTAGTGCGTCTCCTCGAAGTGGAGTTGTGCGGGGGCGGGCGGCAGCGCGAATGAGACGGCCTGGTTGGGAGTGTATGCGGGCGCCTCGGCCTGCCATTTCTGCCAGTCGGTCAGATAGGTGGACAGCGGTTCGGGGAGCGGCCCTCCGAAGCGCTTTTCGGTGACGGGGAACTGGAGCGGCGGGGACGGGAGCGCGGTGGCGTCCTTGGGGCGCTGGAACAGGGTGCTGCAGGAGGCGAGGAGGACCGCGATGGCGGCGCAGAGGATGGCGGCGAGGCGGGTCATGGCTGTTCCTGGGTGGTTTGCTGGCGCTGTTTTCGCCAGTCGATCAGTTTCACCAGGCCGACGAGAATGAGCGCGACGACGATGATGATGGTGAGCGCGAGCGTGGAGACGTGTTTGGTGATCCACTCGCCGAAGAACGCGAAGGCGATGACGGTGGAGACGCTGCCGCTGGCGACGGTGGCGAGATTGGTCCAGTAGCCGAGGCCGATGACGCGCCCGAGGACGGCTCCGACGAGGGGGCCGGTGCAGGTGAGCGGGAACAGGACGAAGAGGAAGATGCCTGGGATGCCGAAGCGGACCCAGGTCTTCTTCTGGGTAGTCGCGTTGCTGGTGAGGGAGTGGAACTGTTTTTCAAGCCAGTGGATGCGGAAGAGCCCGCGGCAGGAGAGGTTGAAGAGGGTGTAGAAGATGAAGATGATGCTGATGGTGATGAGGGTGTTGACGAGGATGTTCTCGCAGATGGAGAGGTCGGCGGTGTATTTGGCGCCCTGCATGGCGCCGAAGCCGGCGCCAAGGGAGACGTGCACGCCGATGATTTTCCAGATATGGTTGGCCTTGGCGGTGTGGCCGAGGGCGAGTTCCAGGAAATAACTGCCGAAAAGCACAAGCACGGCGGCGAGGCCGACGAGCATGGTCAGAAACTCGGGGAGGCGGAGGAACTGCGACCACCTGGAGCGAGGAGAAGCGGATTGGGGGGCTGGAGTTGTCACGCTTGCGGAGGGACGATTACGAATTTGAGACGGCAGGAGGCGACTTGCGTGTCGCCGACCCAGAAGTCGCCGTCGGCGGCCCCTGCGCGGCCTGCGAGGGCGTCGAGGTGGGCGTGGATGACGAGTTTGTCGCCGGGGGCGACGTGGTGCAGGAACTTTGCCTCGTCGATGGACATGAAGATGCCGAGTTTGCCCTCGTTGCCAGGCTGGGCGAGGATGTGGGCGCATCCGAGCTGGGCGCCGCATTCAAGGAGAATGTATGGAGGCAGGACGGCGTCCTTCGCGCCGGAGAGGAGGAGATCGTCGCCAGTCACGCACTTGTAGCCGTAGACGTCGAGGCAGTCGTTTCCGATGCCAGCGGCGTGGTCGATGAGGAGGAACGGCGGGCGGTGGGGGAGGCGGCGCATCAGCTCGGCGGGGCCGCTTTGCGGCTCGGCGGCGAGTTCGGCGGCGAAGTGGAGGGCGGCGCGGTCGAGGGGGCTGCCTGGGAGTTTTCGCGAGCCTGCGGGGACGGGGGAGAGGAAGAGGGTGGCGGCGGAGGCGAGTCCGTCGGGGGTGTTGCAGGCGGCGGTGAAGGGGATGGTGCCGTCGGGCTGGGGCTCCCCGCGCCTGGTCTCGATGGCGAGGGCCATGCCAGGCGTCACGGGCTTGCGAAATTTGGCGCGCTGGATGCTGGAGAGCACGTATTCGCTGCCTGCGGGGATGCCGCTGGTCTCCTGGAGGAGGAGTTTGGACAGTTGCGCCATGGCGCCGATCTGGAGGACGCCTGGAAGGATCGGGTAGTTCGGGAAATGCCCTGCGAAGACGGCCTCGTTGATGGAGACGGCCTTGAGGCCGCGGGCGGACTGGCCGTCCTCGGCGAGTTCGCCCGCGTCCAGCATCAGGAGAGGTGCCTTGACGGCGAGCAGGCGGGAGATGTGCGAATAGTCGAAGGAGCGCATAGGTTCTGGACCAAGGGGACTGGGAAAGAGAGACGACAATGCTTAAGATAAGCCGTCGCCGCATTTCGGGAGCGCGTCGAGAAAGATTTTTCCGTATTGTTTTTTGGTGATCCGCCCATCGAGAAGGACGATGATGCCGTGGTCGGTGCGGGTTCGGATGAGGCGGCCGAAGCCCTGGCGGAGTTTGAGGATGGCCTCGGGGAGCATGTGTTCGCGGAAGAAACTGGTGCCGTTGGCGCGGCAGAGTTCCTCGCGGGTGACCTGGATGGGGTGTCCGAGCTGCGGGAAGGGCAGGCGGGTGATGATGACGCTGCGGAGGTCGTCGCCTGGGATGTCGACGCCAGTCCAGAAACTGTCGGTGCCGAAGAGGACGGCGTTGCGGGCGTGGCGGAACTCGTCGAGCAGTCGTGGCGGGGCGACGGTGCCGTCCTGGCAGATGAGGGTATATCCGTCTGCCTTGAGGGCGGGTGCGAGGTCGTGCGCGGTGTTCTGGAGCAACTGGTGGCTGGTGAAGAGGACGAAGGCGTGGCCTTCGGTGAGGGCGAGGTAGTGTCGGATCTGCCTGTCGAGGGCGTCCTGGAAGCCCTCCTCGTCTGGCATGGGCATATCGGGGACGTGGAGGGTGACCTGGCTTTGGAAGTCGAAGGGGGAATCAAGGACGAGGCAGCGGGCGTGTTCGGCGCCGATGCGGCTGCGGAAGTAGTCGAGGGTGCCCCGTATGGCGAGGGTGGCGCTGGTGACGACGACGGGGATGGGCTCGGTGCGGGCGAAGAGGCGTGCGCGGAGGAGGGGGGCGGGGTTGACGGGGACGGCCTGGAATCGCACGTCGCGGTTGTCGCGGCCAGCGAGCTCGAACCAGTGCGCCCAGGTATTGTCCTGGTGGGCGAAGAACTGTGCGATCTGGGTGGCGAACTCCTGGAGATGGGATGCCATGTCGCCGAGGGGGTCGGCGCGTTCGGGATCGTCGGCCTTGCAGTTGTCGCGGAGGCGTTTGAGTTCGGCGGCGAGCCGTCCGACGGGGGCGGCGAAGGTGCTGTCTTCCTGCTGTGGGGCGAGGAGGCGGAGGGTGGTGGAGTTTCGGCCCGCGTTGGTGTGGATGAAGTCGACGAGGCGGGGGAGATAGTCGGTGAGGGCGGCGCGGAGCTGGGCGGCAATGGCGGCGGCGTTCTTTCCGAGAGGTGGGGCGAGGAGTCCGCCGTCGCTGTTTTCGCGCAGGAGGTGCGTGAGCATTCGGCGCAGGTCGGCGGTGCCTGGATGGATGCCGAGCTGCTCGGCGGCGATGTCGGGGAGGGTGTGGCCCTCGTCGATGACGACGGCGGAGAATTCGGGGAGGAGGGCGCTGTCGCCTTCGTCGAGTGCGTTGAGGAGGAAGGCGTGGTTGGAGACGATGAGCTGCGCGTCGGCGAGGGCTCGGCGTGCTCGGAAGAGGAAGCAGCGGTGGCGGTAGGTGCAGGCCTTGCCGATGCAGTTGTCGCGCTCGCAGTTGAGGTCGGGCCAGAGGCGCATGGTGGTCGCGGTCTGGGGCGCCTCGGAGCGGTCGCCGGATTCGGTGCCGTCCGCCCAGTCGAGGAATTCGGGGAGGCCCTTGATGGGGAGATGGGGGGCGCGTTCGCCGCGGAACAGATGCAGGCGATGGAGGCAGAGATAGTTGGCGCGGCCCTTGGCGAGGCGGCAGGTGATTTCCTCGCCGACGAGGCGGCTGAGCAGGGGGACGTCGCGGCGGGTGATCTGCTCCTGCAGATTGATGGTGTGGGTGCTGATGACGACGGGATGACCTGTCTCGCGGGCGTGGTGCCACGCGGGGATGAGATAGGCGAAGGTCTTTCCGATGCCCGTCGGCGCCTCGACGCAGAGGGTGGCGTTTTCATCGAGGGCGCGCGCGACCTCGCGCGCCATTTCGCATTGCTGCTGGCGCGGTTCGTATGCGGGGCCGCCCTCCTCGGCGGAGCGGCGCAGGGGAGAGGACGGCCCGAAAAAACGCTCGGTCTCGGAGAACGCCATGGTGGCCGAATAGAATGCTAAATGGGAATGGCTCCCGGAGGGCGGGGAGACTGGCGGGATCCGCCAGCACACGAATTCGGGGGGGGCGGAGTTTCTGGAGTTTCCGGAGTTTCCGGAGTCTCCCGCATGGGGTGCTGGGCCTTGGGGGCGCCTTGCGCTATGGCGCGGCGGGGATTTTGAGCGGCTTCAGCGGATGGAGTTTGATCGCGTCGTCCCGCACGGGCTTGGGCGGCGGCGGCGTGTCGGGGGCGCTTTTCTCGGCCGGCTTGGGTGGCGGAGGCGGGGGCGGCGTGTCGACGGTGAGTTTCAGGGGGTATTGCGCGCCTGGATAGAAACGCGCGTGGGCCTCGTTGATGATTTCGGCGAGCGTGGCGAGGGGCATGTCCTGGGAGAGCTCGCAGACGGCGCCATTATGCTGGACCTTGCTTGCGCCGTTGAGGGTAAGGGTGCGGTTCTGGTTGAATTTCTCCGCGTAACTGCCCTTGAAGCAGATTTCGCTGGGCTTGGTGCCGACGGCCTCCCGCAGCAGGCTGAGCAGAGCTGGCGGGAGATCGTCCTCCATGAAGCCCGTGACGTGCAGCACGATTTTCGCGTCGGGATTGCCGTTGATGTTTTCCGTGACGAACTCCGCGGCCAACTTCTGCTCCTCGCGGGCCTTTTCGATCTCCTTGGTCTGCTTCCGCTCATAGAGCACGACGACACCCGCGACGAGGGCGAGCAGGACGATGACGGCGGGCAGGATGATGAGCAGGCGGCGGCGCAGGCTGTGGGGGGCGGGGGGCTCGGCTTCGGGGGGCGGTGGCGGCGCGGGGGGCGGGGTCTGGGTGCCGAAGAGGGATCCTGAGATGCGGGAGGGTTCTTCCATGGCGGCGGGGGAGTTGGGTGGGGCGGGGAGGGCAGTCCGTCACTGGCCCTTGGCGGCCTGGCGGAGTTTCTCGAGGTCGGCCTGGCGGATGGCGGCGCGGCGGATCTTGCCCGAGGTGGTCTTGGGGAGTTCGTCGACGAATTCGATGATGCGGGGGTATTTATAGGGGGCGGTCACGCGCTTGACGTGGTTCTGGAGTTCCTTGACGAGTTCCGGCGACGGCTGGTACTGGCCAGTCTTGACCAGCACGATGGTGGCCTTGACCGCCTCGCCGCGAACGGGGTCGGGGTAGGCGGTGACGGCGCACTCCAGTACGGCGGGATGCTCCATCAGCGCGGATTCGACCTCGAAGGGGCCGATGCGGTAGCCGCTGGACTTGATGACGTCGTCGGAGCGCCCGTTGAACCAGATGTATCCGTCCTCGTCTCGCCAGGCGGTGTCGCCGGTGAAGTAGTCGTCGCCCGGCCATGCGTCGGGGGCGTTGAGGTAGTCGCGGAGGAGTCCGACGGGGCGCTGGGTGCGCGCGTGGCGGATGACGATCTTGCCGACGATGCCGTCCTCGCAGGGGTTGCCATTGTCGTCGAGGATGTCGATGTCGAAGACGGGGGAGAACTTGCCGGTGGAGCCTGGCTTGATGGGGAACCAGGGGAAGTTGGCGATGAGGACGGAGGTCTCGGACTGTCCGAAGCCCTCGACGAGGGGGAGGCCCGTCTGCTTGAGCCACTGGTTGTAGACCTCGGGGTTCAGGGGTTCGCCCGCGATCGAGCACTGCTTGATGGTGGAGAAGTCGTATTTCGCGAGATCCTCCTTGATGAGGAATCGGAAGACGGTGGGCGGCGCGCAGAAGGTGGTGAGTTTCAGGCGCGAGACGGCCTCCAGGAACTGCTTTGCGTCGAAGTGCCCGTCGGAGTCGAAGGAGGCGATGCAGGCGCCGCAGATCCACTGCCCGTAGATCTTTCCCCAGGCGAACTTGGCCCAGCCGCTGTCGGCGGCGGTCATGTGTCGCGTCCCGTCCTTGACCTGCTGCCAGTATCGGGCGGTGACGATATGTCCGAGGGGGAGGGTGTAGTCGTGGATGATCATCTTGGGCATGCCGCTGGTGCCGCTGGTGAAGTACATCAGCATGGGGTCGCTGAGGCACGGGTAGTCGTCGCCCTGCGGGATTGCCCACTCCTGCGGGTATGCGGCCAGTTCGCGGCGGAAGTCGAAGCGGCCCTCGGGGACGTTGTCGCCGACGACCAGGATTTCGCGCACTTCCGGGCACTCGGCGGCGGCGGCCTCGACCTCGGCGAGAACGTCGGGGAGGTCGACGCAGCAGACCATCTTGACGTCGGCGGCGCGGAAGCGGTAGACCAGGTCGTGGCGCTTGAACTGGAAGGACGCGGGGATGACGACGGCGCCGATCTTGTGGAGGGCGACCATGCAGACCCAGACCTCGGGGCGCTGCTTGAGGATGAGGAGCACGCGGTCGCCCTTGCGGATTCCGTGGTCGCGGAAGAGGTTGGCGGCCTGGTTGGAGAGGCGGCTGACTTCGCCGAAGGTGAAGACGCGCTCCTGCATGGCGTTGTTCATCCAGGCGAGGGCGGGCTTGGCGTCGTCCTGGCGGGCCCATTCGTCGACCACGTCGTAGGCGAAGTTGAATCGCGGCGGCGTGACGACGCGGTAGTTGGCCTTGAAGTCTTCGTAGGAGTCGAACGCCTGGCGGGGGAGGAATTTCTCTAACATGGGTGCGTGAAAAGGCTATTGGATGACCGTGAGGAACCGCGCGGGCACGTCGGTGGCGTGCTGGGCGTGCGGGAGGGTCGGGTCGAAGTAGATGGAGTCGCCCTCGTTGAGGATGAACTCATGGGAGCCGATGACGAGTTTGAGGGAGCCTTCGAGGACGAGGTTGAACTCCTGGCCGTTGTGGGTGACGAGGGAGGCGGGCTTCTCGCCTGGCTGTAGGTCGACGATCATGGGCTCCATGGTGCGGTTCCGGAAGTTGAAGGCGAGGCTCTGGAAGTGGTATTCCGGGTTGCGGTTGACCTGGACGCCCTGTCCCTTGCGGACGATGGTGTATCCGCCCATGCGGGGGGCTTCTCCCGTGAGGAGGGTGGTGAAGTCGACGCCGAAGATGCCCGCCAGGGCGTAGATGGTGCTGACGGGCAGGGTCGCCTCGCCGGATTCGTAGCGCTCGAACAGCGCCAGGTCGATGCCGAGTTTGGAGGCGACATCCTCCTTGCTCAGTTCCATGACTTCTCGCATCTCGCGGATGCGGGCCGCAATCTGGTTTTCGTTGTTTGGGTCGGACATGGCGATGCCTCCATGGTTGAAGTGGGGTCAGTCTCCTGAATTGCGCTCGGCGCGCTTCATGAGCATCTGGTAGCCCAGGATGGCGAGGAAGGTGATGGCGAGCAGCAGGGTGGAGAGGGAGTTGATGAGTTCGAGGGATCCGCGCTTGATCATGCCCTGGATCTGGATGGGGAGGGTGGTGGTGCCCGGTCCGTTGACGAAGAAGGTGATGACGAAGTCGTCGATGGAGAGGGTGAAGGCGAGGAGCGCGCCCGCGAAGATGCCTGGGAGGATGATGGGGACGAGCACCTTCCAGGTGGTCTGCCAGGTGTTGGCGCCCAGGTCGCGCGCGGCTTCGAGGATGGTCATGTCGAAGTCCTGGAGACGGGAGAGGACGGCCATGGCGACGTAGCTGATGCAGAAGGTGATGTGGGCGATGACAATGGCGGAGAGGCCGAGGGGGAACTTGACCGCGATGAAGAAGATGAGGAGACTGATGCCGATGAGGATGTCCGGCAGCACCAGCGGAGTGTAGATCATGGTGTAGTGGACGTTCTGGAAGCGGCTCTTGTATTTGTGGAGGGCGAACGCGGCGAATGTCCCCAGGATGGTGGAGCCGATGGTGCCGAGGACGGCGACGATCAGGGTGTTCCGCAGCGCCATCCAGATTTCCTTGCCGCGGAAGATGCCGCGTTTGTCGGGCAGGAAGAGGTCGTGGTACCACTGGAAGGTGAATCCGCCCCAGGAGGTGCCGTGTCGGTTGGCGTTGACGGAGTTGACGACCAGCAGGAGGATGGGCAGGTAGAAGAAGGCGAGGGTGAGCCAGGTGATGATGCCAGGGAGGTGGGAGCGTTTCATTTCAGACGACCTCCTTGGCGGGGGCGGCCGAGCCGTCGGGGTTTTTCTTGCCTTTCAGGAAGTAGAGCAGGGGCAGCAGCATCACGAGGGTGATGACGGCGGTGAGGGCGCAGGCGCCGGGCGGGTTGCGCAGCGGGAAGACGAGGCGGTAGATCTCGTTGCCGAGCATCAGGGAGTCCTTGCCGCCGACGAGGTCGGGGATGACGTAGGAGCCGACGGCGGGGATGAGCACCATGAGGCAGGCGGAGAGCAGACCGCTGGCGATGCCTGGGATGAAGACGTGGAAGAAGGTGTAGAGGCGGGAGGCGCCCAGGTCCATGGCGGCGTCGAAGAGCGAGAAGTCGAACTTTTCGGCGGCGGCGTAGAGGGGGAGGATGGCGAAGGGCAGTTCGGTGTAGATCATGACGAGCAGCACGGTGCCGGGGTTGTAGAGCAACTGGGTGTTTTCCTCGGCGAGGTGCAGCCAGACCAGGAGCGCCTTGAGCATGCCGTTGCGGTGAAGCACGGATTTCCACGCGAAGATGCGGATCATGAAGTTCGTCCAGAAGGGGACGATGGTGAGGAGCATCATGAGGTCGCGCTTCCAGGGGGTGACCCGTGCCATGTGGTAGGCGATGGGGACGGCGATGATGAGGGTGAGGATGGTGCAGGAGATGCTCATCCAGATGGTGCGCCAGATGAGCTGCGGGTAGTTGGGGTTCTTGAGGGCGATCAGGTTCTGGAGCGTCCACGCGTCCCCGATGCCGCCGCCGGCGGCCTTGGTGCGGAAGGCGATGGCGAGGATGATGATGGTGGGAAGCAGGAAGAATACGGTCAGCCACACGAACGACGGGAGGCTCACCAGGATTTCGCTGAGGCGGCGCTTCTTGGAGGAGGTGTTCATTTTGCCGCGTCCTCCTTTCCTGCGTCGGGGGGCTGGGCGGGGGTGGCGGCGCCGTTTTCAAGGTCGCCGAGGCTCTGGGGCGGCATCTGGAGGAGATCCTCGTCCTGTTCGCTGTATCGTTCGAGCATGAATCCGTCGTCGGCCTGCCAGGAGATGAAGACCTTGTCGCCCCAGGTGATGCGGCGCTTTTCATCGAGCATGAACCGGGTGTGCTGCCGCGTGATGGCGACTCGCCAGTCGTCGCCGAGGTTGACCCAGTAGCGGGTGTGGTCTCCCTGGTAGATGATGTCCTCGACGGTGGCGGGGAGGACGTTGTGCTTGGGGCCGACCTGCGGGCGGTCGAGCGAGATGGTGAACTTCTCGGGGCGGATGGAGAGGTGGACGAGGTCGCCTTTTTTGAGTTTCTTGTCGTTGAAGCAGAGGAGGGGGGGCAGGTCGGGGACCTGGAGCCAGCAGTATTCGGAGTCGACGACCTCGGAGATGTGGCCGTCGAAGAAGTTGGTGTCGCCGATGAAGGCGGCGACGAAGCTGGTTCGTGGCGCCTCGTAGATTTCGGCGGGGGTCCCGACCTGCTGGACGCGGCCGTTGTTCATGACGGCGATGTGGTCGGAGATGCTCATCGCCTCGTTCTGGTCGTGGGTGACGTAGATGAAGGTGATGCCGACTTCGTCGTGGATCAGCGAGAGTTCGAGGCTCATGCGCTGGCGGAGCTTGAGGTCGAGGGCGGCGAGCGGCTCGTCGAGCAGGAGCACCTGCGGCTTGAGGATGAGGGCGCGCGCGATGGCGGTGCGCTGTTTCTGGCCGCCGGAGATCTGGCTTGGCTTCTTGTCGGCGTGCTGCTCCATCTGGATGAGCTGGAGCATCCTGTCGACCTCGGCGTCGATCTCCGCCTTCGGGCGATGGCGGATCTTGAGGCCAAAGGCGATGTTCTCGCGCACGGTCATGTGCGGGAAGAGCGCATAGTTCTGGAATACGGTGTTGACCTTGCGGACATTGG
The DNA here is from genome assembly GCA_016287975.1 of Lentisphaeria bacterium. The sequence goes on along the minus strand of JAEEXV010000198.1, from coordinate 29,514 downwards.
GCGACAGATCCGTGATGTCCTCGCCGTCGAGGAGGATCCGCCCGCTGTCTGGCGATTCGAAGCCTGCGAGCATTCGCAGCAGCGTCGTCTTGCCGCAGCCGCTGGGGCCGAGCAGGGAGAAGATTTCGCCGTGCTTGATCGACAGGGTGACATTGTCCACCGCCTTCTGCTTGCCGAAGGTCTTGGTGACGTGGTCGAACTTCAGAAAGTCTTCCAATTCCGTGATTCCTACGTCATAAAAAGCCTGGGTTGAGGGGGAAAATCCGCCAGACGGCGGGCGATTCAATAATATAACCGCAAACTGGGGAATAGACGCCCCAAAAGCCGCTTTTGCGACGCCTGCGGTTGGTGAGCAATGGGAGTGCCGCGCTCCTGCGCAGCCGACCAATGTGGCGTGTGCGATGGTTGCGATTTGTGGACGAGAGGTGGACCGCTTGCAGAAAATATACCTAACGCGCTGTTCCCCAAGATGGTAGGCAATTGCCTGGTAAACGCCCCGAAAATGGTTGCCACGGCGGCCCCGCCGTGGCGGCTCGGTGAATGCCCAGCAGTCGATTCCGAAGCCTTGGCTGCGTGCTGTGGCGAGCCTGATTGGCCACCGTATGCTCGGCGGACCGCCATGGCGGGACCCCGAAAATGGTTGCCACGGCGGCCCCGCCGTGGCGGCTCGGTGAATGGGCGGCAGTCGATTCCGAAGCCTTGGCTGCGTGCTGTGGCGAGCCTGATTGTCCACCGTATGCTCGGCCCCGCCGTGGCAACAACTTCGGGGATGGCTCTGCCGACCATGCCAACCAATGCCCCCTGCGCCCGCCCGCGATTGGTGAGCAATGGGAGGGCCGCGCTCCTGCGCGGCCGACCAATGTGGCGTGTGCGATGGTTGCGATTTGTGGGCGAGAGGTGGACCGCTAACGAAGACGGGATGCCTGCTACGCCAGCATCCCGATGCGGTATTGGCTCATCCCCGTCCCTGCGGCCTCGATCTTCAGGTATTTCACGCTTTCGTCGACTGCGGCCATGCGGATCACGTCGGTGAGTTTGTCGCCGTCCTTGAGCGTCAGCGACGACACCCCGCTCTTCGAGGTCCCGTTCGAGTATTCGACCGAGGCCACTTTCACCGCCTTCTGGTTCGCGTCGAAGAACGACGCCTTGACCGAGCCCGCCTCCATCTCCAGTGACAGCCCGTTCTGCCACGAGGTTAGGTCGAAGTAGTCGACGGTGTCGCCGCCCTTGCCGAGGCATCCCGCGAAGTCGCCGTCAACCAAGGTCGCCGTCGCCCACGTATTGTTGTGGGTGCCAGTGAAGACGCCGTGTTCCTCCATCGTCACGGCGTAGGGGCTGTTCTGCGCTTTCTTCGCGCCCGTCGCCTCGACCGCGAGCACGTATGTCCCGCCGCCCGCCAGCGCCAGCGCGCCCGTCGAGATCGACGGCTTCTTCGCCGTCGCCGAAACCGACTTCACGCTCTTCAACTTGCCCTTCGCGTCGACCGAGTACACCGTCATCTTGACGCCGTTCTCCGCGCCCGACAAGCCGAACGAGTAGAACCCGCCCTTTTCGTCAACGGCGATGGTTCGGTAGTCGATCGCGTCGCCGAAGCCGACCCAGTCCGCGAGCCGCTCGCCCGGCGCGAGCGCGGGCGCACTATCCCAGGCGTCGTCGGTGTTGTCGCCATCCGTGAAGAAGGCGCTCTTCGCGTCCAGCGCCACCGTGTAGTCGGCGCTGCCGCCCTTCTTCGCGTTCTTCGCCTCCACCGAGAGGTAGTATGTTCCTGTGTTCAGCAGCAGCGCCTTGGTCGAAGCGGTGTACTGACCGATCGCCTTGTTTAGCTTTGGCGTGACGTTACCCACGGACTTCAGCTTGTATTTGCCCTCCGTCCCGGAGAGCGACCACACCGTGAACTTCACTGCGTCCGTAGACGCCACATCGAAGACGAGCGACGCACCGCTCTCCACCGTGAACGCCTTGTAGTCGACGGCGTCCCCGTAGCCCGCCCAGTCGGAGACCACCGTTGTCGTCTCCGCCGTGAGTGTCCCGGCGTCCCCGACCGCGCCCGCGGCCCCCTTCGCCTTGACATCGCCCCAGTCGTCGGAGTTGTCGCCCTTCGTGAAGAGCGTCTGCCCGTCGAAAGAGAGCGAGTAGTTCCCGGCCATCTTCCCCTTGTCGGTGTTCTTGACGACCAGCGTGTAGTCCCCCGCGGCCAGCAAAGCCGCCTTGCCCTTGTTGAAGGTGAAGACGCCCTTCTTGACCGTCCCCGAGGCCACCTTCTTCTTTCCGTTCAGGATCTCGACCGAGCCGCTGAGCCCGCCGAAGTCCCCCGTGAGCGTGTACCACCCCGGCAGCGCCACGTCCAGCGCGAAGGTGTCCTGGTAGTTTAGATTGCGCCCGAGGTCGTCCGCGAACTCGCGATGGACGAAGGCCTGCGGCGTCACGATGTTCGACACCTCGTACGAGGCCGTCGACGCGTTCCCCGCCTCGTCCGTCCCCCTGAACTCGACCACGCCGTTTTCCGCAAACGTGACGGGCCCCGCATACTCCTGCCACGCGCCGTCTCCGACGCGCCATTCGCGCGTGACGGTGTCCTCCGCGAAGGTCGCGCTGACCTTCACGGGGCGCCACGTCGTCTCCGTAGTCGAGGCGGTAGCAATCGGGGCATCAGGGGCATTCAGATCAATGTTCGTGACTTCGAACGAAGTCTCCGCCGACCAGTTCCCCGCCGCGTCCGCGCCTCGGAACCACACCGTCCCGTTCGCCGCGACCGCGACCCCGCCTGTGTACTCCTGCCATTCGCCTTCGCCAAGACGGTACTGCCGCACCACGCTGTCGTCGCTGAACTGCGCCGTCACCGTGACTGGCTGGCTGGTCGTCGCGGTGATATCCGCCGACGCCGTCGGCGCCTCAGGCGGGGTGGTGTCGATGTTCGTGAAAACCTTCTCGGCGAAGCCTGTATTCCCCGCCGCATCCGTCGCGCGGAAATACCACGTGCCGTTCTCGGTGATGTCAAGCGCAACGGTGTAGACTGTCCACGTTTCATTGTCGGGTGACCATTCGATGACTGCCCCTGCTTCGCTCGTGGCAGTCAACGTTGCCGACTGAAGCGGCGTCGTGTTTTCGCCGACGAGTTCAATGACAGGCGGCGTCTTGTCGATATTCGCGAAGACCATCTGCGCATAGCCGATGTTCCCCGCCGCGTCCGTCGCGCGAAAATACCACGTGCCGTTCTCGGTGATGTCAAGCGCAACGGTGTAGACTGTCCACGTTTCATTGTCGGGTGACCATTCGATGGCCGCCCCTGCTTCGCTCGTGGCAGTCAACGTTGCCGACTGAAGCGGCGTCGTGTTGTCGCCGATGAGTTCAATGACCGGCGGAGTCGTGTCGATGTTCGCGAAGACCATCTGCGCGGTGCCGGTGTTCCCGGCGGCGTCAGTGGCCTTGAAGTACCACGTGCCGTTCGCCGTAATGTCGATTGCGCCCTCGTACTCCGCCCAGAACTTGTTGTCGGTCGAATAGTAGATGACCACGCCCTCCTTTGTCGAGGCCGTCAGCGTCGTGGATTGCAACGGCGTTGCGTTGTCTCCGGCAAGTTCGATAACCGGAGCCTCCTCATCAACGACAATGTTCGCGAAGACCATCTGCGCGGTTCCGATGTTCCCCGCCGCGTCCGTCGCGCGGAAATACCACGTGCCGTTTGCCGTGATATGGATCGCGCCGTCGTACTCCGCCCAGAACTTGTTGTCAGACGAATAGTAGATGCCCACGCCCTCCTCCGTCGAGGCCGTCAGTGTCGTGGCCGTCAGGGCATTCACATTGTCGCCGACCAGCGTGATCACAGGCGCAGTCTTGTCGATGTTCGAGACCACGATATTGGATTGTTCCGAGACATTCCCCACCGCGTCCGTTCCTTGGAAGTAGACCGTCCCGTTCTCCTCGACCGTGACGCCTCCCTCCGGATAGGGTAGCCATTCGCCGTCTTCGCCGAGGCGGTATTCCCGCACGACCGCATCTTCGCCAAACTGCACCGTCACCGTGACGCTGCCGTTCGTCGGCCCTGTCACATCCGCCGCCGGCGATGCTGGCGCCTCTGGCGGCGTCTTGTCGATGTTCGCGACTTCGTATTGTGATACCTCCGTGACGTTCCCCTCTTCGTCGAGCCCGCGGAAGAACACTGTCCCGTTCTCGTCCATCACGACGCCGCCTTCTGGGTAGTCCTGCCATGTCTCGCCGCCGTCCAGCGAGTACTGGCCCGTCGCCGTCTCATCCCCGAACTCCTTCTCGACTGTGACTGAACCATTCGTCGGTTCCGTCACACTCGGCGCGACGCTCGTATCCTCGGCCCCCGCCACATACAGGTTCCGGAAGGTCATCTGGGCATACCCAGTGTTTCCCGCCGCGTCCGTCGCGCGGAAGTAGTAGGTACCATTCGCCGTGATGTCGAGTGTGCCGGTATAGGCCACCCACGCGGCGTTGTCCGCCGACCATTCGATCGCCACGCCCTTCTCGGTCGAGGCCGTCAGCGTCGTGGCCGTCAGCGCATTCACGTTGTCGCCGGCCAGCGTGATCACAGGCGCAGTCTTGTCGATGTTCGCGACCTCGACGCTGGAGAGTTCCGAGACGTTCCCCGCCTCGTCCGTCCCGCGGAAGAAGACCGTCCCGTTTTCCTCCATCACGACGCCGCCCTCGGGATAGGGCAGCCAGTCGCCATCCTCCCCGATGCGGTATTCGCGCACGGCCGAATCATCGCTGAACTGCGTGGTCACGGTGACCGTTCCGGTCGTCGGCGTCGTTGCGGACGCCACGGGGGCCGCGGGCGCCTCCGGCGCCACCTTGTCGATGTTCGTGACCTCGTACTGAGACACCTCCGTGACGTTCCCCTCCCCGTCCAGGCCACGGAACAGGACGGTCCCGTTCTCGTCCATCACGACGCCGCCCTCCGGGTAGTCCCGCCACGTCTCCCCGCCGTCCAGCGAATACTGGCCCGTCGCCGTCCTTTCCCCGAACTCCTTCTCCACCGTGACCGCCCCGTTCGTCGGTTCCGTCGCGCTCGGCGCGACGCTCGGATCCTCAGCCCCTGCCACATACAGGTTCCGGAAGGTCATCTGGGCATACCCCGTGTTCCCCGCCGCGTCTGTCGCCTTGAAGAAGTAGGTCCCGTTTGCCGTGATGTCCAGTGCGCCAGTGTAGGCCGCCCAGTTCACGTTGTCGGACGACCACTCGATCGCGAGCCCCTCCTCGGTCGAGGCCGCCAGCGTCGTGGACTGCAACGGCGTCGCGTTGTCGCCGACGAGCGTAATCACTGGTGGATCGCGGTCGATGTTCGCAAAGGTCTTCTGGGCATACCCCGTGTTTCCCGCCGCATCCGTCGCCTTGAAGTAGTAGGTTCCGTTTGCCGTGACCGCGATTACCCCGTCATACTTCGCCCAGAACTTGTTGTCGGGCGAATAGTAGATGACCAACCCATCCTCCGTCGCCGCCGACAGTGTCGTCACCTGAAGCGGAGTTGTATTGTCGCCAACGAGCGTGATCACAGGCGGCGTCTTGTCGATGTTCGAGACTACAATGCTGGAGAGTTCCGAAGCATTTCCCGCCGCGTCCGTGCCGCGGAAGTAGAGCGTTCCGTTCTCCTCAACCGTGACGCCGACCTCGGGATAGGGCAGCCACTCGCCATCCTCCCCGATGCGGTATTCCCGCACGGCCGAGTCCGCGCTGAACTGCGCCGTCACCGTGACCGCACCGTTCGTCGGCCCCGACACGTCCGCAGTCGGCGAGGCAGGCACCTCTGGCGGCGTCTTGTCGATGTTCAAGACCGTATAGTTGACAACCTCGGACACATTTCCAAATGCATCAATGCCACGGAACTGCACCGCCCCATTCGCAAAAAACTTGATTCCTCCAGTGTAATCCTGCCAAGTCTGACCATCGTCCAGCGAATACTGTTTCTGGGCGCTGTCCTCGCTGAAGGTCGCGGTGACAATGACATTCTGGTTGGTCGGGCCAATGATGTCCGCAGCCGCCACTGGTTTGGCCGGCGGGGTCTTGTCGAACTCGAAGGACTGCGCGGCGCTCCAGTCACCGATGTTGCCCGTATGGTCTTCCGCCTGGACCCGCACGTAGTATTCCCCCTGCTCCAAATTGTCCACGGTGTAACTGGTGGAGACTGTCAGTTGTTCGGACAAGACCGTATTGAAGGAGGCGTCGGAAGCGAATTGCACGCGGTATTGTTTCACGCCGTTGCCGCCGAGGTTGTCGTGGGCGGCATTCCAGGACAGTGTGGTTTCCCCGTTATCGTACGACACCGCCACCCCAGTCACCTGCTCGGGCGCTACCTCGTCCGGCAGCGCTCGCTGCGTCCAACCATCCTCGTCCAGCACTTGGAATTGCACAAAGTTGGTGGCTTCGGTGTAGATGGTGAAGTTCTTGCTCTGGTTGTAGAGACCGATGGCTAACTCGTAGGTCTGGAAGGTCGGGTCGTCCGAAATCAGGATTCGCACTTTGGCCGCGTCGGCTTGATCGCTCCAGTCGAAGTCAAATCGCACCGCCTCCGCATCAGAATCGAATCGCGCGGTCAGGACATTTTCCGTCAGGGAGCCGTTGTGGAGAATCTCTATTTCCGTGGTGCCGCCAGCAGTCAATTGAACATCGCCATTCAAGGTGGCGAAACTGTTTACCAACACGCGGTTGCAGCCAAGTCCAAGATCAATTGAACCGAAAATAGTGGACTCAGCCGCAATGGTTATGGAATCGCCAGCATTGCCGCCAATAATCTTGTTGTCGATGGTCGCCCCGCTCAGAGTAAGGACATAGGCAGAATCCACATCGCGCAACTGTAGTTCCGACCGGACAGTCCCACCGCCTGAAATCGTCAAATTCTGGACATACAGTTTTCCTCCTTCCAGCGTATAACCCGCAGTCGCAAGAGTATCGCCACCACCGCCGCCAAAATCCAAAGCACCATCCAGCGTCCAATCGCCAGTCAATGCAACCGTATCTGCGTATTCACTCAGAGTCAGCAATGCATCTGCATCGACCGACCATTGATCCGAGGAAATCGTCCGATTTCGGGAAAGCAACTTCAACTCGCCTTGCGCAACCGACCATTGTCCGGTAAATTCTGCTATGTCCGAATGAATGGTCATGGTTCCAGCACCATCCTTCGTGACGGTTCCGCCGCCTCCCGCAATGCTGTCCGTATCCAACCCCGTCGCGCCAATCGTCAAACTTGCGCATTCGTCAACCGAAAACAAGACGAAACAATCTTGCGCATAGAGAAAACCTCCTTGTGCTGCCTCATTCCCAATATTCAGAATGTCCTTCCCATGCACATTGTAGGAAATGGCTGCGGAACTGCCATATATCGCCCCGCCTTGCGCGAAGACGGCAGTCGGTGCACTAAAGGAGACGGCATTGCCGATGAAGGACACGTCCGTGAAGTTCACCGACGCGCCACTCCCCAGATACACCGCACCGCCTTGCGCGAAGGCGGAGAGGTAGTAGAGGGAGGCGAAGACGGAGAGGGAGGCTACATTGCCGAAGAAGGACACGTCCGTGAAGTTCGCCGACGCGCCACTCTCCAGATACACCGCCCCGCCTTGCGCGTAGACGTAGGAGGCGAAGGAGGCTTTGGCGGTGGCCACATTCCCGAGAAAGGACGCGTCCGTGAAGTTCGCCGAGGCGCCCCTCCCCAGATACACCGCCCCGCCTTGCGCGTAGACGTAGGAGGCGAAGGAGGCTTTGGCGGTATTGCCGGAAAAGGACGCGTCCGTGAAGTTCGCCGACGCGCCATTCCCCAGATACAACGCACCGCCTTGAGCCGTGAGGTGGTTGTTTGAGTCGCCAGCAGAGGCGTTGGCGACATTGCTGGAAAAGGACGCATCGGAGAATTGCGCCAACGCGCCGCTCCCCAGATATACTGCACCGCCGTAAGCTTGAACAGTTCCATAAACGGCATAGTAAGCGGCCAGATTGCCGGAGAAAGAAGCATTGGAAAATTGCGCCAACGCACCATTCTCCAGGCACACGGCACCGCCGCACACGTTACCGTTGCCGTGGGCTGCTAACCAGCCCCCCCCAGCCATATTGCTGGAGAAGGACGCATTGGAAAAATACGCCGACGCACCGCTCTTCAGATACACCGCACCGCCTTGCGCAATGACTGCAACCCCTCCTTGTCCGTTCGCAGAGCAACCGGCGAAGTTTCCGACGAAAGAGGCATTTGTGAAGTTTGCCAATGCGTTGTTTCCTAGATAAACTGCTCCGCCTTGTGCAGTGCAAGCGACATTGGTGTAACCGCTGTTGAAGGCGGAGATGAGATTGCTGGTAAAAGACGCGTTGGTGAAGTTCGCCGACGCGCCACTCCCCAGGTACAATGCACCGCCTTGCGCCTTGCCGTGGGCGGCGGAGGCGATATTGCCGGAGAAGGACGCGTCTATGAAGTTCGCCGAGGCGTTGTTTTCCAGATACACTGCACCGCCTTGCGCACTGCCGAGGGCGGAGGCGGCATTGCCGGAGAAGGACGCGTCCGTGAAGTTTGCCGACGCGCCATTCCCTAGATACAACGCACCGCCTTGCGCACAAACGACGCCGTAGATGTACGTGTAGGAGTAGGCTTTGGCGGAGGCGATATTCCCGGAGAAGGATGCGCCCGTGAAGCTCGCCGAGACGCCACTTCCCAGATACAACGCACCACCTTGCGCCTTGCCGTAGGCGTGGGCGGCGTAGGCGTAGGCGATATTGCTGGAGAAGGACGCGTCCGTGAAACACGCAGAGGCACCGCTTCCCAGACACACTGCACCGCCTTGCGCACTGCCGGAGGCGGAGGAGTTGGCAGCGGCGGAGGCAGCATTGCCAGTGAAGAAAACGTCCGTGAAACACGCAGAGGCACCGCTTCCCAGATACAACGCACCCCCTTGCGCACTGCAGGAGGCGGAGGAGTTGGCAGCAGCAGTGGAGACGGAATTGCCAGAAAAGGACGCGTCCGTGAAACTTGCCGAGGCGTTGTTTCCCAGACATACAGCTCCACCACATGAATTGAAAAAGTTCCTCTGGAAAAAGACCGAATGAAGCACAATATTCGAGTCTTCCGCCACAATCGCTCCATTTGAACAATTGTAGAAGCTCAGACTTGCTCCCGTGATGTCAGGCGATTGTGTCAGGGAGGCGTTGGAAAGACGCCAGCCGACGGTGGTACGCCCAGCCCCCGTCACGGAAAGGACAATGACGGAGTCACTGAAAACCAGTTCCAGATCCCTGGTCTGACCAATCAGGTCTCCTCCAAGTATGACTGCATTTGCGGCACCGGAGAAAAACAGGCTACGGTGGATTGTCCCGCCCTTGTCCGTAACGTATAGGTTGCTGAGGTTGGAAATCGTTCCGGTGTTTTTCAGCGTCGCGCCATCCAGGCGCAATGTGCCATTACCGTCTCCGAAGTCAATGCCTCCACTTCCGCTGATGGTTCCCGTTATCTCCAGCAGGTCATTGCCAGAACCCAACGACAACTTTTTAGAGAGGGTGACATTGCCAGTTATTGATACCGTGTCATCTCCGCTGCCGGTTTGGGTGTCGATGGCTATGGTAGAGTCTGCAATGGTCAGTGCGTCATTGCCACTCCCCAGAAAGAAGGATGTCTCGTCTTCACCGGTAATGCTGGAATTGCGAATGGCGACTGTATCGTCCCCTTCATTGGTGAAGATGTCGGCTGGTACCACAAGCGTGATGGTCGCGTTGCTGATTTCCAGCCAATCATTCTCCGCCGACAGCTCGTAGTGTGCGGAAAGATTGAGAGAGCCTGTAATGGTTCGTTCAATTCCAGCCATGGGTGCCTTTCCCTTCTCAAATGCGGGAGTCCGTCGCCATCCCGTAAATCCTTCTTTTTTGCCACGACAGATCTATTTGACCAGTGGCGCGATGGTTTCGATGACTTTCTCCGGGGTGATCATTGCGCTGCACTCGAAGCGGTTGTTTTTGTCGCCCAGGCGCGGGCAGGTCCAGTAGTTGGAGAGTTCGTACTTGATCGTCATGTCATTCCAGCAACTGTTGCAGACATTGCGGTTGAAGACACGGTAGGGCGTGTGGAACTCGTTGATGGGGTTCGTGAATCCGGAAATCAGCACCACGGGCACCTTGCAGCCCCACGCCAGCCAGGAAAGGCCGCTGGAGAGACCGATGAAGAAATCAGCATCCTTGATGAGGTCGATGCGCTCCTGCAACGGACGGTTTCCGGTGAAGTCCTCGGCCTTCTCCGGCTTGCGGTTGTAGGTGCCGCCCAGCCCAGTGAAGCGCTCCTTGTCGATGCAGAGGACGCGGTAGCCCTTGGAGAGCAGGAAGTCCACCACCGTGTCCCAGCCAATCGGGTTGTTCCACAACTTGGCCAGCCCCGTGGCCTGCACGGCGATGCAGACGTACTTTTCCTTGATTTTCCGCGGCGCGGAAAGATCAAAGCGCGGCGGAATCTCCTCGTCGCCGACATCCAGAATGCGCGCCACCGTGCGGTGCAACCCGACATAGCGGTGGTCAATGGGCTGGAAGTCGAAGTCGCCAATGGCACCGAGCCCGATGTCGTATGTGGCGTAGGAGTCATAAGTCTTGCCTTCCTGCTTCGGCGCGAAGTGAATCTGCGGATACTGCTTTCGTACAATCTCCGAGAACCAATCCGCCACCACGCAGGTCAAATTGCATTGGTGCTTCTGCTGGAAGCGCTCCATGTAGCTGAACCAGGCGATCGCATCGCCCAGCCCCGGTTCCGGAAAGCGTAGCACTACGTCCTTGCCCTTCGCGTTGAAGTCGTGCATGAATAGCAGCTGGTCATCCTCTGGACGAGAAATCACCAGCCGAAAGTTCACATAGTAGCGTTTCTTGCTCACAATCACCCCTTCCTGGTCCTTTGGGGTGACGATGTCAAACAAGTTGCACTTGTTGTCCAGATCCACGAAGCGGATGCGATAGGACTTGCCGTTCTTGGGGACCTTCACTCGCAACCCGAAGTTGAAGTCGAAGCGGATGTCGTCGATGGCCTCCTGCGTGGGGATCTCCGGTATGCTCCCGAAGACTGACGCGGGGGGGGGCGGCGGCTGTTGCCCGTCGGCTCCTGTGCCCGACGGACTTGTCGGCGCGGGAATGCCTGGCGTATTTCCGATTCCTGTCGCCAAATTGGATTGTCCAGTTACCATGTTAAAGCGCATCCATTCGTTCTGCTACGCCAGTCCTGCATCCCCACTTGCATTCTGCGTGAGCGGGAAGAAAGGCAATCGATCGTCAACGAGTGCGGTTGAAGTGGCCATCGCCATGGAAGGAAGAATCAACGGATTCTTTCATCGCCCCGTCATGGGACGAGAAGGTGAAGAAGAGGGAAAACGGTGGCGGTCATTAACAATACGCGCCACAATGCGAAATCTATCAGGGGGGGATGGCAAAATGCGGTTTTTTGCATTGTCATTTTTCGCTCGTGTTGTCTGGGGCATTTGGGGGATAGACGGCTGTTAGCAACTTGTACATCGCTTCCCCATGGGTCTTTGCCCTGTCCGTCGTCCACCCCGTTTCGTCTTTTGCGGCACGGAACATGGTGAGCAGTTTGATGCTTTCGAGCGTTTGCGCTGGGAGCTGGGTGTCCTGGACGCGGGCGAATTTGACGCCGACGGAATCGTTGCCCTGCGCGGAGTTGAAGGACGCGGAGATCATGGCGAGGTTGCCGAAACTATCGCGGACGAGATCCTTTTTCAGCTCTCGGTCTTCAAGCCACTCCTTCGTTTCCTGGTCTTGCGGCGGATTCTGCGGATGGAGGTGCTCGATGGAGCGGTTGCGCCGGAAGCGGTAGGCCTTGATGGCGGGAAGGTCTTCCTTTTCTACGCCGGTCAGAGTCCCATCCATTGCCTGTTCCCAGAGGATGTAGTCAAGTGCCCAGAACCAGTAGCGGTCGATCTGGCCGTAGCGCAGGGATGCCGGCGGCGGGAGTTCGCGCTGGTTGTGCTCCTTCAATGCCTGCAGTTCTTCGGCGGCATCCAGCACCCCCCATGCGGGGCGGCTGCGGTAGTGGCGCAGCACCCATCCCTGCCAGGGATCGGAGGAGACGTAGAGCATCGACTGATATTGGATGAGCCTCCGGCGCGCATTCCCCTCCGCCGTCTCCTGCGGCTCCTTCTCCGTTTTCCCGGCGGCGCCGTCCCGCAGTTTGTAGTCGTATGCGCTGTCGTCGGCGCTGTCGAGGTAGATGACGTGCTCGTCCAGCCACGTCCGGTAGGCCTTCAGGTTCGCGAGGAAGAGGTCGTGCGGGAAATCCTGCTTGAAGGTCGCGAGGATGCGGTGCGGGTCATGCAAGACCCGTTCCGCCCCGATGGTCAGTTCAAGGACGTGCAGGAGCATGACCTCCGGGGCGAGGACGGAGCGCGCGCCCGTCTCCGCGACGGCGGCCGCCTCGTTTTTCGCGGTGACCGTCGCCGCCGCGGAAAGGGAATCGAGCACGCTGACTGTCTTCGCGTCGGAGGGGTCCTGCGCGGCCGGTGCGCCATCCCGGAAAACCCGCTCGAAGTCGAGGCAGCGGTCGAAGGCGCCGGCCTGGGTGGGGAAATACCGTCCGCGGATCTGGTCGATGGCAGAGAGCTGGCGGCCGGCCGCGTTCATGCGCTCGAAGAAGCGGTTGAGGTCGCTGGCGGCATATGTGTCTGGAAGCATCGAGACGAGGAAGGCGGCCTGTTCAAACACATAGTGCGCGTATGCGTCGAGAGGCCTCTGTTCCTTTTCCCATTCCTTCTGCTTGCGCGAGATGCAGTCGCAGAAGATGCGGAAGTTGCGGGTCTGGAGAGTGTCCGTGGCCTGCCCGTCCAGAATCCCCTGCAGGTCTTTCGTTTCCTCCTCGCGCCCGAAGTAGGAGATGCGGAAGGCACCGTCACTGCGGCGGAGGAAGCGTTGCCATTCCTCGGCGTAAATGCCCTTGCGGATGCACCAGGCGGCGAAGAGCGAGAGGAAGGTCAGGCGCTGCTGTCCATCGACGACGGTCCAGGTGTTGTCCTTGTTCGCGACGATGGTGAAAATGCCGATGTAGTAGGGCTGATTCGGGGAGTTTCGGAAAGCCGTGTCGAGGTCATCGAGGAGTTGCTGGATTTGCTCCTCCTCCCAGACGAAGAGGCGCTGGTAGATGGGGATGGTCCATTGGGTGATGCTGGATTCGGCCAGTTTTTGGGGCGACAGGGGCAGATTGGTTTCAAATGCGTTTGCCATCGTTTTTTTCTCCAGGAAAAGAATTCCTTGTCAGCCAACCGAAATCAATGCGCTGCGGCGCATGCTCTCCCTGATGCGGGTGTCGTTCTCGATTTTCGCCAGGAATTCCTGAAGGCTGTTCCAGTAGTTTTTGGCGGTGCCGCCCTTGTTCTCGATGGCGTAGTCGCGCGCGGGGTCCAGCAGGTAGCCCAGGAACTGCCCGGCGGTCGTCACGCGGTCCAGCAGCGAGGTCGCCTCCCGGAAGAGCGGGTGGTTGATGTATTGGCGCATGACGCGGGAGGCGTTGCGTATTTCGGAGAGCCGGTAGGCCAGGGCGTGGACGGCCTCCCGCAAGTAGCTGGCACCGAACTTGCAGTAGAAAAGAAAGGCGATGGCCTTGATTCCGTCCCGGATGACGCCGTTGCTGTGCCAGCCCAGCATTTCGTCCAGACGCCGGACGACGGGGAAGATGCGGAAGTCCTCATATTGCCGCCGGTAGTACTCGGTGTAGCGGAAGAACTCCTGCCCGCCCGGCAGGAGGGAGTCGAAGCGGAACTGCGACATCTGCATTGCGAAGGAATCCTCCTCGATGGCGCAGGAAAAATGCCGATATACCTCGTGGCGGTCGGGAATCGAAGTCGCGTCAAAGCTGAAGTCCACGCCGCTGCGCCAATTGCGCAGGCGGAAGAGCGAATGGTGCAGCAGCGGCTCCAGCAGGGCATCCTTCTCCAGGCTGTGCCAGCGGCAAACGGCCTCCTTTGCTGCCGCCTCGTCCGGGATGTAGCGCAGGTGGTGGGTCTTGAGCAGATCAAAGTCGGACAGGCGCTTGCCGGTCGAGTTGCTGTTGCTGAAGAAGGTGTACGCGAGGTCGTCCGGCTGCCCCTGCCCCAGGACGATGACCGACACGACGACGCCGGCAAGCTCCACGTCGCGGCGGCTGGAAGACGTGCTTTCCTGAAGGTCGGCGATGGCCTGCCGCGCGCGCACCAGCGCGTTGCGGGCATCCAGAGAGAGCGTGGGCTCCTTCCGCTTCATGCCGGTGTCCAGAAGATAGGGCGCGGCCTCCGCCTTGCCGCCATTCTTGAGGAACTGCCAGATGGCGAGGGTGGTCAGGCGCTGCTGCCCGTCGATGACGGCGTACTCCCCGGGAGCATCCTCCTTCAGGATGACGGTCCCCAGGTGATACACGCCCGAGGAGGAGGTCTGCCGCCCGAAGAAGGCCGCGATGTCGTTGAAGAGGGCGTTGACATCCTGCGGACGCCAGCAGTATTCGCGCTGGTACTCAGGGATGAACAGGTGCTCCTGCAGCAGCTCGGACACCGGGACGGACTGCGCCACAGCGACCGCAACACCTTGCGGCAGCAATCGACCGCCCTCGACGGAGGCGGTTCGCGGGGGCTCGGCCACCGCCCCGTAGGTCTCGTTCAGGAGTGGCGTCACGTTCCTGATCAATTTCTCGGTCACAGAAGGCAACTCTTCCAACGACTCGACTACGCGCTGGATGCAGCGGTTGTTTGCCCAGTCGAGCGCTGGAGCGCCGGCTTTTCTGGAGTTATGCCAGAAGTCACTCCATTCGTATGAATTTCCATGCGCCTCATTGTGAAAGCATACATAGATCTTGTCGGCTTGCTGCAACTCAAAATGCACTCGCTCCGAGGCATGCGGATGCGCCTGGACATAGCACCAGGAGGCAGTCCGCTTGACTATGGCATTCGCAAAACCCGTATTCCTTTTCACGATCTCAACAAAGGAATTCTGAATCAGTTCAACATAGTTCATGATGGCAACTCCGATACAACAAGCTGGAACGCAAAACGGGGCTCCGGCGAATGGCCGCCAGAGGCCTGGAAAAAGGCACAATACCCCCTTGGGAAAGGCTGTCTGCGGATTTGGATGTCGAATCAACAGGAGCCATGCGCGTCAGGGAGAAAGGGAAAGAAGACAGATGGGCACAGAAGCCGCCAGATTGACAAAACGCCGTAAGATAATCCGCATTCGTCGGTTTGCCATGCCATTGTTGGAAATAGCACATTTCGTTGGGGTGAGACGGGCAGGGGGAATAGGTCGGCATGGTCAGTGTCGGCATGGTCGGCATGGTCGGTGTGGTCGGCATGTCAGGATACAACGTCGATGTCGGGGTGGTTGAAATCCGCGACCATTCCGCGAAACTTGACCGAAAGACGCTTGAAATTGACTTCGTCGCCAACCTGGGCAGCCAGCGATACTATGTCCAGTCGGTGTTCTCCATGCCAGATGACGCGAAGCGCGACCAGGAGAACCGCCCGCTGCGCCATACTGGAGATTCCTTTCGGAAGAGCATCGTCACGGCAGACAGCACGAGAATCTGCCGCAATAATGACGGACACACCATCATGAACATCCAGGATTTCCTTCTGAACCCAGACAGTCTTGATTTATAGTTGGCGTTTTTGGGGGTGATGCCTTTTTTCTATAAACGTGCTGAATTACGTGCAATTTTTCCCACTTGCGGAAGAAATTGCACGTTCCTGAGCAGAGCTTTCTCGTTGACGACCGAAAAGAGGCTGCGCAGGCGCGCGGGGTTATTCCTCGGGCATATATTGTCCCGCGTAGAAGTTTCCGCGCTGCTTGGGCTGGGGGCGGGTCTTGTCGCCCTTGAGACGGATGGAGTCGGGGCCGAAGAGGTCGCGCACCTGTTCGAGGTATTTGGGGACGGCCTTGATGGTGAAGTGGGGGCGGAAGAAGACACAGTTGCCATTGTCGCGCAGGAGGCAGACGACAAGGCGTGCGGCGCCCTTGTGCCTGGCGCAGCAGTCGCGGAACCTGGCGAGCTTTTCGGTGGTGGCGTCGGCTTCCTTGATGAAGAGGTTCATCTGGCCGCAGTAGAGTTCGGGCCCTTTCCCGACGGGGACAAGTTTGTTGATTTTGAGGCGGAGCTTGCCTGAATCGTCCTCGGAACGGTCGATTTCGCCCTCGACGAAGACGACGGCGCCGGGTTCGAGGGCCTCGGGTGCGTTCTTCTGGATGGATTCCAGGTCGCGCGCGAAGAGCATGGCCTCGATGCTCGCCTCCCTGCTTTCGAGGGTGAGGATGGCGAAGGTCTTCATCGTGCTCTTGGAGACTTTCTTGACGCAGGCTGAGAGATACGCGCCGCAGCGGAAGATGGTGCCGTTAGGGAGTTCGGGCAGGTCGGCCAGGTCGTCCAGCTGGTAGGTGTCGACGAGTTCGCGGGCGGAGTCGATGGGATGCCCCGAAAGGTAGAAGCCGAGGAGGTTCTTCTCGGCGGCCAGTTTCTCCTTGAGGTCGAGTTCGGGCAGGTCGGGATAGCGCAGTCCGATGGCGTCCTGGTCCTCCTGGCTCATCATGCTGAAGAGCGACAGCTGCCCCGAGTTGCGGTCCTTGCGGGCGCTCTGGGAGCGCGCGATGGCGTCGTCCTCGACGGCGAGCAACTGCGAGCGTCGCTTCCCGAAGGAGTCGAGGGCGCCTGCCTGGACGAGGGCGTCGAGGAGGCGCTTGTTGGCGCCTGGCACGCGTTCGCAGAAGTCGCAGATGTCCTTGAACGGGCCGTCCTTGGCGCGAGCGTCGAGGATGGTCTTGACGATGCCCTCGCCGACGGATTTGATGGCGGCGAGTCCGAAGCGGATGTTGGGGCCGTCGACGGAGAAGTAGGTGTCGCAGATGTTGACGTCGGGCGGGAGGATCTGGATGCCCATCTCGCGGCACTCCTTGAGATAGAAGGCCATCTTTTCGGAGTTGGCCATTTCGGAGGTGAGGACGGCGGCCATGAACTCGGCGGGGTAGTTGGCCTTGAGCCAGGCGGTGCGGTAGGTGAGCAGCCCGTATGCGGCGGAGTGGCTCTTGTTGAAGCCGTATCCGGCGAATTTGAGGATCTTGTCCCAGATGTTCTGGACGATCTGGTCGGAGATGCCGTTCTTGTTGCAGCCCTCCTTGAAGGTCACAAACATGGACTTCATGACCTTTTCCTTCTTCTTGCCGATGGCGCGCCGGAGGATGTCGGCCTGTCCGAGGGAGAAACCCGCAACGGCCTGGGCGACCTGCATGATTTGCTCCTGGTAGAGCATGATGCCGTAGGTCTCGGAGAGCAGGGGTTCCATCGCGGGGACGTCGTAGTCGAGTTCGACCTTTTTTTCCTTGCGGGCAAGGAAGTCGGGGATGAACTCCATGGGGCCTGGGCGGTAGATGGCGATGAGGGCGATGATGTCCTCGAGGCGCGAGGGCTTCCACTTGCGGCAGAGATCCTGCATGCCGCCGGATTCAAGCTGGAAGACGGCGATGGTCTTGCCCTGGCCGATGTAGTCGTAGGTGACCTTGTCGTCGATGGGGATGTCGTTGGCGATGATCTTTCGGCCAGTGTTTTTCTCGACCAGGTCGAGGGCGTCCTGGATGAGGGTCAGGGTCTTGAGGCCGAGGAAGTCCATCTTGAGGAGGCCGAGGGCCTCGCAGGGGCCGGCGGAGAACTGGGTGATGGCCTCGTCGGCGGGGCCGCCGCGGGCGATGGGGGCGACATTGGAGACCTGCATGTCGCCGATGATGACGCCGGCGGCATGGATGGACATCTGCCGGTTGAGGCCTTCGAGGACGGTGGCGTAGTTCCAGAGCTCGGTGCACCAGGGCTCGGAGTCGATCAGGGCCTGGAGTTCGGGGTTCGGCGGGAACTTGTATTTTTCGCTGCCGTGGAGGGCGATGTCCAGGGTCATGTGGGGATCGGCGGGGATGAGTTTCGCGAAGCGCGCCCCTTCGTCGAAGGACCGGCCCATGGCGCGGGCGCAGTCCTTGACGACCTGCTTGGCCTTGAGGGTGCCGAAGGTGCCGATCTGGACGACGCGCTCGGCGCCGTATTTTTCGCGGACATACTCGATGACCTCGTGCCGGCGGCGTTCGCACAGGTCGATGTCGAAGTCGGGGGGGGAGACGCGCTCGGGGTTGAGGAAGCGCTCGAAGAGGAGGTTGTAGCGGAGGGGGTCGATGTGGGTGATGCCGATGAGGTAGGCGACCAGCGAGCCAGCGCCGGAGCCGCGTCCTGGCCCCAGGGGGATGCCGACGGAGGCCGCGTAGTGCAGGAAGTCCCAGACGACCAGGTAGTAGCTGACGAAGCCCATGCGGCGGATGATGCTGACCTCGTAGTCCATGCGCTGGATGATTTCCTGGCGCTCGGGGGTGATCTCGTCCTTGTCTGGATCGAAATGGAAGCGCCACTGGAGCCCGTCGTGGCAGAGTTTCATGAGATGGCGGGCGCGGACGATTTCGGAGACGGCGAAGTCGTGGAGCTGTTCGTCGGTCTGTTCGGAGAAGGCCTTCTTCTTGCGGAGGCGCACATATTCCTGCTGGAGGATTTCGTCGGTGATGCCCTTTTCGAATTCAGTGCGTTCGGGGGAGGGCGGCTCGGGATAGTCTGGATAGTGGTTGGCGCCGTCGTCGTCGACGGTGGCGAGGTGGGTGTTGCAGCGTTCGGCGATGTCGACGGTGTTGGCCATGGCCTCGGGGTATTCGGGGAAGAGCAGCGCCATTTCCTCGGGGCTCTTGAAATAGAACTCGTCGGATTCGAAGCGCATGCGTTTCGGGTCGTCGATGGTAGTCTGGGTGCCGATGCAGACGAGGAGGTCCTGGGCCTTGGCGTGCTCCTTCTTGAGATAGTGGGCGTCGTTGGTGGCGACCAGACCGATGCCGAGTTTCCTGGCGATGGCGACGAGCTTCGGGTTGACGACCTTCTGGTCGGCGAGGCCGTGGTCCTGCAGTTCGATGTAGTAGTTCTTCTCGCCGAAGAGGTCGCGGTATTGGCGGGCGAGGGCCTCGGCTTCGTCGTCACGGTTGCGCAGGAGCAGTTTCGGGAGCTGCCCCGAGAGGCAGGCGGACAGGCAGATGATGCCCTCGTGGTATTTGGCGAGGGTCTCGAAGTCGATGCGGGGCTTGTAGTAGTAGCCGCGCAGCCAGGCCTCCTCGGAGAGGTGGCACATGTTGACATAGCCCTGGTTGGTGGCGGCGAGCAGCACCAGGTGGAAGCGGTCCTTGTTCTCGGGGGTGGGCTCGTGGTTCAGGCGGCTGCCCGGGGCGACATAGAATTCGCAGCCGATGATGCCGTTGAGGCCTGGCTTCTTGCACGCATCCTTCAGGGCGAAGGCGGAACTCATCGAGCCGTGGTCGGTGATGGCCACGGCCGGCATGCCGAATTCGACCGCCTGGTTTACAATCTGCGGGACGGTCTCGCAACCGTCCAGCAAGCTGTAGTCGGAATGTACGTGCAGGTGGACAAAGGGGACGGACATGGATGCCTAATAGGTGATGTTGTTCCCCTTGACGACCGGGATGAACTGCTTTTTCACGGTCTTCATGCGGTATTCGATGATGTCGTCGACCATGTCGCTCGGGTTTTTCCAGACCTCGTTGATGAAGACCCAGCCGCGTCCGAGGTTGGAACGCATCTGGAGCAGCAATTTCATGCGCACGCGGGCTTCGAGTTCGTCCTTGAGGTTGTCGCGCTTGAATGCGATGGCGGGGTGGCTCTGGAGGAAGGCGGAGCGGGCTTCGTCGTTGAGTTTCTTGTCGAAGCGGGCGCGCAGGTTCTTGGGCAGGTCGGAGAGGTTCAGGAAGTTCTTGCCGACCAGGATGCGCGAGGGGCTGTAGCGTCGGAAGGTCCCCCGGAAGTTGCGGGGTGGCTCGTTTCCTACGGCGAAGCGGATGGTGATGTCCTGTCCGTCGTTGTAGAGCGGGAAGACAACGGGCGCGAGATACTGCTCCTCCTTGAAGAAGGAGGAGTCGGAGCGCGCCAGATCGGTGCTCATTTCGAGCAGAGTCTCTCGGCGCAGTTCGTTCTTGCCGCGGATGTCAAGCGGGGTGAGGTAGCCGACGGAGAGCGGGGCGGCGTTTTCGCGGACGGCCTTGTAGAAGTCGCCAATTGGCGGGGCGACGCGGTCTTCACCCTGGCGGACGGAGACGGCGACGGTGCGGAAGTAGAGCAGTTCGGCAGTGTCGACGTCGAAGACCTCGGGGATGGTGAAGAGGGACTGGGCGAGGCGGCGGATGTCTGAGGGCGGGAGCGGTTCGGAGGCGGGCTTGCCGTTGTTGACGCGGAAGCGCAGGCGCTGTTCGGCGAGGGTGGCGTTGAACTCGACGGGCTTGCGCTTGAGGAGGTTGATGATGGTCTGGGGGGCGACGTTCAGGACTTTGACTTCGAGGTTGGAGACGTTGCCGATTTCAAGTTCGGGGAACTCCTCCAGCATGGGGCGCACCTGGTTCCAGGGCATGCCGCTGACCTGGAGCTGCATCTGGGTGTCCAGCGGGAAGAGCATCGGGCGGCCGCTGCGGCCCAGGGCGCTCAGGCGCTGCTGCAGGCGGGTCTGGATGTCCTCCAGCAGGAAGGAGAAGTTGGCGGCGCTGTCGAGGATGGCGAAGGAGAGCGTCTTGCCGCCTTCGTCATAGGTGACCTGGTAGTAGTTGTTGGCTTCGAGGGTGCGGACGATGTCGGTTTCGCTGAGGCCCTTGCATTCGCAGAAGAAGTTGAACTTGCGGTTGCGGGCGGTGGTCGCGGCGGTGGCGGTGGCGGCGCTGCGCATCTTGGCGTTGAGTTTGCCGATGGTGTCGCGCGGGAGTTCCATCGTGATGGTGCAGCGCGCGCCATTCTTGAGGAGATAGGCGAGGTTGCCTGGGTCGGGGGTCGCGATGCGGAGGTTTGGCTCGGGGATCTGCTTGCGGATGGAGGCCTCGATGGTGTCCAGGGCGGCCTTGTCGGGGTAGAGGAGGATGCCGGGAGGATTGTCGTCGTTGCCAGGGAAGGGCATGCCCGCCAGGCCGTATTTGGCCATCAGGGCGAGGTACTGCTTGATCTGCTCTGATCCGAGTTTGTTCTCTTCCAGTTCCTTGACCAGGATGGCATGGCGCTTTTCGTCATATTCGAAAGTCGCCTCCAGTTGCTCGGCGGCTTCCTGCACGATGACCTTCATGCGCTCGGCGTTGGGATGGATGCCGAGGGTGAGGCGGGAGGTCTCGGGATTGTACTGGAGAATGTCGGCGGCAATCGTGAACTCGGGATTGCTGCGCTGCACGAGGCCGACCATCTGGCGGGGCGTCACGGGGAGCGGGGAGTTCATCACCACCACTCGCAGGATCGGGACATACTCGGCGTGGAGGTTGGAGCCGACGCCCTCCATGGAATCCAGCAGCGGCTTGACCGCATCGGAGGTGGGCTGGATGATCAGGACCGCCGTCCCCTCGACTTCCTCGGGGAAGTGGCTGCCCGCATTGCTGCCGACGGCCTTCAACTGCCCCAGCAGCTTCTCAAGCGGCGCGGCCTCCAGTTTCAGCGCGGCCAGTTTTCGGTTGATTTCGGCGACGGGGAGTTCCTCGCCCTCGTATTTCAACTGAAGAAAACCATATTGGGGGTTGTAGTGGGCTTCCTTGATGGCCGCGGGCTTGGACTGCTCGGCGTCCTCCGCCTTCTTTTCGGGCTTGGCGGCGCCCGCCTCGCCTGCCTCCTTGGGGGCTTCCGCGCCGCTGGAGTTGACTGCGGCGGCCTCGATTTTCGGGGCGAGCGCGGGCTTGGGGATGAGAATGAAATTATAGGCGTTGTCATTGGCGCTGTAGCTAGACGACACGCTGGTGAAAGTGCATTCGTCGCTGGCGGTGAACTCCTGGACCTTGGCGAGGACTTCGGGGAGGGTGGCGGTGAACTTGAAGCCGACCGAGACGAGACTGGTGACGGGGTTGGGGTTGACGATGTAGACGCCTGGGACTTTGGAGAGGACCTCCTTGATCTTGGCGCCGCTCTCCTCGCCGTCGTGCTCCTCGACGTGGAAACGGAGAGTGTTGTAGACATCGCCGTCCGCGCCGCCGAAGCGCAGTTTCACCTGTTGGAGGGTGACTTCCTTGGCGGCGTCGCGGATGGCGTTGAGTTCCGCCGGGGAGAGGGCGGAGCCGCTCTTGTCGCCGCCGCTGTTGTTGTCGCCGTTGCCGCCATCCTTGTTTTCGCCGCCCCCGCCGAGGCGCTGCTGGACATCCTGGTTGAAGGAGGCATTCCAGGTGTTGAGCACGAACAGGGTGATCTGGCGGATGCGCTCCTGGTTCTGCTTGGCGAGTTTGCCGTAGAGTTTCTGGGCCGCGTCGTCGGCGGCGAAGGAGGTGTGATGGACGAAAGCCAGGAGGAAGGCGACGAGGACAAGGGAGAGACGGCGCTGCATAATGGGTTCTGTGGCTCCTCGGATGACGTGGGGGCGCAAATGGAAAAGTCGAAAGACGGATGGCAGGGCGGGCATGACCATGCGGAGCCGCCCTGCGACAGACAACGGGGTTACTATAATCGGCGAACTGCCTTTTGGCCATTCGCGGCCACCGAAAAATCCACAGCAGGGAGGGATGCGGGGACAATGGACGATGCGTGGCAGAGACGTCGGACTTTGGACGGAGCACAATGTACTTCGGGGTTATATTATGGCATCAACGGGTTCCGTGTTTTTGGCGGAGGGGGGCGGGGAGCCTTCATCCACAACAGGAGAGACATTCATGATGAAGAGTGTTTTGAGCGTGCTATTGGCGTTGGCGTTCTGCCTTGCCGCCATCGAGATCAAGAGTTGGGTAGGCTATCAGGGGAAGTTCGCCAAGCCGATGTCGGTGGCGGGGGAACTGGCCATCCGTAAGGTCGGCGAGACCGCCAGCTTCCGCTTCCAGGCCCTGGGCGACGACAAGCAGCCGCTGCGCCAGGGGAAATTGATGGTCACCCTCTCCTTGGACGGCGGCAAGCAGATTTTCCGCAAGGACTTTGACCTCTCCAAGGTCGAGAACGGCACCGTCGAGGTCGAGGGCAAGCTCGACGCCCCCGGCTTCCTCCAGGGCCATGCCGCCCTCGCCGGACAGCGCGACGCCAAGGGCCGCGCCTACGCCGCGACCGCCGGCGTGGCCTACGAGCCCGAAAAGATCCGTGCCGGAAAGCCCGCGCCTGCCGACTTCGATGCCTTCTGGAAGCGGGAACTGGAGGCGGCCAAGGCGCTGCCGCTGGATGCCCGCAAGGTGCCTCTGCCGAAGTTCTCGAAGCCTGAGTATGACTGTTTTGCGGTGAGTTTCGCGGCCCCTGGCGGCCGTGTCTACGGCTTCCTGACCATACCGAAGGCGTCGGGGAAGGTTCCTGCGGTGGTGACGGTGCCGGGCGCTGGCCCGGGATACGTCTCGCCCTTCCCTCCGCTGGGCGGCAACAAGGTGGCGGTGCTGGTGATGAACGTCCATTCGTATGATCCTTTGACGCCGGGCAAGACGGTGAAGGCGCTCTATGACGAGTACCGCAAGGCGCACGGCTACTATCCGCAGCAGGATTCCAGCGACAGGGTGAAGTATTTCTTCCATCGTCCAGTGCTGGGCATCTGCCGCGCGATCGACTGGCTGGCGGAACAGCCTGAGATCGACGGGACGCGCATCGGCATGCACGGCAGCAGCCAGGGTGGCATGTTCACGCTGATCCAGACGGGGCTGAATCCGCGCATCAAATGCGCCGTCGCCAACGTGCCCGCGGGCTGCGACCACCACGCCGCGCTCCAGGGGCGCAGGGCCGGCTGGCCGCAGCTGGTCTCGGAGAAGGTGCCTGGATCCGAGGTGACGGCGGGCTACTATGACGCGGCGCATTTCGCGGCGCGCATCCGGGTCCCCTTCCGCATGGTGGTCGGCTGGGCCGACCGCACCTGCGCGCCCGGCACCGACTGGGCCGCCTTCAATGCGATTGCATCCCAGGACAAGCAACTCGTCGGCATCGTCGGCATGGGCCACTACACGCCCCAGCAATACAAGGATCTGTACACCAAGTGGCTGGTGGAGCAGTTGCTGAAGTAGGCGCGGCTGCCGCGCCGAGGAGGGGGGGCGGAAAAAAACGAATCCCGCCTTGAATTACGGGCGGGAGGGATTATCTTATGCAGACGCCGCAAGCGAGCGGACCTGTAGCTCAATTGGATAGAGCGTCTGCCTCCGGAGCAGAAGGTTGCTGGTTCGAGCCCAGTCAGGTTCACCACCTTAAAGCCCTGCCAGATAGTGAAGTCTGGCGGGGCTTTCTGCTTTTCGCGCGGAAGCCGCCCTGGCGCGGGAAATATGAGCGCAAAAGGGCGGGAATTGTTCCGATGTTGTATATTAAGCGCAGGAAAGAAGGGGGACGGACTGTAATGAATCGGAGAACAGACAGGATGAAAATGGAGCGGTTGATTGTGGCGCTGGCGGTGATGATGGGGATGGCGGCCGCTGGAGAGGCGCGTGGCGCGGACGAGAGGTTTTTCCTGGTGGACCAGCGCACGCAGATTCCCGTGATGTGCTGCAATGTGGCGCCAGGATGGCTGGCGGGAGGCAAGGCGACGTGGACGACGGACCGGATTCTCCCCGTGGTCTGGTATGCGTGGACAATGTCGCCAGACCAGCAGTTCAAGGTGTTTGTGTCGTCGCAGTTGGTGTTCCCCGGCGCGAACTGCCGGATCCAGCAGGTGCCGATTTTGCAGAATCCGCAGCTTCTTGCGAATGTCCTGCTTCAGGGCGTGGGGAAGGACTACGGTCTGGAAGGGGTGCGGCTGGTGGATGCGCGCTTCCGGCAGGGGGAGCCTGACAAGGCGCTGCTGGAGGCGCGGTTGCGCCAGGCGCAGGAGCGCGGCATCCAGCCGACGAACTACCTGTTTACGGAATTGACCATCCACTATGCGGGGAACCGCGGCGGCAAGTCGTATGCGGTGACGTATCGGATGCCGATGCTGGCGATGGAGAACCGTCCGTCGCTGAACTACTCGACGGTCGTGGAGGTGATGATGCCAGTGTCGTACGCGTATCCTGCGGGGAAGGAGTCGGAGGGGGAGGCAAAGGCGGTGGCGATGCTGAAGGGGTTCCAGCTCAACCCGCAATTCATCCAGATCGTCAACCAGATCACGGATCGCCGTGTGGCGGAGTGGATCCGCGTCCAGAACGAGATCCGCAACCGGCAGATGGAGTTGGCGACCTCGACCTCCACGACGAATGATCGAGTGCGTGACATGTGGTCGGATTATATCCGCGGAGTGGACAGGGTGTCGAATCCTGAAACTGGCGAGAAGATGTTTGTGGACAACCGATACGACCATGCGTGGATCAATCGGGAGGGTGAGGTCATCTACCACAATGCGGGCTTCAATACGCCGAATTCGAGCACGGCGAGTTTTGACCCGAACAGCAATTCGCTGTTCAACCAGACCAGCTGGAGTCGTCTGAAGTAACACAAGGAGAGAGCAACCATGAAGCAGTTTTTGTCGATCCTTTGCCTGGGCGCGCTGTTGGCCCACGGTGCGGCTTTCAAGATGAAGAACGGCGACACTGGCATCGCCTACAAACTCGACGCGGCGGCGAAGGAGATGACGGTCATGGCCAGCACGGCATACGACCCGAAGACCGAGGAAAGCCAGTCGAGTTTCCAGTTGAAATGGACGGACAAGACGCTCTTCGTCAAGAAGACGGAGGGCATCGACATGAGCACGATTGCGCCCGGGCGCGTGGCGCTGTTCTACCTGGACCAGAACAACTCCAAGCGGATCAAGGAGGGCCAGTCATTCCGTTGCAGGCGCATCGAGTTCCATGTCCAGCCGCAGAAGCCAGGCTGGAGCCCCGACGGCATCGGGCTGCGCGCGCCGTTCTACCCGACGGGCAAAAACACCTTCGAGATCGAGGTGGACGGGAAGCGCGTCTCCGGAAGCGGCGTCGCGATCGAGTTCACGCAGATTCCCGCGACGCAGATCACGCTGCGGATCGACAGCCTTCGGATGTGGGTCAAGAATGACGGCGAGGCGCAGGTGCTGACGCGGGTCGAGGTGACGCCGCGGGTGGACGAGCGCAAGGATGACGACCGTTCATTGCCGAGCGTGCTGGTGGTGGGCGATTCGATCAGCATGAACTACCATGCGGCGGCGAAGAAACTGATGCAGGGCAAGTTCAACTACCACCGCATCCCCGCCAACAGCGGCTCCACTGCGCGTGGCGTCGCGATGCTGGCGCTGTGGCTGGGCGACTACCGCAACCCCGCGTCGAAGTGGGACGTGGTGGTGCTGAACCACGGGCTGCACGACCTGGTGCAGGAGATCGACCCGAAGACCAAGGAGTTCCAGAGCAAGCACCTTGTCGAACTGGCGGACTACGAGGCGAACCTTCGGCGCGAACTGTCCTTCCTCGCCAAGACGGGGCTCAAGCTGGTATGGTGCATGACCACGCCTGTCCCGAACGACGGCCGCGCCTACGGCACTCGGGGGCGCCGCAAGGACGAGGAACTCAAATACAACGAAGTGGCCAGGAAGGTTCTGGCCGACTTCCCGCAGGTGCTGGTGTGCGACCTCAACGCGCTGGTGCGTTCCTCCAGCGCGTTCGATGGATGGCGCAAGGGCAACAACGTCCACTTCAAGCCAGGCCCGGAGCAGGATGCCCTCGCCAAGGCCGTGACGGACGCCATCCTCAAGGCATACGCGAAGTAGGGCGGTCCGCCTGCACGAGGGGGGCGGGCGGCAGGGGCGATGGACAGGATGGGGCATCTGGCATTCGTGGGGGCGGGGCCTGGGGCGCCGGATCTGGTGACCGTCCGTGGCGCCGAACTGCTGAAGGCGGCCGAGGTCGTGGTCTATGCGGGCTCGCTGGTCGATGAACGGCTCCTGGAACTGTGCCCTTCGGCGCGGCGGGTCAACAGCGCGAAGATGGCGCTGGACGAAATGGTCGCGCTGATGGCCGCGGAGGTGCGCGCGGGACGCCGCGTGGTGCGGCTGCATACGGGCGACCCGTCCATCTACGGGGCGGTCGCGGAGCAATTTCGCGCCCTGGACGCGGCGGGCATCCCCTATGAGGTCGTGCCAGGAGTCTCCAGCGCCTTTGCGGCGGCGGCGGCGCTGAAGGCCGAACTGACCGTTCCGGGGGTGTCGCAGAGCGTCATCTTCACGCGGATTGCGGGGCGGACGCCGATGCCCGCAGGCGAATCCCTCGCGGCGCTGGCGGCGCATGGCTCGACGCTGTGTATTTTCCTGTCCGTCGGCGAGATGGATGAGGTGTGCGCGGCACTGCGCGCGGCGGGGCGCCCCGAATCGACGCCAGTCGCGGTGGTCTATCGGGCGTCCTGGCCGAACGAGCGGGTTGTGCGGGGGACGCTGGCGGACATCTCGGGGCGAGTGCGGGAGGCGGGCGTCCTGCGGCAGGCGATGATTGTCGTGGGGGAGGTGCTGACGC
Source organism: Lentisphaeria bacterium (assembly GCA_016287975.1). Next base: position 2,157 of record JAEEXV010000198.1, on the reverse strand, counting down.
GCGGCGGGGAACTCTCGCGGCTCTATGACGCGCACTTCGCGACGGGCTACCGCCATCATGCGTTCCATGGCCGCGTCGCGCTGTTTTCGCTGACGCGCGCGGCGGCGTGCAAGGCGGCGGAAGTCGCGGCGGGGCTGGAGGAGTGCACGCTATGGGTGCCCGCGAAGCATGCGGACGCGGTGGCGTCGTGGCGGGCGCGGACCTTTTCGGAGGGGGGCTTTGCGGAGGCGGTGGCGGAGGCGTGGCGCACGCACGAGGCGCTTGTCTGCGTGATGGCCTGCGGCATCGTGGTGCGCACGATTGCGCCGCTGCTGCGGGACAAGCACCGCGATCCTGCGGTGGTGGTGGTGGACGAGCGCGGCGCGGCGGCCGTCAGTCTGCTTTCGGGGCATGAGGGCGGCGGCAATGCGCTGGCGCGGGATGTGGCGCGGATCACGGGGGGGCGCGCCGTGATCACGACGGCGAGCGATGTCGAGGGGCGTCCCGCCTTCGACGAACTGGCGCGGCGGCGGCATTGCGAGATGGTGAATCCAGAGGCGCACACCGCGCTGGCGGCGGCGGTGGCGGCGGGCGAATCGGTCGAGGTGTGGATGCCTGGGCGCGTCTTCGCCGAGGAGCTCGCGGGCTATGCGGGGGTTGCCAGGCATGAACCGCGCGCGGCAGGGGAGTGGGCAGTGCGCTGCGGCGGCGTGGAAGTGCGGCTGCGCCAGCCGCGCTTCACGCTGGGCATTGGCTGTCGGAAGGGCGTTTCCGCCGCACGTTTGCGCGAGGTGGTCCAGCGGGTACTGGAGGCGCACGGCTTCGCGCTTTCCGAGGTCGCGGCCATCGCGAGCGCGGAGGCGAAGCGCGGCGAGGCGGGGCTGGCGGAGTTTGCGGCGGAGAGCGGTGTGCCGTTGGAGTTCCACGACGCGGAGACGCTCAATGCGCAGGCCGTCCCGCATCCCTCGGAGGCGGCGCGGCGCCATCTGGGGCTGAATTCGGTGTCGGAGGCGGCCGCGCTGGCGTCGGCGGGGGCGGGCGCGCGGTTGTATGTTGAAAAGCAAAGCGACCGCGATGTCACGGTCGCGCTGGCGGGAGGGCAATGGCCATGAAGCGCGTCTTTGCGGTGGGCATCGGGCCTGGCGCGCCAGAACTGCTGACGGGGCAGGCACGGGCGGTGCTGGAGCGGTGCGCGGTCGTCGTGGGTTATCGGCTGTATCTGGATTTGCTGCAGCCGCTGCTGGCGGGGAAGCGGCTGGTCGCGGGCGGCATGCGCGGCGAACGCGAGCGCTGCGTCGCGGCGCTGGAGGCGGCGCTGGCGGGGGAGGAGGTGGCACTGGTCTCCTCGGGCGACGCGGGCGTCTACGGGATGGCGGGACTGTTGCTGGAACTGACTCAGGAGGCGCGTTTTGCCGAGGTCGAGATCGAGGTCGTGCCTGGCGTCACCGCCGCGCTTGCCTGCGCGGCGCTGGTCGGCGCGCCCTTCATGAACGACTTCGCGGTGCTGAGCCTCTCGGATCTGATGACGCCCGCCGAGACCATCCGTCGCCGCCTGGAGGCGGTCGCCGCCTCGGATTTGCCTGCGGCGCTCTACAATCCCGCCAGCAGCACGCGCCACGAACTGCTCGAATTCGCCGTGGAGTGCTTCCGACGCCATGGCGGCGATGGACTGCCCTGCGCCATTGTCCGCGACGCATGGCGCCCAGGGCAGTTCGTCCGCGTCTTTCCGATCCGCGAATTCCCGTTCGCGGTGGTCCAGATGACCACTCTGGTCATCCTCGGCAATTCCCAGTGCCGCATCGCCAACGGCCGCCTCTTCTGCCGCCGCGGATACCGCTGAACCCTGGCAGGCTCGCCTGTAGGCGGCGCATCCCCGCCGCCGGCTTTTCGCCGGCGGCACACAACCGCTTAGCCTCCAAGCCACTCGCTTCTCCGCGGCGGATTGGCCCGTCGGCTTTTCGCCGGCGGCACACAACCGCTTCGCCTCCAAGCCACTCGCTTCTCCGCGGCGGCTTGGCTCGCCGGCTTTTCGCCGACGGCCCACGACCGCTTCGCCTCCAGGGCCCTCGCTTCTCCGCGGCGGCTTGGCCCGCCGGCTTTTCGCCGGCGGCACACAACCGCTTAGCCTCCAAGCCACTCGCTCCTCCGCGGCGGCTTGGCCCGCCGGCTTTTCGCCGG
>JAEEXV010000022.1 GCA_016287975.1 Lentisphaeria bacterium | reverse complement strand
TCCTGGAAACGCGCCCCGACGGCCGCGCCCTCCTTGAAATCGGCCTGGACACTGGCCGCTACCACCAGATCCGCGCGCAGCTCGCCCACGCGGGCTGGCCCATCGTCGGCGATCGAAAATACGGCGCGCGGGACGACGCAGGCGCGCCGAACGGCGGCATCGCGCTCGTCTCCTGGAGCATCGCCTTCCCGCACCCCGTCACGCACGGGCGCCTCACCGCCACCACTCGCCTCACCCTCTGATGCCTCACGACCTCAAAATCGCCGACTGCCTCGGCTTCTGCGGCGGCGTCCAGCGCGCCATGCGCCTCTTCGAGGAGACGCGCCGCGCCATGCCCTCCGGAGAGCCCCTCTTCGTCCTCCACGAACTCGTCCACAACCGCTGCGTGACCGAAGAGATGCGCCGCCAGGGCGCCCGCTTCATCGAAACGCCGCAGGACCTCCCCACTGGCACGACCGTCCTCATCGGCGCCCACGGCGTCTCCCCCGAGACCGCCGACGCCCTCCGCGCCCGCGCCGCCCGCGTCCTCGACGCCACCTGCCCCATCGTGCGGCAACTCCAGGCCGCCGCCGCCGCCCTCACGCCCGACGACGAACTGGTCTTCTGCGGCCTCCACGGCCACCCCGAGGCCGAGGGCGTGATCGGAAGCGCGGGCACGCCGCGCCGTTTTCTGGTCGCCGCCACCGCCGAGGTCGAGGCCCTGCCGCCGCTCCGCCATCCGATTCTGCTCACCCAGACCACCCTCAACCACGAGACCGCCGACGCGCTCTTCGCGGCGCTCCAGCGCAGATTTCCGCACGCCCGCCGCACAGGCGCCATCTGCCGCGCCTCCTTCGAGCGCCAGAGCGCCGTCGAGCGGCTGGTGCGCGAAGTCGACGCCCTCCTCGTCATCGGCTCCCCGCACAGTTCCAACGCCAGCCGCCTCCGCGAGATCGGCGAGCGCGCGGGGATCCCCGCCTGGCTGGTCGAAGGCCCCGAGCAGTTCCCGCCCGACCTCGGCCAATACCGCCGCGTCGGCATCGCCGCAGGCGCCAGCACCCCGCAGGCCCAGATCGACCGCGCCATCCAGGCGCTGCAAGAACGATAGCCGCCATCGCCCATGCCTCCCGCCCCCGCCCAGTTGAAGTCCATGCCCGAGCGCGACCTCGCCGCCGTCGCGGAGGAACTGCGCGCGCGCATCCTCGCCGCCGTCGCGGCGCACGGCGGGCATCTCGCCTCCAACCTGGGCGCCGTCGAACTGACCATCGCCCTCCACGCCGTCTTCGACATCCCCGCCACCGACACGCTCTACTTCGATGTCGGCCACCAGGCCTACGCCCACAAGCTCCTGACTGGACGCACCCTCGACAACCTGCGCGAGGAAGGCGGCGTCTCAGGCTTCCCCTCCCCCGACGAATCCCCCGCCGACCCCGTGTACGCAGGACACGCAGGAGTCGCCGTCTCCCAGGCCCTTGGGGACGCCGAAGCCCGCCTCCGCGACGGCCGCCCAGGCAAGGCCATCGCCGTCATCGGGGACGGCGCGCTCTCATGCGGCATCCCCTGGGAGGCCCTCAACAATCTGCGCGACGGCGGCCGACGCCTGGTCATCGTCCTCAACGACAACCAGATGTCCATCTCCCCCGCGCGCGGCACCCTGCGCCACTGCCTGAACCGCATCATCTCGGGGCGCTTCTACAACCGCGTGCGCGCCGTCATCAAAACGGGGCTCGGCGCCGCACGCCCAGGGCGCCTGCGCTCCTTCTGGCTGCGCATCGAGCGCGCCGTCAAGGGCTTCTTCCTGCCGCCAGGCATCCTCTTCCAGGAACTCGGCCTGCGCTATTTCGGCCCCATCGACGGCCACTCCCTCCCCGAACTGCTGCGCAATCTCCGCCTCGCCCGCGACGACCGAAGCGGCAACCCGCTCCTCATCCACATCGTCACCCGCAAAGGCTGCGGCTGCCCGTTCGCCGAGCAGAACCCCTCCAGGTACCACGGCGTCGGCCCCTTCGACCCCGCCACGGGGGAGACCGCCCCCCGCCCCAAGGGCGAGCCCGACTTCTCGCGCGCCTTCGGGGACGCCATCTGCTCGCTCGCCCAGGAACACCCCGAGGTCGTCGCCGTCTCCGCCGCCATGCTCGACGGGACTGGCCTCGCCGACTTCGCGCGGCGCTTCCCCGACCGCTGCCACGACACTGGCATCGCCGAGGAACACGCCGTCGCCTTCGCCTCAGGCCTCGCGCGCGGCGGCGAGCGCCCCGTCGTCGCCATCTACTCCACGTTCCTGCAGCGCGCCTTCGACAACATCTACCACGACGTCTGCCTGAACCGCCTCCCCGTCATCTTCGCCGTCGACCGCGCAGGCGCCGTCCCCGACGGCCCCACCCACCACGGCATCTACGACCTGGGCTTCCTGCGCCAACTCCCCGACCTCGTCATCCTCGCCCCCGCCACCGCCGCCGAAGTCAAGGCCATGCTATATTTTGCGTACTCCCTGAAACGCCCCGCACTCCTGCGGTATCCGCGCGGGCGCTGCCTCGACCTCGGCCGAGAACTCCAGCCCATCGAACTGGGGCGCGCCGTCCTCCTGCGCGCCCCCGAGCAGCCCACGCGCGTCCTCTGGGCTACCGGTGCCATGCTCGAAACCGCCCTCCAGGTCGCGGGGCGGCTTGACGGCGAGCGTGTCGCCGTCGTCAACGCCCGCTTCCTCAAGCCCTTCGACGCCGACCTCGCGCGCCGCTTCGCCGACATCCCCCAGGCCTCCATCGAAGACCACTGCGTCATCGGCGGCCTCGGCGACTGCCTCCTGGAGGCCCTCGCCGACCTGCCGCACCCGCCCGTCCAGCGTTTCGGCTGGCCAGCCGACGCCATCATCCCCCACGGCAACCCCGCCAGCCTGCGCGCCCGCTTCGGCCTCGACGCGGACGCCATCGCCGACCGACTCCGCACCCCGCAATGACCATCCCCAAGCACATCGCCATCATCATGGACGGCAACGGCCGCTGGGCCACCGCCCGAGGCCTCGAACGCTCCGCCGGCCACAAGGCGGGCTCCGAACAGGTCCAGGTCGTCGCCGACGCCGCCATCGCCGCAGGCGTCTCCTGCCTCACCCTCTATGCCTTCTCCACCGAGAACTGGAACCGCCCGAAGTCCGAGGTCGAGACGCTGATGTCCCTCTTCAGCCAGTATGCGACCCGCAGCCTCGACGACCTCCAGAGGCGCGGCATCCGCCTGCGCACCGTAGGGCGCCTCGACGCCATGCCGCTCGCCCCGCGGCTCGCCCTCAGGCACGCCATCGCCGCCACCGCCCAGAACACCACCCTCACCCTCAACGTCGCCCTCAACTACGGCGGCCGCGCCGAGCTCGCCGACGCCGCCACCGCCATCCTCGCCGCCCGACGCGCCTCCGGAGACCTCAAGTCCCCCGTGACCGAGGCCGAACTCGCCGCAGCCCTCTACGCCCCCGACCTCCCCGAACCCGACCTGCTCATCCGCACTGGCGGCGAACAGCGCCTCTCCAACTTCCTTCTCTGGGAACTCTCCTACGCAGAGTTCTACTTCACCCCCGTCCTCTGGCCCGACTTCGGCGCCGCCGAACTGGGCGCCGCCATCGCCGAATTCCAATCCCGACACCGCCGGTTCGGAAAGGTGTGAGGCGAAGCACCTCGGACGGCGCGCACACCGAGCACCCCCGTTCTGCGGCGGGGCGTTTCCGGCCCGCAAAGCACCCCCACCAGACCGCCAACCAGCCCGCCGGCTTTTCGCCGGCGGCACCGAACGGACGGCCCACACCGCCCCCTGTTCTGCGGCGGGCCGTATGGCCCGCCGTCCCCTGCGTCCCCCAAATTCCCTCCATCGCCATGTCCGCCTCCTACTGCCCGATCCTCAGCACGCTCGGCTACATTTTGTCGCCTGATGGCAGCCAGGTCCTGCTTTCGCACCGCATCGCGCGCAAAAGCGACGAGCAGTTCGGCAAATACAACGGCCTCGGCGGGCACATGGAGCCAGGCGAGGACGCCGCCGCGTGCATGATCCGCGAGATCCGCGAGGAGGCGGGCATCGAGGTGACCGCGATGACCCTGCGCGGCACCGTCAACTGGACCAACTTCGGCCCGCACCGCGAAAACTGGCTCGCCTTCATCTTCCTCGTCACCGCCTTCACTGGCACCCCGTTCACCGACAACGTCGAGGGCACCCTCTCCTGGGTGCCCGTCGCCGACCTCGGCAACTACCCGATGTGGGAGGGCGACCGCTATTTCGTGCCCCTCGTCTTCGACGGCGACCCGCGCCCCTTCCACGGCTACCTCCCCTACGACGGAGAACACCCCATCCGCTGGAGCATGACCCGAATATGAGACACCTCGCCACCCTGCTCGTCCTCCTCGCCTGCGCCCTCCCCGCCGCCGACTTCAACGCCGAAGCGCAATTCGACGGCGACATCGTCGCCATCTCCTTCGTGCTCCCGAAACGCGTCCACATCACCGCCGCGACGCTCCGCCTCAACGCCCCCGACGGCACCACCGTCACGCCCGTCGACCATCCCCCCGTCCACGAGGACGGGACATGGCCCGCCGACACCGTCCTCAAATTCCGCGTCACCCCGCCCACCCGCGACCTTACCATCACCTTGCAGGGCTGCACCGAGGAAATGTGCTTCCCGCCGCAGACCATCCCCCTCGCGGCGGCGCCCGCCGCCGCCCCGACTTCGGCCGCGGCCGACGCGCCCTCAACGCTCGACGGCCTCGGACGCTGGAGCGCCGTCGCGGGATACCAGGGCGAGAGCGACTTCGCGCGCTGGCTGGACGACGCCGTCGGAAACGCCCACGCCGCAAAGGAGAACCTCCTCGCGCGCGTCTTCCGACGCCACGGGCTGCTCCTCGCGGCCCTGCTCATCATTCCGCTCGGCCTCCTCCTCAACCTCACCCCGTGCGTGCTGCCGATGATCCCCATCACCCTGGGCGTCCTCGGCGCGGGCGCCGCAGGACACAGCCGACGACGCGGCCTCGCCCTCGGCGCGACCTACGGCGGCGCGATGGCCCTCACCTACGGCATCGCGGGCGCGGTCTTCGTCCACGCGGGCGGTCGCTTCGGCGCCCTCAACGCCAGCCCGTGGTTCAACTTCGCGGTCGCCGTCGTCTTCATCGTGCTCGCCCTCGCCATGTTCGACCTCATCCTCATCGACCTCTCGCGCTTCCGCAAGGGCGGCGCCCCCTCCGCGCGCGGCTCCTACGCGGCCGCCGCCATCCTCGGCGCGACCGCCGCCATCCTCGCGGGCGCCTGCATCGCGCCCGTTCTCATCTGGGTGCTTCTCCTCGCCGCCCAACTCCATCGCGGCGGCCACGCCGCCGCCGCATGGCTCCCGCTCCTCCTGGGCCTCGGCCTCGCCCTCCCCTGGCCGTTCCTCGGCGCAGGACTCTCCTTCCTCCCCAGGCCAGGCGCCTGGATGAACCGCGTCAAGCACGCCTTCGGCGTCCTCATCCTCGCATTCGCCTGCTTCTACGCCTGGAGCGGCTTCCGCCTCCTCAAGCCCGACGCACCCCCCGCCGCACCCGACGGACGCTGGCGCACCGACCTCGCCGCCGCCGCCGCCGAGGCCCGCGCCGCCCAAAAGCCCCTCTTCCTCGACTTCTGGGGCACCACCTGCAAGGCCTGCGTCACCATGGACGCCACCACCCTCCGCGCCCCCGCCATCCAGAAGCGCCTCGACCAGATGGTCTGCGTCAAAATCCAGGCCGACGACTTCGAGGCCCCCGCCATCCGCCCGCTCGCGCAGAAGTTCGGCCTCCTGGGGCTTCCCGCCTACGTCGTCGTCCTGCCCGCGCCATAGTCACCTGGCGTCTGCGCTGTGCAGCAGATATTGCCTCGGCGAGAGGTGGAACTGCCGCCGAAACTGGCGGCAGAAATAACTCGTCTCGCGGAAACCGACCCGCGCGGCCAGTTCCTTGACGGAGAGCGGCTCGGTCCTGAGCAGCTGCTCCGCGAGGTTGAGCCGAATGGAATTGACATACTGCTGCGCGGTCATCCCCGTCACCACGTGCATGAGGCGCGAGAAATGGCTGCGGCTGTAGTGGAAGATCCCCGCCAGTTCCCCGATGCCAAGCGGCTCCTCCAGGTGCGCCAGCACGTACTGCCGCACCTGCTCCAGCAGACGCTGCTCTGGCGGCGGCGTCCGCGTCCCCTCCAGCGCCGTGAAGATGGAGGCGATCAGGGAGTAGGCCCTGGCGGAGGCGTGAAGCGGATGGGCCATGAGCCCGTCCGCAGGCAGCCGCAAAAACTCCTCGAAGGCGCCAATGCACGACGAGGCACGCGGCAGCCGAAAGACGCACCCGAACCGCGCCGTCAGTTCGTCCCCCAAACGGCAGATCTCCTCCCCCGACACCGACAGAAAATAGTATTCCCAATGCGGAGACGACCGCGGCAGGCAGTAGTGATGGTCGCTCGGGACCTTCACGAAAAACGCCGTCTCGGGCGGCAGAAGATGACGTTCCCCGCCGATCGTGATCTCGCCGCACCCGGAAAGCGTGTACTGCCAGATGAAGAACGGGTTGGGACCGCGGCGCAGGCCATGCCAGCCATAGTCGTCCCCGCGGCAGACGATCTGATGCCCGCAGTTGCGCGGCAGGACCCCAGGTCGGACGGCCGCGTCGGGAAAGAGGAATTGAGAGTAGGCAAACAGTTGCATGGGAGAGGAGCGTGGCGGCAGTCGGAGGCTACAGTCGGAAAGGCACCGCACAGAAATATAACACAATATCACATGCGTGCCATATTTTCCAGTGGACTGCATCTTGGAATGCACCGCTTTTCATGCTATAATATGCAAGAAAGCGAAAAGATAAACCTGGCATTCTGAAAGCCCTTGGCACACTCGGAAAAATGTCAAAAATGTACCATTTACGCGATATCGGCATGAAGGCGCCCTGGCTGGCCGTGCTTTGCGCGGCGGGACTTGTCTTCGGCGAGACGCTCCTCGCCCCCGCGACCCAGGCGGACTTCGGCGAAAAGTCCCCGCTCCGCGTGGATGCGGACGGCGCGGTGCGCGGCGCGCCCCAGCTGGCGGGCACCGTGAAGCGGGTCCCCATCGAGCCGCAGGCCCGCTACCGCCTGAGCGGCGAGTTCAAGAAGGCCCCTGGCGCGCCTACTGGAAAGGTCGGCGGCATCCTCGGCACCATGCAGTATGACGCGAAAGGGCGCCTCCTCAAGGGCGTCCAGAACTCCTTCATCGCAGGCAGCGAGGCCAAGTTGCTGGGGCAGGTCGCGGCGGGGGACACCGTGATGGTGGTCGAGGCCAATCCCGCGTGGGTCGCCGCCGTCCGCAAGGCGCCGAAGCGCAGCTACGCGGCCTTCCTGTATGCGCGGCGGGACTTCGGCGACATGCCGAGCTTCTCCTACTGCTGGATCAAGTCGCAGACCATCCAGGGGAAGATCATCGTCCTGCAACTGGACCGCCTGCCCGCGCTCAACGCGGGCAGCCTCGTGCGGCTGCATGTGACAGGCTGGATCAGCAACGGCGTCGAAGTCCAGGCCACCGACGAATGGCAGCAGGCCGCCGTCGAGATCCAGGGCGTCTCCGCCCAGGCCGCCCTCCGCCACTGGTGGAAGGGCGCCGCGCAGTGCTCCCTCGCCGTCTACGGCAAGGATGTCCTCTTCCGCAACCTCCGCCTCGAAAAGATCGAGGAATAGCCTTTCACTCCCCCAAATACAAGGAACCACGCTCCATGCGCCGTCATTTCACCCTCATCGAACTCCTGGTCGTCATCGCGATCATCGCCATCCTCGCCTCGATGCTGCTGCCCGCCCTCTCCAAGGCCCGCGAAAAGGCGCGCTCTGCGGGCTGCATCAACAACCTCAAGCAGATGGCCCTGGCGCTGAACATGTACGGCACCGACAACGACGACTACATCTACAACGGCGGCGGCACCTTCAACACCTACCCCAACGAATCCGCCTACACCCGCATCGTCCAATACATCGGCGGCCCCTCCGTGGACCTGGCGGGCGTGACCTCCTCCAGCCAGCTCGGCGACGAGAAGATCCCGAAGTCGTGCTACTGCCCCTCCTACAGCCAGCCCTGCACCAACAACTGGGGGCGCAAGGCCTATCCCCTGCCCTACATCAATGTCGCCGACGGCAAGAACGCCGCCCCCGTCTTCAAGGCCGCCAACTTCATCACCTGCGTCGGCTCCTCCGACACCAGCACTGGCAACCGCCTCTCCCCTGGCCAGCTCGCGATGGGCGGCGACGGCATCCACGGCGGCACCGTCCACCGCCGCAACACCCAGTTCTGCTCCTACTACCCCAGCAGCTCCTACTTCGCGCTCTTCACCCCGCGACACGGCGGCTCCTGCAACCTCTTCTTCCTCGACGGCCACGCCGCCTCCGTCAACCGCACGCAGCTCATGAACACCTACGCCTACCGCAAGCCCGCCGCGGGATACGACCGCGCCGCGCGCATCACCTGCTTCTACGACAACACCTACGGCCTGAACTACGCGGCCTCCAAGGACAAGGTCGGCAACTGAGGACGCGCGCATGGCTTTCGGCAAGACGCTGCTGGTCGCGATGATGCTCGCCGTCGCGGGCGCCCATGCCCAGATCCCCTTCGAACGCACCGAGGAGTGCGGATATCCCGCCCTGGGCACGCGCCGCCGCCAGACGCGCGAGCCGCTCCTCTTCGCCGAGGTCATCGCCAAATACGGCGTCTACCAGAATTTCCTCCACTACTACATCGAACGGCCGCTCTTCACCGACCGAACCCTGCGAGACGAACACCGCTTCGAAAACTATACCCGCCGAAACTTCCTGGAATACGAGATCCCCGCCGTCAAGGCCGCGGGGCTCGACGGCTTCGGCACCTTCTGCGTCTCGGGCAGAAGCGCCGTATTCCAGTATCTGCCCTGGCTGCTGGAGGAACGCGAGAAGGAATTCCTGCTCCTCCCCGAGTACCTCTACGGCGAGCGCATTCCGCCCAACCAGGGCAGGAATCTGCGCGTCGACGCCATCGCCGTGATGATCAACCAGCTGCGCAACACCCCCAACGCCCCGAAGACGATCGACGGACGGCTGCTCATGGGCAGCTGGAACTCCCAGGTCCTGACCCTGGAGGAGCACCAGCGCCTGATGGCGGCGATGCGCGCCGCCGCGGGAGGCCCCGACTTCTGCCTGACTGGCGAGATCCACCTGCGCACCCGCGAGGGCCTGGAGGGGGAATACCGCCGCCACGGCACGCTCAACCTCTCGCAGCGCGAACTCTACCGCCAGTCCGTCCAGGATGTCCTCGACCTCTTCGGAGGCCTCCAGATGTGCGTACAGAACCGCACCCGCTCCGAAATGGGCGACTTCCAGTGGGACTACGGCGTCCGCTATTTCCAGGAGGAGCGCCTGCCGATGCTCCAGGAGATCTTCCGCCGCCCCGAGAACCAGGACAAGGTGCTGGGCTGCATCGTCTACCAGGGCTATGTCAACCCCATGCTCGGCTTCGTCATCGGCGAATACGGCACCGCCTCCCTGCGCCACGGGATGGACGAATCACTGAAAGTCAATCCCGACTACATCCTGCTCTTCGAATGGAACGAGGCCAACGAGAACACCCAGTTCCAGCCCACCGTCTACAACGGCCGCGCCATCTCCCGCCTGCTGCGCTTCTATTCCCAGGTGATGAAGGGCCGCCCGCTCGCGCCCATGCCTGGCGACGACACCACGCTCCCCAACGCCGTCGTCTCCTACCGCGCCACGCTGAAACTCGGCGAGCGCCTCGCCCTGGAACTGCTGAACGTCCCCGACGGCAGCATGAAACGCGACTACACCCTGCAGCTGGAACTGCGCTCCGCCACGGGGAAATGCCTCCACGCCTTCCCCGTGGAGCGGATGCAGGCGGGGAAACTCCACGCCGTCACCTATCGCCTGCCCTCGGAGCAGTTCGCCTCGGAGGAAGTGCTCCAGCCCGTCCTGAAGGTGGACGGCAGGGAGGTGCGGGGGCTGGGCGCCATCCGCCTCGCCGCGACCCACTGCGTCAACTACAAGGAACTGCGCCAGGCCGTGCGCGAACTCCTCGCGCCGAAGTCCCTGGAGTTCACCGCCACCCCCATCGGCGGCGGACGCTACCAGGTCGACGCGCGCGTGGACGCAGGCACCCCGCTCGCCTCCGTCGAACTCCTCGACGGCGAGGACGAGGTCGCGGCGGTGGACAAGGACAACGAGTTCGACCCCGCCCGAAACCTCGTCTTCCAGGCCGGCCTCACCACCCTGAAAATCCTTTCGGAGCAGCCCCTCGCCGCGCGCGTCGAGGGCGTCTCACGTTGGGCCATCCGCCCCGCCCAGCACTGCAACGTCTTCTTCGGCACCTGGGAACGGCGCGGGGACGCGGTGCACTTCCCCGCCTGCCGCATCTGCCCCGACGAGTTCGCGCTGCTCGTGACCGTCCCGCGCGCGGAGGCGGAGAAGGCGGTGCTCTCCCTCAATCTGCCAGGCCACGGGGAGTGGAAACTGCCGCTCGCCCCCGCCGCCCGCCACGGCGTCTACGCCCTCACCCTCGAAGAACCGCTGCGCGTCGACATCCGACGCCTCGACAATCTCCCCGACGTGCCCATGCCCGTCGGCGCCGCCACGGCGGAACTCCACCAGGTGGTGCGCTCGGACCGCAAGTCCCCGTGCTTCCATCTGCGCGTCATCGCCAAGGACGGGCGGTTCCTGCGCACGAAGGCGCGGATCCCCGCGCCGCTCCAGACCGCCCCCGCCGCCACGCTCGACGTCTTCTCCGACACCCTCGGCAAGCCGTTGAAGGTCTCCGTCCCCCAGCAGGCGCTCGCCGACATCGAATACATCTTCGACCCGCGCTGCGGGGACGCCATCGGCAACACGCTCCACCCGCAATACAACGGCCAGCTGGGCGGCGGCTTCCCGTACATGGAGGCCTTCTGGGAGGAAAACGGCAACCAGGCGCACGGCCCCCAGCCTCCGCCTGGCAACGGCAGGCGCGCCCCGCAGTGGACGCGGGAGGACGGGCGCTGGGCGCTCGCCTTCGACGGCCGCAGCTACATCAACTTCCCCAACACCGTCATGCCAAACGGCGCCTTCACCGTCGAATTCGAGGTGAAGCCCCGCGCCTTCGACGGAATCCAGGTCCTCTTCCGCCACGCCAACCGCTTCACTGGCTCCGTCGCCATCCTCCTGGACAACCAGCTCCTCCAGGCGCACTACCTGGATAAAATGGGCCGCAAGCACAGACTGGAAAGCGGCCTCGCCGTCCCCGCCGACCAGTGGTCGAAGGTCTCCGTCTCCTACGACTTCTCCCAGATGACCTTCACCGTGAACGGACAGCGCCGCGCCCTCCCCCTCACTGGACGCCCATTCCTATTCAAGCCCTCCATCTTCGGTGGCCACACCAGTCCCGAAGGCGTCAACTTCCAGGGCAGGAAGACCTCATTCTATCAGGGCCTCCTCCGCCGCCTCGCCATCCGCCAATACGCCATGCCGTAGCCCCGCCCCCGCTGGCCGCCCCTGGGGGGCGGAGCGAAGCCCCCCGTCGTTTTTAGCGGGCCGCAGCGGCGCCGCACGGGGGCACCCGGCCCCGCTCATCGCCCCTGGGGGGTGCGGGGGGCGGAGCGAAGCGGAGCCCCCCGTCGTTTGCGTGTGTGGCAGAAGGAAGCATCCCCCAAACAACCCCGCACCGCAACGCTCGCCCGCATGTGCCCCGCCTGGCTGACACAGTACCCCGGCGAAAAGCCGACGGTGACTCCATTCGGTGCTACAGTATGCAGAGCGCCCCATCCATCCCCCCATTTCCCCCTATGAAACTGGATTTCCGCATTGATTTCGGGTATCTCACCCTTTATTCCCGCCGTCTCTACCACCCTGAAATGTGCTGGGACGGGCACCTTGAATGCGAGGATGGCAGCATCCTGGCGACGCAGCGGCTGCGCTATCCCGTCGAATGGTACGGCATCGCGGCCTCCGCCGAGAAGACGCCCCTGCCCGCCCCTGAATGGCGCGCCACCACCCGCCGTGGCTTCACGGGCGTCGCCTTCACCGCCGAATGCACGCCGGAGACTCGATTCCGCTGCGTCACCAAACAGGGCACCTGGGAGTTCACCGCCAAGCAGATCCAGGAGGATGGGCGCATCGTCTTCCGCGTCGGGGGGCGCTACTCCCTCGCCACGGCCATCGTCACCCGCGCGGGCTTTCTGTGGTTCCGCCCCGCCCCGCCCGACGGCGCCGCCGCCTGGGAGGCCCGCGACCTCCCCCTGCCGCAACTCGACCGCTGCCGCATGGAGCTGGCCCGTCTCGCCCCTGGCGCCGAGGTCACCCTCCCCCTAACAGCCCTCGCCCCCGCACCCGACGCAGGCCGACACCTCCTCGCCCACCTCCAGGCCATGCCCGAAGGCCAGCCCGAGGACTTCCGCCCCTGCCATGGCGACGACGGCACCGCCGACCCCGCCGTCACCGCCGAAATCTGCATCCGGGACTTCGTGACCATCGAATGGCGCGGCCGCGACGGCGCCATCCTCGCCGCCACCACCCACTATTTCAGATTCCACGACATCTGGATCCAGCTCCTTGAAGACACCTGGAGCGAGTTCATCCTTCCCGAAGGCGCGACCTCCATCACCCTGCGCAACTGCCATCCCCGCCTGCCGCTGCTCCTCTCCCGCGTCGTCCTGCAATGGCAGCGCCGCGAACACCTCCAGCTCTCCCTCCCCGAATGGCTCCTCGTCGGCGAGGAGTTCACCGCCCGCGTCTGGAGCGAGACCGACGACTACGCCACCATTGAATACGAGGGCGACGCCCATCCGCTCGTCCTCCATCCTGGCTGGAACGACTTCCCGCTCCAGTTCCGCCAGGCGGGCCTCGGCCTCCCCGTCACCGTCCGCTGCGGCAAAAAGAGCGCCACCGCCGCCGTCGGCGCCGTCGTCGCCCTCCCCGAGGAGCCCATCCCCGTCAAGGTCGGCGCCGACTTCACCACCGTCCCCCACGACGATTCCAACGAACTCGAATGGACGATGGACTACATCCGCCGCACGCGCCTCGGCAACTTCGCCGCCCTGCGCTCCTTCACCTACGACCCGAACCACCAGCCCGAACTCCAAGGCGGTCCCTACGCCTTCTTCCCTGGCACCCACAACAAGAGCCTCAAGCCCTCCATGCCGCCCGAACAGCAGGCCGCCTGGGGCGAATGGGCGAAAAACTACCGCTTCTGGCTCCAGGCCACCACCCACTACCAGGACGGGCGCCTCGCCGAGGCCGCAGGACCCTGGCTCCACAACGCGGGCCCCCATGAATTCTCAGGCCGCGTCTACGCCTGGGATCCCGACAACCAGTCCACCGACATGCGCGACGCCGCGCGGCGCTACGTCGAACTGCTCCGCAGCTGCACCGACCCCATCCGCGCCAAGGGCATGTCCCCAGGCCTCGGCGACGGGTCAGGCGGCGCGCGCTACTCCTACCAGGGCGGCTTCGACTTCCTCCGCGTCGAGACCCTCGTCGCCCACACAGGACACCTCTGCTCCCAGGCCCGCGCCGCCACCCGCGCCTACGCCCGCCCCGAATGGGGCGTCCACATCGCCATCCAGCACGCCAAATGGCCCTATCTCGAAAGCCATCTCGGCGAATACTACCTCGCCCTCCTGCAGCCCTGGATCATGGGCGCCTCCGTCCTCTACGAGGAGGACAGCCTCTTCCTGATGTTCCCCGAGGAGCGCCAGTGCTGGGACGACGCCCTCACCAAGGGCAAGCGCGACATGACCCGCGACTTCTTCCGCTTCGCCAAACTCCACCCGCGCAACGGCGCCCCGCTCCCGCGTCTCGCGTGGCTGAACGGCCGCTACGCCGCCCCCTTCAACGGCTTCATCTGCGGCCCCGAGCAGACTCCCGACTACGCCGTCTGGGGGCTCTTCGGCCGCACCGACCGCTGCTGGCGCCACGCGCAGCCCGAGAAGTCCCAGCATCTGCTGGACGTCTGGATGCCTGGCGCCTGCGCGCTTCCGCTGCGCCAGGATCCCGCGAAGCGCCGCTTCTGGGTTTCAGGAACCCCCTACGGCGACTTCGACCAGATGCCCGCCGAGGCGCCCGCCGACCAGTGGCGCTCCTACCGCCTCCTCGTGAGTTTCGGCTGGAACACCCTGGAGGACGAGGACGCCGCCAAATTCGACGGCTATCTCCGCCACGGCGGCGTCTTCGCCGCAGGCCTCCCCCACTGGCAGACCAGCGTGAAGCGCGAAATCGTCGACGCCCCCGAGACCATGCCGCTCTGGAACGGCGGCGACCTCGCCGCCACCTGCGGCTTCCGCGTTGTCGGCCAGGGCCAGGAGTTCTCTGGCACCGCCGAATGGCTGATCCCTGGCTTCGAGGAGATGCCCGATCTCTCCGCCCTCCCCAACTGGTCCCCCGACGAGGACGGCCCCTGCCGCCTCGCCGACCTCGAACTCGCAGGTGCCGAGGTCGTCTGCCGCGACGCCGCGACCAAGGCCCCGCTGGTTCTCCGCCACCGCGTCGGCGAAGGCTGGTGCTGGACCATCGCCGCCTGGGCCTGGCCTGGCCACGAACACCTCCGCCCCGTCGCCGCGCAGCTCCTCGCGGGCCTCTCCAAGGCCGCCCAGGGCGACATCTCCGTCTCCGACCCGTCTGGCGAACTCTTCTGGAGCGTTCGCGACGCAGGCCCCGACGCCCACGTCCTCTCCCTCCTCAACACCGCCTGGAACGACCCTGGCTGCCTCCGCGAGGCGCAGGTCGCCACCCCTGCAGGCGCCTTCCTCGTCACCGTCCGCGAGCGCGAGGCGAAGTTCCTCTTCGTCACCGCCGAGTGTGTCATTGAATCCCAGGGGCACGACATCCCCCACCTCGTCTTCGCCAACGGCACCCTCCGCGCCTTCAGCGACCGCCCCACGACCGTCCTGCTTCACCGCGGCCCCAACGTCATCCCGATCGCCATCCCCGCCGCCCCCGCTGGCACCGCCGTCCCGCTCTAGTTCCACGGGGAACCGCAATGGCAAACGCACCGCAAGACCATTCCACCGGCATCCAGAGCGCCTTCGGAGGAGTTCCCCGAGGCGTGTCGCGGGCGGACATCGCCGACGCCTTCCGCAGGCTCGGCATTCGACTTGGCGACACGATTGTGCCGCACACCTCCATCAAGGCCATCGGCTGGGTGGAGGACGGGCCACAGGCGATCGCCAAGGCTCTCCTGCGCGCCGTCGGCGACCAGGGGACGCTGGCCGTCCCCACCTTCACCTTCCAGCGCCCAGGCAATTCCCCCGTCCCCGTCATCGACCCGAAGACCGATTCCTGCGACGTCGGCAGCATCAACGCCACTTTTCTCCGCCTGGACGGCGTGCGGCGCACCACGGCATGGCACCACAGTTTTGCCGTGGCAGGCGCGGCGCAGGGCGCGCTCTGCGGCATCGACCCGAAAATCAGCCCGCTGTGCGAAAAGGGCATCTTCGCCAGACTGCTTGAACTCGATGCGCGCATCCTGCTGATGGGAGTCGCCTACACCCATTGCACGGCGGGCCATTTCGTGGAATGCCTCTGCCAGGTCCCCTATCGGAAGATGGTCCCCCTCCCCGCATGGCTGCGCCTGCCCGACGGCACCCTCGTGCAGAAAACCTTCGACATGTACGTGCCGAGGACGGACATCCCCTATCCGCCGCGGGACTTCAACCGCGCGGGCGACCAGCTCGAGCGTCTCGGCAAGGTCGCCATCACGACCTTGGGGAACGCCTACCTGCGCCTGTTCCGCCTCCGCGACTGGGTCGACCTCATCCTGGAGCACTACCGAAACGGCGACAATCTCCTCACCTACGGCCCTGGCCAGACCTCTGGCACCCTCCTGCGCGACGGCTTCACCATCGAGGAAAACTTCCCGACGCATACGGTGAGAAGCGTGGTGCGGCGCTTCTGACACGGATTCTCTCGTGAAAACAGGCTTTCCCAAAGCGGGCAGGCAGTCCCCCAATCCTCGCCCGCCGCGCGCCTCATAACCTTCTTCTCCAGTGTATTGACAGGGGAGGCGGAAGGCTCCGTCAAAATCTACTTCGGGGCTGGCGATACCTGCGAATGCCTGGCGACAGCGCCGCATTCAGCACTTGTCGTCTTCTACCAGGCCGATGTCAAACTGTATGGGAAAACCATTCCCAAGACGATGGCCACTATCCAACCACTCCCAATTGACCAACATAAAGCCCATACGCAAAATCTGAACAAGAAACACCATCTGCCTGGCTTGAGAAACAACGCAAAATGTCGTAATTTATACGTGGGACGATTTTCAGCCCAAGCGAACCATCAACGCATGTTTCAAACCATCAGCCAAAGGAGGAGTTAAAAATGTTCAAACCCCATAGCCGCTTTCCATATATGAAAAATTTCAACTCGTTTACCTTAATTGAATTGCTCGTTGTCATCGCCATCATCGCCATCCTGGCCAGCATGCTGTTGCCTGCTCTGAGCAAGGCCCGCGCCAAGGCCCGCGCGATCTCGTGCATCAACAACCAGAAGCAGATTGGCCTGGCATTCACCATGTACGCCGACAACTACGAGGGCTACCTCCCGAGACTCATCATGGCATACAACAACCAGGAGCCGCGCTGGCCATGGTTCCTCTGCAAGGAAGATCCGTCCATCAAGAACCTGTTCATCGACCCGGCCTTCAAAGGCAACTATGACAGTCAGATCAAAACGGGGACGGTTGATTCTTCGCTGCTCTACAACAATTCATACTATCTGCAATTCGCCGCATACGGCATGAGCAAGTGGCTTGGCTACAACTACAATGGCAAAATTGACGGCATCAGCATGCCCTCCAAACGTATGCTCATCGCGGACAGCGTGTATGGCGGAAAAATCACCTGCGGCTTCTATTCATTGATTCCGTGGCTTGCCACTAACGACGGGACGATTGACGGAATCCGCCATGGCATGCGGATCAACACGCTGTTCCTTGACGGCCATGTGGATGCCGTGCACGGCTGGGGTGCCACTCATCTGTCCGGCGACAAGCCCATCGTGGCGCAAGGAGTCGCCTATTGGTGCTGGGATCTGAAGTATCCCGGCCGTGACCCCATGGCTGACCTGTAATTGACATCGCCCTATTATACCTGAATCAATGGAATCGCTTTCCCATGATTGCAAGTCCCGATTGTCCGATGGTCTGACGGTCCCGCCGATTCTCAAGTCCCAAACCAAGTTCACGGATTCAGGAGTATGCTCTTCATCCATTGCCCATTGCCCATGACCCAGACGAACATGCGCGTCATCATTACATTCTTGACGCCCCTCTTGCTTCTTTTCGTCTCCCTGCGTGGTGCGGAGACAACGCCGGGCGAACATGTCATTTCCACGATTGCCGTGGAACTTCATGGCGGAAAGGCCTTTGATCGGGCGGTCAGTGACCTGCGTGAATGCATGAGCCAGGTCACTGGCCGCAATTTCACCATTGGGAAAACGGCGGGTAAACCGTACGGCGCCATTGTCCTGCGCATCGCCACGCCCGACCTGGCGCTGGCCAAGGACGAATACATGCTCCATCCGGAAGGCCGCAACTATGTCATCGAAGGCGGCACCGTGACCGGTGTCATCTGGGGCGTCTACGATTTTCTGGAACGGGCGGCGAACTGCCTCTGGCTCGACCGCGACACGACGGTCATCCCCGAGAATCCGTCGTTCGCCTTCCCGAAGACGGCCATCCGCGTGCGCCCGGCCGTCTATTCGGTGGAAATCTACACCGGCATGAAACGGAATAGCGAGGAGGACTGCCTGCTGAAGTTGCGCAACCGCGAGAACACCTGGAACACTGGACTTCCGGAGGCGTCCGTGGAGTTCGGCCGGCCGAGAGCCAACCATACTCTCGGACACTATGCCAAGGGATGGACCGATCCCCAATTCTTCGCCCTTGACCGCAAAGGCAACCGACAGAAGGAAACCTACTGCCTGTCCAATCCAAAACTGCGCCATGCCGTCGCCGAGAAACTCAAGGCATACATCCGGCAGGACCGCGCCGACGGCATCCAGGCGGAATTCTACGACATCAGCCAGAATGACACCGGCTCCGGCGTGGAATGCGTCTGCCCCGCCTGCCGCGCGATTCTGAAGCGCGAGGGCGCCTATAGCGGCGTGCTCGGCGACTTCCTCAATGCCGTTTCCGCCGAGGTGCGCGACGAGTTTCCGGACGTGACGATCTCGACGCTGGCCTACAACTACACGCTGGCGCCCCCAGCCCATATTGTCTTCGACGACAAAATCATGGTGCGGATGTGCGGCGCCAGCCTGTGGCATCCGTTCACCGTAGGCAGCCACTACGACAAAGTGCTCAGGGGCTGGAAGGGCCATGCGGCGCAGACCGGAATCTGGGACTACGCCAAGCATTACCGAGGTCTCGAGTTCCCGTATGTCTACAAACTCGACGAACTCCCGGCGGTGTTCCGCAATTGCAAGGCCTACAATGTCCGCCATTATTTCTTCGAGAACGAACTGCCGCTGGAGCGGAGTTTCGCTCAGCTCCAGTGGTGGATGATGCTTCGGCTGGCAGTCGATCCAGACCGCGACTACAACGAACTCATCAACAAGTTCCTGGCCGGCTACTATGGCCCCAAGGCCGCTCCGGCAATGCGCGAGTATCTCGACTATCTGATGCGCCGCCAGAAGGAAAGCGGCTCCCGAAAGGGCGAGGATGCCCTGCACACGACATGCTGCTATCTCGACGACGAATTCTACACCGTCGTCAACCGACTGCTCGACCGCGCGGAACAGCTCGCCGGCGACAACGCGCTCCACGCCCGCCATGTGCGTCGCGAACGAATTCCCGTGGACTTGTCGTTCCACACCCTGCGGCCCGCCACCCCCGAAAACCAGGCGGCGCGCACGGCCGCCTTCGCCCGCTACGCCGCCTGCTCCATCGAGACGTCGGATGCCTGCCCGCGCCTGGCCGAATGGCAGAAGACCACCACCCGCGAGCAGATGTCGCTGTACGCCGAATTGGAGAAGTTGCTGCCGTTGCCGGTCCCGGAGCAGTTCAAGGGCAAGACGATCGTCGATGTCATGTGGAAGGACTTCACACGCTATGGCAACCAGATGAAGTCAATCAGCGTCGATCCGGACGGTCTGGCCGGACGGACATGGGGCAAGCCGCGCGAGGCCTCAGGCAAGCCGTTCCGTTATCCGCTGGAATTCGTGCTGACCGATTACACCGACGCCGAATACGCCAAGATTTCCCTCACGCAGAAGGAACTCCGCGCCGATGGCCAGTACCACTGGATTGACGTGGGTTCGATGAAACTGCCGAATATGAACGGACTGCTTATGGGGCCGCATTTTCGCGCCATGCTGTGGAAGGGCGGGGTCGGAATCGTCCCCGAGACATGGGAAGTCTGGGCGCACATGAAGGCGACGGGCCCCGAACTCGGCGGTAAGGCGAACGAGCCGAACGGCCTCTTCTGCGACCGGATCATCTTCGTGAAGCATGAGGGCAGATAAAAGGACAGACCTGGATACCAAAGAGGATTGAAAGATGCTGTTCGGGACATTTCAGGAAGACAAGGCTTATTTGATGGGAAAATACCATCAGCCGACCTTTCCCAGGCAAGCGGGCCTCTCCAACTCGGAATTGGGAAAAGCCGTTGATGCCAGGGAAGAGGAAATTGCCGACTGGAACCCAGAAAAGATGAAGGCCGATCTTTTCGGGTTCGTCTGCGACAATATGCTCATTGACGTCAATCCGCACGATTTCTTTGTGGCGTTCGGCTGTTACAATAGAGACGAAAGACCGATGCAGCGAATCGTTCAGACACGCGCAAACCGCCTCTATAAATCAACGCTGCAGCAGGAATTTCGCGAGATCGAAAAAGGCGTTGCCACTGGAACCAAAGTAATGTATTTCGACACGAACCATTCGGTCCCGGATTGGGATTATCTCCTTGCAGAGGGATTCCCAGGCGCAGCAAGACGCATTGAATTCTACCGGGAAAAGCACCGGAATGACGGATCATTGGACGAGTATATGGAGTGCTTCTTCGACTCCACACTTGCAGTCTACCGGAAAATCATATCAACCATAGCACGCTTCCGCCAATTCGGGCTTTCACACTACCCCGACAACGACCGGGTCAAGATGGTCTGCGCCTCGTTGAAACGTCTGGAGGAGGGCGCCCCGCAGAGTTTTTTCGATGCGCTTCAGTTTATCTACCTTTATTTCATGTTCAGCGAATACGTCGACCGGATCCAGGTGCGTTCCCTGGGCAATCTGGATGTGATTCTTCTCCCGTTCTATCAAAAGTCCAAGTCAACAGGCGAATTCACGGAAGCGCAAATGCGTGAATTGCTTGCCTACTTTTTGATCCAATGGGGCTCGATTGACAACTACTGGGGGCAGCCTTTTTATATGGCAGGCACCAATGCGGACGGCAGCAGTCGAGTCAATGAACTGTCATACATCATCCTTGAAGAATATGACAAACTGGACATTCCCACGCCTAAAATTCAAATCAAAGTCAACCGCAATACACCGAAAGACTTTTTGGCGTTAGCGCTTGACATGATCCGCAGAGGGCACAGCAGCATCGTCTTCATCAATGAAAAGGCCATCGAACAGGCGATGCTTTCCCTGGGGCGCACCCCTGAAGAGGCGGCTGATCCTGACATCACCGGCTGTTACGAGTGGGGAACCAAGGCCAACGAGAACATCACCCAGTCCATACATGGCAACTTGCTCAAAATGGTGGAACTGGCGCTCAATGACGGTTTTGATCCAGCCACCGGCGAGGACTGCGGAACGCGCACTGGCAAAGCCGAGGACATGAAGACCTATTCCGACTTCTACGAAGCAGTCCTGCTTCAGATTTCCTATCAGTTGGACGAAATCATGAGAATCAACGACCAGTTGGAGCAGTATATGGAATATCTTTGCCCTGCGCTGGTATTCTCTGGCTCGTTTGAAACGCCTTTGCAAAAAGGCGTGGAGGGGTTTTCGCGCGGCTGCAAATACAATTCCTCCATGCTCCTGTTAGGCGGCTTCTCCACCTTGGTAGACGCCATTCTGGCGGTCAAGAAATTGGTTTACGATGATAAAGTTGTTTCACTGCCAGAACTCCGTGACATTTGCCGCAATAACTGGAATGGGCAGGAGGAACTCCGCAGCCGTGCCTTGCGCCTTCCTGAAAAGGTGGGATGCGGCTCTGCGGAGGCAGAGGCGCTGGCCCGCACAATGGCCGCCTTCATCGGCAACAAGATTAACATGCGTCCCAATTTGCGCGGCGGGTACTACATGGCGTCAAGCCATCCGGCGCTGCAATACGTCAAGATGGGTCTGCATACCGGCGCAACGCCAGACGGACGCCTGGCCGGCGAGGAGACCTCAAAAAACATGTCGCCCACTCCAGGCATGGATCGCAAGGGAGTGACCACGCTCATCCGTTCGATTACGGAAGTCCCATGCACGTCATTCCCAGGGAATTACACTCTGGATGTCATGCTTCATCCGGAAACTGTCCGTGGAAGCGACGGCCTTGGCACGATGCAGGCGCTCCTGGATGTCTACTTTTCGCGTGGAGGCAACGCCATTCAGTTCAATATCTTCTCGGCGGCGGACTTGCGCAAGGCGCAACAGGATCCGGAGCGCTATCAAAATCTCCAAGTCCGCGTCTGCGGCTGGAATACGCGCTTTTTGGACTTGAGCCTGCCAGAGCAGGAAAGCTTCATCAAGCGTGCGGAAAACATCATTGAATGAAGAAGGGAATTGCAGATATGGACGATAGGAACTGTCGCCAAAAAGGAATGGACCGCCTGAAGGAAATCGGCGACACAAGTCCGATTTTCGATGACCTGGAGGCGGTGGCGCCGCAGATGGTCGATTACATCTATGAATTTGCATTTGGTTCCGTGCATAACCGCAGCGGGCTTTCTGTCCGTGACCGCGAATTGGTGATCATCTCCGCATTGGCCGCGAAAGGGGACGTCTTGCCTGAACTCAAGAACCACATCCATACGGGGCTGGTGGCCGGCTTGTCGCCGCGTGAGATTTCCGAAGCCTTATGCCAATTGGTCGTCTACTGCGGTTTTCCCGAATCCATTGCGGCGTTACGGGCGATGAAGGAGGTCTTTGACGCGGAAGGTGTCGACTATTCGGAACTGCACAAGAAGCAATGACTTGCGCAACGATTTTCAACGTCAAGCGAATGGCCGTGCATGATGGGCCTGGGATCCGGAGCACACTGTTCCTCAAGGGATGCCCTCTCCATTGCCGATGGTGCCACAATCCCGAAGGCATGTCGCCGCATCCTGAACTAGGCGTCTTTCAGCATAAATGCGTGAAATGCGGCCGGTGTCAAAAGGCATGTGATTGCCACGCGGTTTCGCCGATTGCACATGCACTTGACCGTTCGCGCTGCGTCAGCTGCGGCAAGTGCGTGGCAAGTTGCCTTCATGATGCACTCGTTCTTTACGGGAGGACCGTTTCGCCGGAAGAAATCCTCCCGGAGCTGTTGGAAGATTCGCTTTTTTACAAAGCATCCGGGGGCGGAATCACTCTGTCAGGAGGCGAGCCGCTTATGCAAGCGGACTTTTGCGCAGAACTTTTGGCATTGCTGAAACAATCCGGCGTGCATTGCGCCGTGGATACCTGCGGCGCAGTTCCCTGGGAGGCCATGGAAAAGGTTGTGCCATTTGTGGATTTGTTTTTGTATGACTTCAAGCATCCTGACAGCGAAGCACACAAATCCTTGACGGGAGCGGACAATGGACTCATCAAGGAGAATCTGCGGCGTCTGGGAATGTTGGACATTCCTGTTGAGATCCGCATTCCGCTTATTCCGGGAATGAATACGGACGAAGCGGCATTAAAGCGTTCTGCCGAGTTCTTGGCGGAAATCCCCTCTGTCACAGCCGTGAGGCTTTTGGAATACCATGACCTCTCCCGCTCCAAGTACAATGCAATAGGAAGAACCTGCACCATGCCCGCGAATCTCCGAATGACTCCTGATGAAATGCATCGTTCCGCCGATGTATTCAAGAGCTACCATTTGAAGACTGTTTTGCCTGACGATTGAGAATCCAGTGGATTCGGACGGGGCCATGCTGGGCCGAGGCGAAAGAGCAGAACGCCATGCCATGGCCAGATAAATGTCCCCAGGCGGTAGCGCTCTCCTATGGTTACGGATATCGCCCCCTCAGGGGCTTAATGACTACGCCTCTTTCAGAATCGTCTTCCAGTCTTCCGGCAGATCGTAGAAAACGTATGGGAATGTCCGTGTCGCGCCGTGCCGCGGTGAATCGACGAGGATTCTGACCGCCTCATAGCCGAGCTTGAAGGCATCGACCATGCAGCGGGGAAACGGCGCGAGGCCGGGCGAATAGTTCCGTTGGAAATTGACGCCGAACACAAGCATGTCCGGCGGAAGCTCCAGGATATCCTGAATCGTGCCCGATGCATGGATGAAGCCGGTATGCTGGAAGACCAGCGCGTCGAATCCCGTCTCCCGGTGCAATTTGGCGATCAGCCCCCTGGAGAAGGCGTCGCTCCCGCTGCTTTCGCCGGGGAAACTGTGGAAGATCTCCGGCATACGGTGCCGGGCGCACCATTTGCTGTAGGCATTGTTCAGCGGAAACTTCTTCTCCGCCACGCCGCACTTGACAAGCGCGATACGCCGTTTGCCCCTGGCGCGGCAGTAGTCCAGAATTCGATCCATCGCGCCGTGCATGTCCGCATCGACGGAGTAGAAGTCCCGGCGGTAGTTCCTATAGCCGTAATGCTCGTATTGCGAGCCCATGACCGCCACTTTGGCGCGCCGGCGGCAGAAGAGTTCGTACAGCATGCAGAAGTATGCCGAACAGACGATCATCGAATCGGGGCCAACCTCCGACAAGCGTTCGTGGTCGATGTAGGAGAGGTTGAAGTCCCTGTTGTTGACCGGCGCCACCGGCAGCGCCTCAAGGGAAAGCCCCAGGTCGTGCGCCGCCTTCATCGCGCCCTGGAAATTGAGCAGGAAGCCGTCGTTGTAAGGCTGGTACTCGTCCGTCATGTAGTCCGGGCACGGCAACAGGAACGTCACAGTGCGCCGGCCCTTGACGAACGCCCCGACGCCCTGGCGGCGCACGACCATGCCGTCATCCTCCAGTTGACGCAGAACCTTGTGCACCGTCGTCCGGGACACATGGTGCCTGTGCGCCAGGGCATTCTCGCTAGCCAGGGGCATGCCCGGCCTTGACTGCGCGATGAAGTCGAGCAGAGCCTGATAGAGTTCATTTGACCTCGTGCGCACGTATTTTGATGTAACTGTGGGCGCTGGTTCCATGATCGTTAGCTTCGACTGGAGAAAACGGTTGTTGTCAATTATACATCATTTCCCTCCCGTTTATCAATGTTCCAGACGTACTTACTTGCACAGTTTTTGCTTGGGTTGGCATCTGGACGCTTTTTTCGGCGGTGCCGAAACAGGCAGAAGCCGCCTGGGGAAGCGTTTCTCTGGAAGCCGAATGCCGTCCTGGCAAAAGGCGACGAGTTCGGAGAGCGGGGTTGTCGCCAGGCATTCGCAGGTGTCCGCCGCGCCATAGTAGATCTTGACGGAACCGTCCGCTTCGGGGATCATCGCCCCTGGGAAGATGACGCCGCCTCGGAAGCCGTCCAGTTCATAATCCGTCTCTGGAACCATGAGCGGCGTTTCCGCGAGTCCTCGGATGACGCGCGGATTCTCCGCGTCAAGCAGCATCGCGCCGCAGTAGTAGCGCCTTCTCCAGTTTCGCTCCCAGGCGCGGAACGGTCTGTCGCATTCTTCCACGGCATGGAAGAGCACGAGCCATCCCGCCTCGGTGAGCAGCGGCGGCACGGCTGGTCCGAGTTTGTCGTTTGAGAACGCCACGTCGTCGACCGAGAGCAGCAGCGTCGGGCGCCCCCAGTGGACAAGATCCGGCGATTCGCTGATCCAGATGCCGGAATGACAGCCTGGCGTGACGGCGAACGGGCGTTCGAGGCGCATCCAGAGGCCGTTGACGCGATTCGGGAAGAGGACGATGTTCCGATTTTCCGGCACCGAGATGTCAAGGATCTCAAAGGTTGAGAAATCCTCGGTGACGGCCGTTCCGCAGCGTGTGCCGAAAGCCGAGTCCAGCGCGAAGGTTATGGCGACGCGTCCATCCTCGAGTTTCACGAGACGCGGATCGTAGATGCGGGAGATGTCGCCGTCGCTCCAGGCCAGCGCCTGGCCGGGCTCCACCGTCCAGCGCACTCCGTCCTCGCTGACGGCGGTGCCAATGTCCGTCTTCGGGACCGTGTTGTCGGCGACGCCGTTGAAGAAGTCGTCGAAATCCCCGCGGCAGAAGCCGTGGTCGTTGCGGAAAAGCATCCGGTAGCATTTTTCCTCCCGAACGACGCCGGCGTTGAATGTGAGAGCGGAATCGTAGGGGCACTGCTCCGGCGAGAGGACAATGCCGTGTCGCTTTACAAAGGATTGCGTGTGGTATGTCATGTCAAGCTCCTGTTTTCCCCGTCAAATCGGTCGGCTGAAGGTCGAAGTCGGTCGAACGGGTTTATTATAATGTGGATTTCTGGTTGTCTCAACGATGAAACGGTGCTCTGCGACCGCCGCAACCGCATTTTGCACAAGAAAACACATCTGCGGACAGACGTGCACGGTGCCGACCAATTTGACGCACTTTGTGACGGCACCTGGATTCATAGCCACCCGACTCCTGAACGAGGGCAGGATTCCACGCCAGCACAAATACCATACATATAGCACAAATAGAACATAAAAATCCGTCTGGGAAGATTTGGATTCTGGCGTTTTCATTTTATAATAACATTGTTGACAAAACATCTGCCCCCGTCTGGGGAGCGTTCATCAAGAGCAGATGCAGGATGCGTCAAATCAGCCATTTTCACCCATTCCACCATCCACAGAGGAGCAACCGCGACATGTCCCCGATCCACCCCCGAAGAATGTTCACGCTCATTGAACTCCTGGTCGTCATCGCGATCATCGCCATCCTGGCCTCCATGCTGCTGCCCGCGCTGTCGAAGGCGCGGGACAAGGCGCGCGCCATCAGCTGCGTCAGCAACATGAAGCAGATCGGCACCTTCGCCTTCATGTACATCAACGACAACAAGGACTACCTGGTGCCGCGCATGACCACCGCGACGGGCGCCACCGTCGACTGGGGCGAGCCGAAGGTCGCGACGAACCAGAGCGTCCCCTTCTACTTCTCCAACGTCTATTTCCCCTACACCACCCCCGGCAAGGGGATCCTGCGCTGCCCCGCCGACAGGGACTCCGCCCTGACCCACGAGTGCTACGGCATCGAATTCTACATCACCAACCCGGCGCCCACGGCCCTCTACATCACGATGATCCACAAGATCCTGCAGCCCTCGAACACCGTCTTCTTCGGCGAACTGCAGCGCATGCCCTCCCCCTATTCCTGGCGCCGCTACATCTCCGAGACCGTCGGCGACCCGTGCCGCTTCCGCCACAACGGCAGCACCCAGATGAACATCCTCGTCTGCGACGGCAGCGTCACCCCTGTCACCCGCGAGAAGATGAAGCAGAACTACTGGTTCCAGAACGCCCTGCCCGACCGCTTCCGCTTCCGATAGCCGAACCCCAGCCAAACGACCATGAAGCAACTGGCCTGCCTGTCCCTCGCGGCATTGGCGCTCGCCCTCGCGGCCGCCCCGAAGCCCCCGCGCAACGGAGTACTCTACTATAACTCCTTCGACAACTCGCTGACCGCCGACTACGCCGCAGGCCAGGCCGCGCCGATGAACGCCGTCGGCGCGCGCCTCGTCCCCGACGGCCGCGTCGGCAAGGGCTACATGCAGGACGCGCCAGGGGCGCTGCGGATCGCCGCGAAGGGCAATGTCAAGCCAGAGGCGGGCACCATCGCGGTCTGGGTCAAGCCCGTCAACTGGTCGGGCAAGGACAACTTCTTCCACCAGATCTTCACCGTCGGCGCCGTCAAGGACAAGCGCCGCACCTTCCAGCTCTACAAGTATTACAACGGCCACTTCATGCTGCTGGCGCGCAACCCCGCGGTCAAGGGGAACGTCGCCATCTACGAGACCAGGCACTATCCGCAGTGGAAGCCTGGCGAGTGGCACCACGTCGCCTTCTCGTGGAGCAAGGCCGACAACCGCACCGTCCTCTACACCGACGGCGAGCCCATGATCGGCCCCTACAACGAGGACATCTTCCCCCAGACCCTCGACCACATCCTCGAAGGCGTATCCTTCAACCATGTCGTCAAGAGCAAGTTCTGGGATGAAAACCACCGCACGGTGATGGACGAACTCTACATCTTCGACTACGCCGTCGGCGACGGCGTCATCGCCGACCTCATGCGCGCGGGCACCAAGGACACCCCGCCCGAATTCACCATCCCGCGCACCACCGCGCCCCCGAAGCTCGACGGCGTCATCACCCCTGGCGAATACGCCGACTTCTTCACGACCAACACCTTCGTCGAGACGGGGAAGGCGGGCTTCTACCCCCGCGAGACCCGCCTCTACACCGCCTACGACGACGAAAACCTCTATGTGACCTTCCAGAGCCGCACCAAGGGCGGTGACCAGAACATTGAGATCCTCGCCCGCCGCGACAAGCGCGACAGCGACGTCTGGATGGACGACGCCGTCGAGGTGGTCGCGATGTCCCCCGACCTGAAGACCCGCGTCCAGGTCGTCTGCAACAGCATCGGCACCATCTACGACGCCCGCAACGGCACCCCCGCGCACAACGGCCGCTACGAGGTCGCGAACCTGATCGAGGGCGTCTGGTGGGTCTGCGAGATGAAGCTGCCCTTCCGCGAACTGGGCATGCCCGTCCCGAAGCCTGGCGACACCTGGCGCATCCATTTCTCGCGCGACTGGAAGAACCCCTTCGTCTTCGCCAGCCTCGCCGATTCCACCGACTTCCACGATCCCGCCACCACCCCGCGCTGGACCTTCGGCGACGCCAAGGGCACCGCCTCCCTGCGGATGGACGTGGAGAAGATCCAGTCCAAGCAACTGCGCGTGAAGGCCGCCTCCACTGGCGCGAAGGCCCCCCTGACCGCCTCCGTCTACACCCTGACCCATGCGGGCGCCCTGCACCCCCTCCGCAAGGCCGCCGTCCCCGCTGGCGGGGAGGCCGCCCTCGACGTCGACCTCGATCGCGTCGACATCACGAAGTTCCAGAACAAACTCGGCTTCCTGCTGACGCGCGCCGACGGCGCCGTCCTGCAGCGCGCCGAGTATGTCATGCGCTCCTACCCGCCGATGGCGCTGAGCGCCGCCCTGCTCTCCGCCAAGCAGGCCTTCCTGCTGGGCATCGACATCTCGGGGCTCCCCGCCGCCCTCGACGCCATCGACCTTGAATGCGACTTTACCGAGAACGGCAAGTCCCTCCGCAAATGGACCATCGAGAAGCCTGCGGGGCGCATCCTCACCGCGCAGGTCGCGCCCACCGCGTGGAGCCACGCCAAGGAATTCCGCTTCACCGTCAACGCCGTCGAGCGCGCCACCCGCCGCAGCCTCCTCGCCAAGGAGCACCGCTGGACCATCCCCGCCCCCGAATTCTGGCGCAACTCCACCGCGGGCATCGACCAGACCGTCCCGCCACCCTGGACGCCCGTCACGCGCCAGGGCAACGCCGTCCACCTCTGGAACCGCGTCTACACGGTGCAGCCCAACGGCCTCCCCGCCGCCATCGTCTCCGGGGGGAAACCGCTCCTCTCCCGCCCCGTCGAACTCGTCGTCTGCGGCGCGGGGACAGCGGGCCGAAAACGGCCCGCCACAGAACAAGGCCTCGCCTTCGGCAACCTCCGCTATCTGGAAACGGAGCGCCAGGACGAGGTCAAGTTCCAGACCGAGGCCGCCGACGCCGACCTCGCCGCCACCCTCTCTGGCCGCATCGAGTTCGACGGCTTCGCCTGGTTCGAGCTCAAGGTCGCCCCCAAAAGGCCTGGCGCCGCCCTCGCCCAGGTGCAGCTGCGCTTCGCCGTCCCCGAAGCAGAAATCAACTACGGGCACCTGAACCGCGCGGGCACCGCCTACGTCGAACTCTTCACCGCCGACAAACTGCCGCAGTCCTTCCCCTTCTGCCCCCAGATCCTCCTCGGCAACGACTACCGCGCCCTCGAATTCTGCATGGAGACCGACCGTTTCTACTTCCCCGAACACCGCAAGGACGCCATCACCATGCGCCGCGAGGGAGACTCCCGCGTCATCACCGTCTCCATGGTCGCCGCCCCGCGCCAACTCGACGGCGAGGCCGTCTACGGCTTCGGCTGGCAGGCCGCGCCAGTGAAGCCCCTGCCGAAAGGCTGGCGCGCCTGGATCCAGCACTACGGCGGCAAATACGCGCCGCAGAGCGACCTCTTCCAGCACTGGTCGTGGTCGCGATGGTACGGATTCCTGCGTCCGATCGACGCCAAGGAGATGCACACCGCCTACGCCAAGTGGAAGACCATCTACCCCAAGATGAAAGTCCAGCCCTACTTCTGCCAGTACATCCTCTCGATGATCTCCGAGGAGTACAAGCTCTACGGCGTCGAATGGTCCTCCGTCCCCCGCACCGAACTCATGGAGTTCGGACCGCGCTACCCGGGCAAGTCCGTCGTCGCCTGCAACGGCTCCCTGACCTACATCGACTTCTGGATGGAAAACCTCAAGCGCTTCCTCGACGAATTCCCCGAAATCAAGGGATGCTACTGGGACAGCATCGACCCCCGTTCCTGCGAGAATGAACTCCACGGCCACGGCTGGCGCGATTCCCAGGGCAAACTCCACCCCACCCGCGACATCCTCAACATCCGCGACTTCTACAAGCGCGCCTACAAGATCATCAAGCAGAAGCACCCCGACGCGGTGATCACAGGCCACTCCAGCGCCCGCCGCAACCTCCCCACCTTCGCCTTCTGCGACGTGGTCTACGACGGCGAGCAGTTCGTCTCCCGCGTCTCCGCCGACCCCGACTACGCAAACATCCTCGACGACAACTACTGCCGCTCCTTCTTCGGCACCCAGTACGGCATTGTCCCGATGCTGATGCCCGCCTACTACAACAACGAGAAGATGGCCACCACCGAGGTCCATCCGACCGAAACCATGTACCTGCACTCGCTCGTCTACGGCTTCATCATCCACAGCCACCGCATCAACAACCGCGTGACCGACTCCAT
Source organism: Lentisphaeria bacterium (assembly GCA_016287975.1). The sequence continues at coordinate 2,389 of JAEEXV010000022.1, read as the reverse complement.
CCTCGACATCACCCTCCCGTTCGGCATCGGCGAAGCCGAGTTCATCCCGCCCTACGAAGCCGCCGCCCAGGCAAAATACGTGAAACTCGCCGCCCAGGGCGACCTCCGAATGGGCGTCTACCGCAACCCCGCAGGAAGGCTCCTCGTCGCCGTCGGCAACTTCGGCGCCGCCAAGGCCACCGCCGTCCTCGACTTCGCCGCCAGGGCCCCCGTCACGGAACGCCGCTCAGGAAAGGCCCTCGGCAACGGCCGCGCCACCGTCGAGATCCCGCCCCACAACTTCGTCCTGCTCGAACAATAGCCCCCATGAACACCATCGCCTTCCTGGACGACTTCGGCCTGCAGCAACGCCACCAGACGAAGCGCCGTTTCTTCACGCCGCGCATCATCGAGGGCTCTGGCTACAACGACCCCAAGTTCCGCGCCGCCTACTCCACCATCGCCTACGTCCCCGAGCAGGACCGCTATCTGATGTGGGCGAACTTCAACACCGTCTTCGCCGTCCTCGGCAAGACCTCCGAGCACTGCCTGCTCGCCCTCGCCGAAAGCCAGGACGGCATCCACTACACCCCCGTCGAGGGCGGCCTTGCCGGCTTCGGCGACATCCACAACGTCGTCTACGCGGGCAAAGGCGCCAGCGTCCACGGCGCCACCGTCCTCTACGACCCCCGCGACCCCGACCCCGCGCGCCGCTTCAAGTGCGCCGCCGCCCTCGACGAACCTGGCGAAGTCATGCAGTATTCCCCCTGCACCCTCGCCTTCAGCCCCGACGGGCGCCACTGGACCCTCGACGGCGACAAATACACCTGGAGCCGCTACTGGAGCGATTCCTACAACGCCCTCATCTACAACCCCGTCCTCCAGTGCTACCAGGTCTTCTGCCGCGCCGTCGGCACCGACCGACGCATCTGCACCGTCACCAGCAAGGACCTCGTCCACTGGTCGGAGCCACGCCTCGTCCTCCACCCCGACACCCTCGACGCCCCTGGCACCGAGTTCTACGCCATGCCCGTCTGCTACCACGACGGCGTCTTCTACGGAAACCTCTGGATCTTCGACACCGACGACGAGGACCCCGTCGCCTACAAGATGGCGGGCCGCATGCGCGTGGAACTCGCCTACAGCTACGACGGCCTCTCCTGGAACCGCACCCACCAGCCCTCCCTCGACATGGCGGACTACGACTCCGACGGCTACGGCGTCTTCCAGGCCGTCATCCACAACACCATCCTCAGCAAGGAACGGGACCGCTGGCTCGCCACCGTCATCCAGCACCGCGGCGGCCACGGCGCGGGCATGTACAAGCCTGGCGACGCCAACCACCTGCCCACCGCCATCAACCACGACACCACCGACTACAGCGTCCGCCGCATCGCCGAGATGAAGCCAGGCCGATACTGCGGCCTGGAGGCCATCGGACTCTCCGCCCGCATCCACACCAAGAACCTGCTGATGCCGCGCACTGGCGGCGCCTTCCCGACCATCAACGTCGCCTGCCCCTACGGCGAAATGCGCGTCCGCATCCTCGACACGCGGAACCGCCCCGTCCCAGGCTTCGACTACGCCGACTGCGTGCCCTTCCGCGGCGACACCCTCGCCTGGAAGCCGCTCTGGAAGAACCGCCGCATCGAGGAGATCGCGGGCAAGCTCTTCAACCTGGAAATCGAACTCAATGCGGGCTGCATCTTCGGCATCTCGGGCGACTTCATGCCCCACCACTCCGCCCTCCCACAATATGGCTACGGCGACGTCCGCTCCGCCGCCCTCGACTTCTGGGGCACCCTCGACAAGGCCCCCGACTACGACGCCGCCGAACTCCACTGACAGGTGCGGCGAGGGGCGAGCCCTCGCCGTTTGCGGGAGGAGCGGGGGGCTGCTGCCAGGCGAAGCCCCCCGTCGTTTGCATGGCTGGATGAAGGCGCCAGCCCCCATCCGTGCCCCGCCCCGCAAAGTCAACCCGCCCGTGAAGCGCCTCCGTCGTTTGCGTGAAAGAAGGTGCCTGTCTCCCAAATTGCCCCGTTCCGCAACGCCCCCGCGACGCGCTATAGTATGTAAAAAGACGTATCGTGAAAGGAGCACACCGATGGATGAGAAAAAGAAAATCCCGCTGAACATCTCCGACTACGGCAAACTGGTGCGGAACGGCTATTACTATGTCGACAAGACGCTGCTGGTGAAACACCTGCTCGACAGCGGCAGCGAGGTTACGCTCTACGCCCGCCCGAGGCGCTTCGGCAAGTCGCTGAACCTCTCGATGCTCGACTGCTTCTTCAACATCGACCAGCGCGGCCAGGATCTCTTCAAGGGCACCGCCATCCTCCAGGCCGGCGAGAACTACACCTCGGAGATGGGCAGATACCCCGTCGTCAAACTCTCCCTCAAGGAGATG
>JAEEXV010000197.1 GCA_016287975.1 Lentisphaeria bacterium | reverse complement strand
TACATCGACAACGGCCCCGCGGACATCCACACCACGGCGTTCTGGCGAAAGGTGCGCGACCAGGCGCTTGCCTTTGCGGAAGCCTATCGAAAGGCCGGCGGCGACGCGACGGTCATCGACCTGCCAAAGGTCGGTTTCCATGGCAACAGCCACTTCCTCTTCCAGGAGAAGAACAGCGACGCCATCGCCGCACATACGTTGGACTGGCTGCGCGGCCGCGGCCTTGCGGCATCCAGGGCAACGCAGAAATCAGCGATTTCATTCCCCATCGGCAATCCGCTCCCAGCACCGCCCTTCACCGGCGAGGCATACCGCAAGGACATGATCCCCAACGAGAAGGTCTTCAACTTTCCACAGACCAACAACATCGTCTTCGCGCCAGGGGCGCATAGCGGATGGCATCGCCACGGCGGGATGGTCATCCTCGTGACTGGAGGCGAGGGACTCTACCAGGCAGAGGGCCAGCCGCCACGGCTTCTCCGCATGGGTGACGTGCTGGAGATACCTGCAGGGACACGGCATTGGCATGGGGCGACCAAGGACAGCTGGTTCTCCCAGATGGTCATCTACGACAACGCATGGAAGGATGCGGAGGCGCGCAAAGAGGACGACACGCTTTCCGACGAGTACTACAACTCCCTGAAGCCAGCTGAATACGCCGGCCGCCGTCCCCGTGCAGCGGGGCTGATGTTCCCGACGGGGGAGAAGCCGATGAGGCTGCCGACCTTCACGGGGGAAATCCATTTGTCAGACCTTCTTGGCGCGGAAAACGCAGCCGGTGCGCCACCCCTCCACTACGTGGTGTTCGAGCCCGGCGTGTACAATGCCTGGCATAGCCATGCGGGAGGGCAGATTCTCATCGCGACAGACGGTGTCGGATACCATCAGATCGAGGGACAGCCCTTGCAGGTCATGCGTCCGGGGGACGTGGCGCTGTGTCCGCCTGGCGTGCGCCACTGGCATGGGGCGACGCCAGGCTCCCGCTTCGCGCACATAGCGGCCGGCACGAACCCTGAGCGGTCCGGTGGCGTCACCTGGCAGAAGTTCCTGCCAAAGGAGGTGTATGAAGAACTTGGCGGAAAGTGATGCCGCAAAGGGATGTGCGGGGCAAAGGCCGGTAGTGATATGGTTCGCCATTCGAAAATGCCGCAATGTGAAGAATACCATTCTTGCCATGATGTTTGCAGCTATGTTTTGCAATGCCGTCTGCGGTGAAGCCAATCTGGCGGGACGGCAGAAGAGGGTTTTCACCGCAGACACGAAGATACAGGAGATTGTTTCCGCTCCTGCATTTGACGGCTTCGGGCGGCTGCTGTTTCCCGTGAACCGCAGCTACTGGAGTGGCGACACGCCTGGGACGCTGCGTCTTGCATGGTATTCCGAAATCCGCCCTGCCACGACTGTCGCGGTGCTGAATCGCCTCCATTCGGATGCGCTTGCGGGGCGAAAGGTCTTCTATCCCATCTACACGGAGGAGGAGACAAGTAAAAATGCGGCAAAAAGGGATACGGGGCTTTTCTTCTTCCGTGGCAGACAGGGCGCGCGATTTGCCGTATGCAACGCTGGCGGTGGCTTCGCATACGTTGGCGCGATGCACGATTCTTTTCCGCACGCGCTGGCGCTGTCCGAGCGTGGCATCAACGCCTTCGCGCTCATCTACCGCCCCGACGCACAGGCCGCCTGCGAGGATCTGGCCCGCGCAATTTCCTTCATCTTCACGAACGCCAGTGAACTGGGTGTGTCCACGGACGGATATTCCCTGTGGGGCGGTTCGGCGGGTGCGCGGATGGCTGCGTGGGTGGGGTCACATGGGACGGAGGCCTTCGGCGAGGGAAGGCTGCCACGCCCCGCAACGGTAGTCATGCAGTATACGGGGCTTTCCGAATGGCGGAGGAGTGACCCGCCGACCTATGCCGTCTGCGGAGACAGCGATGGCATCGCGCCATGGCAAGTCATGAAGGAGCGTCTGGACCGCATGGCCAAGGCGGGTATTCCAACACGCTTCCGCCGTGCATCCGGGCTTGGACATGGTTTCGGACTTGGACTTGGCACATCGGCCGAGGGCTGGCTTGACGAGGCGTACCAGTTCTGGATGCGGCAGGCGCGCGAACCATCGGACAGAAAATAGACGATTCAACGATAAGCAAATCAGACCATAAGGAAACTGACAATGAAGAAACGCATTCTGGGAAATCAACTAGAGGTTTCGGCTCTTGGCTATGGATGCATGGGGCTGAGCCACGGCTATGGCGACCCGCTTCCGCGTGAAGAGGGAATTGCGCAGCTGCGGCGCGCCTTCAACGCAGGCGTCACTTTTTTCGACACGGCGGAATGCTATGGGCCGTATGTGAACGAAGAACTGGTCGGAGAAGGTCTTGCCCCCTTCCGCGACCAAGTTAAGATTGCGACGAAATTTGGCATTTCACTCAAGGGATTCGGGCAGTCGCTGGACAGCCGCCCCGCCACCATCCGCGCATCCCTGGAGGGTTCGCTGCGCAGGCTGCGTACAGACCATGTCGACCTCTATTACCAGCACCGTGTTGACAAGACCGTCCCAATTGAAGAGGTCGCAGGAACCATCGCCGAGCTGATGCGCGAGGGAAAGATCCTGCACTGGGGACTGTCAGAGGCGGGGGCTGCGACCATACGACGCGCCCATGCGGTCTGCCCATTGACCGCCGTGCAGAGCGAATACTCGCTGTTTTGGCGCGAGCCCGAGACCTCTTTCCTGCCCGTCCTAGAGGAGCTTGGCGTCGGCTTTGTCTCATTCAGCCCGCTTGGAAAAGCCTTTCTGACGGGCAGCGTGAAGCCTGACGCAACCTTTGCTGGGAATGATTTCCGCTCCAAGGTTCCTCGCTTCGAGTCCGCCAACCTCGCCGCAAACCAGGTGCTTGTCGAGCTGGTCAGGGACGAGGCGGTGCGAAAGGGCGTGAGCCCCGCGCAGTTCGCGCTTGGCTGGCTGCTTGCGCAGAAACCGTGGATTGTCCCGATTCCGGGGGCACGCCGCGCCGCCCATCTGGCGGACAACCTAGGCGGGGCTGAAGTCTCGTTCACACCACAGGAGTTGGAGCGCATCAACGCCGCTTTGGACCGCATCGACATTCAAGGCGACCGTTATCAGGCTGCAAACCAGGCCAGCATCGATCGATAG
>JAEEXV010000021.1 GCA_016287975.1 Lentisphaeria bacterium | reverse complement strand
GTCCGCAGTGTGAGCGGTGTCCAATCTGCGCCAGACCTGGCGTTCGGGACCCCAGACTTCAGACCCATTGGGGACCCCAGACTTCAGACCCCAGGCCCATCGAAGATCCGAGACCCGAGACCCCGTGTTCTGTGCCGGCCCATTCTTGGGCCGGTAAATGACCCCAGACCCATCTTTCGGGGACCCCAGACTTCAGACCCCAGACCCATCGGGGAGCCGAGCGTTCTGTGCCGGCCCATTCTTGGGCCGGGCGATCGCCAGTCACTCCCATCCGTATCCTGGTGAACTGACGATATTGCCGCGTGCGTCCACCACGTTGAGAAAGCAGGCCTTCGCGCCGACGGGAATGGGCGCGCTGGCGACGCCGTCGCGGAATCGGGCGGGCACCTGCCGCCATTTCCGTCGGGCGCAGGGGACAGTCGCGTCGTCGCCAGTCCACACGAGCATGGCCTTCCGAACTTCGGCGGCATTTTGGAAGACCGCGGTGACGACGCCGTCGGCGCGGCTCTGGGATTGGAAGTGCGGCAGCGGAGGGGCCCCTTGGAAACAGGCGTCGAAGAAGGCCATGGCCTCCTGTACGACGCCTGCGGCATGGCTGTGCCCCAGTCCTGGGCGGCAGGAGCGGTCAGCGTGTTTCGGGAGCAGGGAAGAGCGCACCCACTGGGGCCAGAAATACGCCTGGTCGTCGGGGCGGTTGACGAAGAGGGTCGGGCATTTGACAAAGGGCAGGAAACGGGCGGGGTCGAAGCGCGCCAGCCATTCCTCGGGGGCGCCCTTGACGGTCCAGTCCGATTCGCTTAGGAAGCCGCAGCCGTAGACGGGGACGGCGGCGGCGAAGCGCGGATCCAGGGCGGCGGCGATGCCGGTGAGGTAGCCTCCCCAGGAGATGCCAGTGATGCCGATGCGGTCGGGATCGACTTCTGGCAGCGAGCGCAGATGGGAGTGGGAGCGGATGACGGCGGCGACGGCGTGGGCGGTCCAGCTATCGCGGGGATGTGCGGTGTCCCATGCGAAGTCGTGTTTCCTGGGGCCGCCGCCTTCCAGCGGGATGCGGCAGGAGGTCTGGGCCTCGAAGCGTCGGACAGGGAGGCATCCGACGGTGTCCATGGCGATGGCGGCGTATCCCCGCCTGGTCCAGGCTTCGACCCACTGCAGGAACGCGGTGCCGCCGCCGCCGTGCACCAGGACGACTCCAGGGATGCGTCGGCCTGCGGGTCTGGGGGCGCCAGGCGGCGGGAGCCCGACCCAGGCGAAGAAGCGGGTCGGGCGGCCGCGGTGGGGCAGCCCTTCCAGCAGGACGGGGCGGATGTTCGCGGGAACGGGGAAGGGGAAGGTGAGACCAGTGGCGGGGGTCGCGCGGGGGATCTGGAAGAGCGTGTCGGGATCCCAGTTCGCGGGCATGGGCCGGGCGTCGGCAGGCGCCCCCTCCACTTTCAACTGGAACGGCGCGGCGGGCAGCCCCGCAGTGGAGAAGATCGTCGGGATTGGGAACGGCACGTAGCAGTAGCGGATGGCGACGGGGCGCGGGACGGCCTTGGCGGAGGCGACGAGTTCGTCGTCGTCAAGGCTGGCGTCGTCGGCCCAGTGCCAGGTGCCGTCCGCATCCTGCAGCGCGACGTCCTCGACCTGTGCCTGCGGCGAATGACGGAGCATCGGCCTGGTCGCTTCGCGGGGGCTGGAACTGTTCCAGTTGTATTCGGCGGGAATCGGGCGGAGGACGAGGCCGTCCGGCGCGTGCCGGAATGAGACGCGGACCGCGTTGCCCTGGAGGCGCGCTCGGGTCGCGACGGGGCTGAGGCAGGGGGTGGGGATGCCGTAGTCCTGGTCGAGCGCCAGCGCGGCCAGGCGGAGGCCCGCCAGGCGCTTGTCGCGGGGGTGGATGTCCTGTGCCTCGCCAGTGTCGATGAGCATGGCGCGCCCGACCTTCGGGAGCGCGAGGGCCTGGTCCTGGGCCGCGCGCAGGGGCGCCCAGCCCGTCGCATTCACATCGGCGACGCGGGCGGTGTAGGCGGGGAGCTGGCAGAAATGGAAGGGCAGCGCCTCGTCGCGGAATTTTCGGCGCCATCCCGTGACGAGGGCGGGGAAGACGCGGGCGTAGACCTGGGGGCGCCTCGCGTCGTTTTCGCCCTGGTACCAGATGAATCCGCGGATGGCGGCGGGCGTATGGGGGTGGATCATCCCGTTGTAGAGATGGTGGAACAGGTTGCGGTCGAAGACCTGGGTGCCTGGGCCTTTGGGGTAGGCGGCCATGGCGGGGCCGCTGGGGCGTCCGTAGTCCCGTTCCCGATAGGTCTCCCATTCGGCGAGGCGGAAGGCGTGGGCGCCGAAGCGGTAGGTGGCGAGCAGTTCGACGACGGGCTGGCAGGAGACGTGGTAGCGGAGCATGAAGACATGCGGGCCTGGCGCCAGCGTGTTCGGGGGAATGTCGAAGATGAAGGGATTGTTCCAGACTGCGTCCCGCACTGAATGCGAGGCGATTTCACGTCCGTCCACGAACACCGAGAACGGGGCGTGCTGATAACTGAAGTGGAGGCGGATCGGGCGACTGACCTCGGCCTGGTCGAAGACCACGGTGCGGCGGAACCAGACGAGGCCGAAGCCAGGATGGAGGCCCTCGCGGGTTTTCCGCCAGGCCGCGTCGCGTGGCGGCGGCGTGTGCGGCGGATCCTGGCGTCCGAAGCGCTGTTCCCAGGCGGCGCGTCGGGGCAGATACTCCTCGACCATTTGGGGATAGTCGCGGAAGCGCTGGAGGCGCTGGGCACCGAGTGCCACCTCGTCGGGGAAGGCGGCGAGCGACTCCTGGTCCATCCAGGCCTCGACGGGGGTGCCTCCCCAACTGGACTGGATCAGGCCGACGGGCACATTGGCGCGCTCGACGATTTCGCGTCCGAAATAGTAGGAGACGGCCTGGAAGAGATCGATGTTCCTGGAATCCAGCACGAACCAGGTGCCTGGGACATCCCGCTGGGGGGTGGCGGCGGCGACCAGCCTGGTGCAGAAGCAGCGCAGGCGGCCCTTCAGGCGCGGGGCCTCGCCGCGCTGGCGGTCGACCCCGAGTTCCGTGCGCATGGTGAACTGCATGTTGGACTGGCCTGAGCAAAGCCAGACATCGCCGATCAGGACATCGCGGATGGTCTGGTCGTTGACAGTCAGAAGATGCGGTCCCTCGGTGGCCTTCGACAGGTCGAGGAAGAGTCTCCATTCCCCGCCGGCGTCCGCAGTGGCGGTCGCCGTGGCTCCGGCGACTGCGGCGACGACGCGTTCGCCAGGGGCGGCCTGCCCCCAGACGGCGCAGCGAGGACTGCGCTGGAGGACGGCGTGGTCCGAGAATAGGTGCGGCAGCCGCACGGCGGCGGATGCGGCGATGCAGAGAAGGAGGGGCAGGGCAAGGAGCGTGGAGGCGGAGGTCTTCATGGGATGGAATCCAGGGCTGGCGGCGGCTCTTGCGGCTATTCGGGCTGCATTTTCCCGACGATGTGTTCGCGAAGGAAGTTCCGATGGGCGCGGAGGCCCTCCAGGCGCTGTCGGGATTCCTCGGGCACGAGGTAGAAGACCTCCGCCGAGACGCCTGCCAGTTCAAGCGGGACTTTTCCGTCCTTTCCGACCGTCACCGCCTGCTCCTTGCCGGAGAGCATGGCCAGGAGGCGGTATCGGCCAGGGCGTGCGAAGGCCACGGCGGCGCGCCGCCGTTCTTCGGGCAGGCGCCATGGATAGAGGCCGTTGTCCTGGGCGGCGTAGACCCATTTGTAGGAGTCGAGTTCCTGGCGGGCGAAGGCGGTGAAGATCACCCCCGTCTTGTCCTCCTGCGCGAATCCTGGGAGGTACTTGCGGACATAGAGGTCGCCAGTCGATTCGGCGACGGGGGAGATGCCATGCCGCCGCATCAGGGAGGCGAGGATGCGCGAGTCGCGGGCGCGGTCCATTCCAGGGGGCATCGCATAGAGCCAGACGATGGAGCCCGAGGGGCGCCGAACGCAGCAGAGGAGGGGGTCGCCTGAGGCGTCTTTGAACACGACGGTGCCAGGGCGTTCGGGGACGACGTGGCCGTTGCGGAAGGAGAGGGCGCCGAAGAAACGGTCGAACAGCCTCGGCGCGTTGATGGTGGTGTTGCTCCATCCGAAGACCTCGGACCACATCGTGCCGTCGATGCGGCGCCCTGCGGAGACCCCGTGGAGGACGAGGATGCGCCCAGGGGCGGCGTCGACCCATGCGGCGAGCCTGTCGGCCTGGGCCTGGGTGAGCGCATAGCAGTCGTTGACAATCATCCTGGCGCGGTCCAGGACCGCGTCGTCCAGCAGTTGCGGGGTGATTCGGCTGAACGGCCAGTTGTCGCGTTCGAGGGTCTGCCCGAGCACTCGTGCGCGCGGCCCTGCATAGGAGGCGCGGGTCTCCTGGAGAATGAGGAGGCGCCGCATTTCAGGGGGGACGCGGGGCCGTTCGGCGCGGGCGCGGTTGAAGGCCAGGCATTTTGCGAGGTAGTCGAGGTATCGGTTGAAGTCATATCGGTTCTCTGGCCTGGTCTGGACCTCCATCCAGGCGCTGGGCCAGTCGATTTCCAGCGAATCATAGTTGCCCGCGGCGGCGATGTCGAAGATTGCGGCGTAAGAGTATTCGGGCGCCCAGTAGATGGGGTTGTGGCCGTTTTTCCCCGATTCTGCAATGAGGCGGTGGTGGAGGCCGCTTCCTTCGTAGAGCAGGCGCATGGTCTCGGCCTGATGGTAGGCCTTGAGGACGGTGGCGGGGTGATAGAAGAATGTCTCCTCGACGAAGCCGCCGAGGTGCCCCAGGCGGACGGCCCCGATGCAGTCGTTGCCGTTGCGCCAGTCGTCGCCGTTGTTCATCAGGATGTATCGGACGCCCTGTTCCGCCAATGACTTCGAGGCGTCGGCGTGCCAGCGGAGGAAGGCGTAGTGCCGAAGCATGAAGTCGAGGTATGCCCGCTGGCGCGTGCGGGGGGAGGCGGCGGCGGTCATGACCAGATTGGGCGGCGTGACACGGTAGTCGTCCCAGGTCTTCCAGCCCAGGTCGGCGGGGGTCCAGCGGAAGCCCGCATACCATTCGAAGTAGTCCCAGAAGTGGATGGGGGCGCGCGACGCGGCGGCGGCAGGGGGGGCGATGCCGATGTCCTCATGGCGCAGGATGCGGGGTGCGTTGCGGTTGACCTTGGCGTCGGCGACGCGGAAGCCGCTGTCGATGGTCTGGAACTCGGGGATGCCGTATTTCCCGAAGCGCCCTGCGACCTCCTTCCAGATGGTGTGCCAGGAGGCGTCGTCGGTATAGTCCATCTTGTGGTGCCGTTCATTGAGGAACTGGTAGGAATCGCGCGGTGCGGCGAGGGCGTCGAGTTCCACGGCGCGCTGCCAGAGGAACGGCCCGACTCCCTGGAAGCCGGCGGTCATGCCCGACTTGCGGAGCCATTCGCGGGCGCGGAGCAGTTCTGGCAGGCAGGCGTACTGCTGGAAGGCGAGATTCGGAACGAGTTTCTTGAGCTCCTGGAAATTGCGCCGTCCGCGCTCGGTTTCAAGGAGATAGGTGCCGCTGCCGTGGACATTCCTGCCCTCCAGGGCGGGGAGCATGGGGGCGGGCGCGTCGGCGCGGCCGAAATACCAGAGGGGGTCCTGCCAGGCGGCGAAGGCCATGGCCTCGCCGCCGTCATCGTATCGCACGCGGACATCGGCGAGGCTCCATGCCGCTTCGCCGCGGCCTTCGACATCGAAGAAGATGGTGGCGGGTTCGATCTGCCCCCAGGCCTCGGGCATGGAGTTGCCTGGGATTGCCTGGAAGTCGGCGGGGGTGAACTCGAAGCGGGTCCAGGCGCCGCCAGGGGGGCACTTCTCCAGCGGGATGCGGGCGGTCCAGCGGTTCTGGGCATCGCCGTATCCCGACAGCAATTCGCGGAACCTGATGTCCAGGTGCAGTTTCCCCGCGCCGCGATGGTGGACGCGCATCCAGAGGCTGACGGAGGCGACGGCGCGCCGCGGCGAGCCAGGGGGGCGCAGGTCAGGCAGCGCGCTTTCCACGGTGCCGCTGGCGGGGCGTTCGGCGGGGTTCGCCCATTGGAAGCGCACGGAATAGCGGGACGGCGCGGGGCGGTCGTCATAGTCCAGGTGGGCCGACGGGGGGATGTCCCCGCCTGTCTTCAGCGACATCCCCTGGAGGATCTTCTGCTCTTCCAGGGTGCCAGCGTAGGCGGGGAAGCGCCCTGCGTCGAAACTGCCTGGCGCGGGCGGGCGGCAGGCCACGCGCCGCACCAGCACACGGCCGACGCCGTTGTGGACGAGGCGGAGTTGCAGGCGCGTCGCGCCGACGGGGACGGCCAGCGGCATGGAGAGCCGCCGCCAGGCGCGGCTGGAATCGGCGCTTTCGGTGGAGAGATGGCTGGACACGAGGCCGCCGCGGTCGTTGAGAAAGACCGCCTGCAGGCGGTAGACCCCTTGCCGAAGAGGCTGCGGGATGTTCACTTCCGCTTCGTAGATGAAGCGCTCCCCAGGGGAGACGGGGAGCGGGGTGGCGGCGGCGAGATAGCTGCCTGGCTTGTGGACGCCCATTTCATGGACCAGCGCCCCGTCGCGGACGACGCCGTTCCAGTCGCCTTTCCCGTCCGCGAAGGAGTGGGAATAGTCGGTGGCGGCGCAATGCAGCGCGATGGCGAGCAGCAGCGCGGCGTGTAGGCGGAAGCATGGATGTCCCTGCATGGTGTCCTCCGTTTCGGCGTCGTGGCCGGCGAAGAGTAGTGGAAGGCGTGGGGCCTGGCTTAGAGCCCGCAGTCCAGGTCGCGGTAGGTGTCGGCGTCGAGGCCCCACGGCCAGAGTGCGCCGTTGCCGCCTGGAATGGCCCATCCGCAGCGGTACCAGGCCATGTGCCCGTCGGCGAAGGTGATGTTGGTGCCGTTGCTGTGGCGGTTGGAGGGATACTGCATGGTGCGGTAGGTGGCGCTGACGTCGATGAAGTTTCCGAAACGGTTGGGGTTCGGGAAGACGCGGGATTCGGCGTAGATGGCCTTCTTGCTGGGCGTGTCGAGGCGCTGGATGTTGATGGCCTTGGCGGGGTTCTGGGGCTGGTCGACCTGGATGTAGCTGGAGGAGCGCCCGTCGAAGCCGGCGCCGAACTCGTTGAGGGCGACTGAGCATTGCAGGTGGTATTTGAACTTGGTGTCCTCCGCGAAGCGCTCGAAGGGCGCGTTGTCGACGTAGGGCAGGAAATAGCGGCGCCAGCTCATGTTGCCGTTCAGGCAGGCGGGGAGGATGTATTCGTTGTCCTGCTGGTAGAGGATGGAGAAGGTCCCCAGTTGGCGCATCTGGTTGCCGCAGGAGATCTGGCGCGCCTTTTCGCGCGCCTTGGCGAGGGCGGGCAGGAGCATGGAGGCCAGGATCGCGATGATCGCGATGACGACGAGCAGTTCAATGAGCGTGAAGGAATGTTTGGTTTTCATGTGGACTCCTGTTGGGGGATGGATGGAGACGGAAAGGCGGGGGATGGCCTGGATCAGCACGGCTGGGGGGAGGGCAGGTAGCCGCCGTCGGCGCGGATGGCCTGCTGCAAGTCGGGGACGGGGACGGCGCGGACTTCGCCGCCGCAGGCGGGCCGCGCGGCCATGGCGGCGGCGAGCCCCGCGGCGCGGCCAGTCAGCATCGCGCCGCTCATCACCCTCAGGCTGGCCTCCATGTTCCGATCGGTGGAGACGCAGCGCCCCGCCACCAGCAGATTGCGGAGGCCGCGCGGGATCAGCGCACGGTAGGGTATGCCGTAGTTTTCGCCGACGGCGTAGGCCGTCCCCTGCATGCGGGCGCAGACCTGCTTCTGCGCCTCGGGATCCAGCGACGAGGCGTGGATGTCGATGGGGTAGTAGAAGCAGGCGATGTCGTCCTCGAAGTGCCGCCGTGCCTGGTAGTCGTCGAGCGTCAGGACGTAGTCGCCTCGGATGCGGCGGCTTTCGCGGACGCCGAGGAGCGCGGCGGTGGCGGTCAGGTCCGCGCGCTCGTATCCTGGGACGAAGCGGCGGTAGAAGTCCCAGATGGTGCGGGCGACCTGCCGCCCCAGCATGTATCCCCGCGTGCGGTCGAACTCGTCGACGGCGTTGACGCCGTAGGTGTGGCCGAGGTTGCCTGAACCAGTGCCCTGGCCGTAGAGGGAGACTCCGACGAGGTGGTATTCCTCCAGCGGGATTTCGTCCTTGTGCCGCATCCAGAGGGTGGGGGCGTCCTCGTGTCGGCGTTCGGCCTCCCGCACTTTCCGAATGTCGATGTTGGAGTACTGCACGCAGAGGGATGGGCTCATCGTCTGGCCGTCCTCGTCGCCGCATTCCCATGGGGCGCCCGCGAGCTTGGCCAGCAGGGCGTCGCCAGTGGCGTCGACGAAGGCGGTGGCGGCGACGCGCTTCAGGCCGTTGCATCCAGCGACGGCGACGGCGGAGATGCGGCCGTCCTCGACCTGCGCGGCGGCGACCTTGACGTCGAAAAGGACGGTCACGCCTGCGGCCTTCAGTTCCTCGTCCAGGAGGCGCTTGAGGCATTCGGGGTTGATGACCTGCCAGATGGGGTCGGGGGCGCCGCAGCCCATTTCCCCGCACATTTTCCCGACGATGTCGAGGGGTGTCCCCGCTGCGACCCAGTGCTGGCGGTCGGAGAGGTGGATGATGGCGGGGACCAGGCCCGAGGTCGCCATGCCGCCGAGGCATCCAGTCTGTTCAAGCAGCACGACGCGCGCGCCCTGCCTGGCGGCGCAGAGGGCGGCGATGGCGCCTGCGGGGCCGCCGCCGCAGACGGCGACGTCGGCGCGGGCGAGTTCCGCGAGTTGCTCAATCCACTGCATGGTCGTCTCCTCCTGCGGGCTGCGGTTCCCGGCGCGATGCAAGGGCGGCCTTGAGTTCCGCGACCTTGCGGGCGCCCAGCGCATAGGGCGCGAGGGCCAGCGCCGCCAGGGCCAGCCCCACTGTCGGCACGATGACATAGTACAGGCGCATGTTCAGCAAAGTCTGTGCCGTCTGCACGGCGCCTGGGGTCTGGTTGTATCCAGTCCAGACGAGGATATACCCTCCCGCGACCACCCCGAGCGTGATTCCCACCTTCCCGACCCACGACAGGACGGCCGCGAAGATGCCCTCGCGGCGCAGATGGTTGTGGTATTCGTCGTAGTCGCAGACGTCGGCCATCATGGAGAAGAGCAGCATCCACAGGGCCGTCAGGGCGGGGGTGTAGAATACGGTCTGGAGCACGGAGAGATATGGCGCCCTCGGCGTGTAGAGGATCCAGTTGAGCGCCGAGCCGATGACGCCGATGAGCAGGAAGATGACGAGGGTCAGGCGCTTGCCCAGCCGACGCGAGATGCGCGTGATGAGCGGCAGGGACGCGACGCCCAGGATGCCGCCAAGGGTGCCGTTGAGTCCCAGCAGGGTTCCGCCGAAGCCTTTGTCGCCGTTGCAGACATAGTACATGATGATGTAGAAGTTCAGGGAACTGATGGAGATGACGCCGAATACGCCCAGGGCGAGGCAGAGCGCCACGCAGCGGAAGGGGCGGACGCGGAAGACCGAGACGATGTCGGCCAGGCGGATGCGTTTCAGCCTGGCCTCGCGCCGTTCAGGTGCGGCGGCGCGCCCCGTGAGCAGGAGCGGCCCCAGCGCACAGAGGACGAAGAGCGCTCCAAGCCCCAGCGCCGCCACCCGCATCCCCTGGAGCGTGTTCGAGAAGCATCGGCGCTGCGTGAACCAATACACCCATCGCAGCAGGACATTGCCGAGGCTGACGAAGAACATGCGGAAGCCCATCAGTTGCGTGCGCTCGTGGTAGTCCTGGCTCAGTTCGTAGCCGTAGCTGATATACGGCACGCAATAGATGGTCGTGCAGAGGTAGTAGACGAGCGACATCGCCAGGAAATAGTACAGCAGGCGGTGGCCGCTCCAGCCCGACAGCGGAAAGAGCCATACGCAGAAGAACGCCACGGCCGCCAGCACCGAGCCAGAGAGGATGTAGGGCTTTCGACGGCCCCAGCGGCCGTGCGTCTTGTCGGAGATGTAGCCCATCAGCGGGTCGGTGATCGAGTCGAAGACCCGCCCGATGGCCGCGACATAGCCCAGATAGACCGACTTCACCCCCATCAGGTCGTTCATTATCGGCATCGTCAAGTTGGAGACCGCATTCTGCATGTTGTTCTCCGTCATCGCGCCGATGCCGTATCCAAGTTTCTGGAGAAGGGTCAGGCCGCCGCCTTGCGGCGGCGCGGTATTGTCGTCCGCGGGCTTCATGAAAATGTGTCGATCCCCTGAATTGGTGGTTTCCAAACGACCAGTGAAACTTACTATAACCCATTTTAAACACATTTCAAATGGTATCTTTTATAAAAGTTACAAATAGCCAATAAAAGAACACAATATTTTGTAATAATGATAAATTGTGTCTATAATTAGCCGACCGTCAATTAGGCATTATAGTAAAAGGCGAGGCGGGGAGCGTGCTTTCCCTCTTCGCGCAGTTGTTTTCTTTGTTGGGGGGGCAGTCCGTGCCGTGTCGGCGCCTTTCGCTGCCGCGGCGGGGCGGTGTTTTGGGGCCGAACTGTTTTTTTTGCCGCACGATGTCCAAGCCGAAGAAGTATGAGATTGTCTACCAGACTCTGAAGGAGGAGATTTCAGCGTTGGGGCCTGGGGAGCCTGTGAAATCGGTGCGGGAGTTGATGCGGCACTGCCAGGTCAGCCAGGTGACGATCACCCGTGCGTTGCGGCAGTTGCAGCAGGAGGGGCTGGTGGAAAGCAGCGTGGGGCGGGGGACGCGTCGTGCTGGGGACGGCGCCCGCCGCCACGTGGTGTACATCGATTCGGACTATGCGTCCACTTTCGCGAGCATGAGCCTGGATGCCTTCGAGCGGCATTTCAACAGCGGGAAATACTGTCTGCGCCACATCTCGTACGACCACCAGACGCTGTCCTTCGACAAATCGTGCCTGAAGGCTCCAGTCGAGGCGGTGATCTTCAACTTCAACCAGGATTTCACGCCTGCCTTCCTGCGGGAGATCCTCGACATCCGCCTGCCCATCGTCTTCGTCGACATGCTGCCGCAGCCGCTGCCGATGGACGCGGTCTGCACCGACAATGAACTGGGCGGGGCGATGGCGGCGGACTGGCTCATCCGAAACGGGCATTCGCGCTGCGCCTTCCTGCAGTCGTTGCCCCATTTCCACAGCGCCGTCACGCGCCGTCGCGCCTTTCTGCGCCAATTGACGCTGGCGGGGCTGGAGGGCGTGGTGATCGACGCGGGGACGCTGAGCGGGGAGAACTCGACGGCCAAGGCCTACGAGGCCCTGAAGCGGCATCTTGGGGAGCGCGGACTTTCCTTCACCGCCCTGTTCTGCGACACCGACCTTGGGGCGCTGGGCGCACTGAAGGCGTGCCACGACCTGAAGATCCAGGTGCCTGGGAATCTGAGCATCATCGGCTACGACAATATCCCCGAGGGAGAATTCTTCCAGCCGTCCCTGACCAGCATCGACCAGGACATCGGCCAGTGGGCGGTCGAGGTAGAGCGGATCCTCGACCGGCGGCTGGCGGGAGATGCCTCGCCAGCCGTCCAGACCCTGGTCTCTCCGCGCCTCGTCCACCGCGAATCGACGGCGTCGCTCGCCTCCCGCGCATAGCCGCGGCCAGTCCAAAGTCCCAGAGACCTGGGGCTTTCCCCGCCCCAAGAATGGGGCGGCACGGAACGCTCGGCTTACCGATGGGTCTGGGGTCTGGGGTCTGGGGTCTGGGGTCTGGGGTCTGGGGTCTGGGGTCTGGGGTCTGG
>JAEEXV010000196.1 GCA_016287975.1 Lentisphaeria bacterium | reverse complement strand
GCTGGCGCCTTCATCCAGCCATGCAAACGACGGGGGGCTGCCGCCCCCCGAACCCCCTGCCCGACGCAGGGCTGGCGCCCTGCGGCCCACTCTGCGCGGGCGGGGCGGAAGCGGGAGGCGCTCTGCGGGGCGGAGGCGGCTTATTTGAGGATGGCCTCGTGCCAGTGGCGGTCGTCGCCGATGTAATAGGTGCGGTCCTGGTGGAAGGCGCCGCCGCATTGGACGGCGGCCTTGGTCTTCCAGAGGCGGGTGATCTGGCAGGTGTCGGGGTTGACGAGGGCGAAGCCGTGCCTGAAGACGAGATAGAACCTGCCCTGGTGGCGCACGAGGACCTTGGAGCCCTGTCCGCGCGGGAAGTCGCCCGCGGCGGAAAGGTCTTGCTGCGCGACGGCCTTCTGGGTGTCGACGTCGAAGAGCACGAGGCGCTTGTCGTTGGTGAGGGCGAGGGCGCGGGAGGGCGAGACCGCCTCCAGGCCGATGACGGAGTCGAATTTGCCGAGGGCGCGGGAGATCCAGAGGGTCTTGCGGGCGGCGAGGTCGAAGAGCAGCAGGGAGGCGGAGGTGGCCTTGATCTCGCCGCCAGAGCCTGCGTGGATGGTGGTGCCGACGAGGAGGCGGCGGTTGTCGAGGACGGCGAGAGATTCGGGCGATTCGTCCTTGGCGAGGCGCGTATGCGGGACGACCTCGTATTTCCCCGAGGCGAGTTCAAGGAGGACGATGCCGCCGCCAGTGGCGCCGTAGGCGGGGGTGCCGCCTGCGAGGTAGAATTTGCCGTCGGGGGTGAAGGTGAGGTCATGCGGGCGCAGCAGGTCGGGGCGGCAGTTTCCGTAGACGACGGGGTTCTGGCCAGGTTTGGTCTTGTTGATGCGGTTCCTCAGGATGGGCGGGACATTCCACGGCTTGGACGGGTCGAACTTGATGAGGATGCCGCCCGTGTATCCGCAGATGTAGAAGTCCTTGCCGAGCGCGCGCAGGGCGTTGCACTGCACGTCGCAGAACCAGCGGTCGGTCCTGCCAGTCCTGGGGTCGAGGGTGCCGAAGAAGAAGGGGAAGCCGCCGCCGCAGGCGACGAGGCCGTCGGAGTTGACGGCGAGGTCCATGACGGGCGCGCCGACATTGGGATAGGAGAACTTGACGCTGCGGGTCTGGCCGTTCTTGTCGCGCACGGTGAAGATCCCTGCGGCGGCGTCGAGGTTGAGGAGCTGGCGTCCAGACGGGAACTGGGTGTAGACGAGCCCCTGCGAGCCCGTGCGGGGATTGGCGACGACGGGGGACTTGGGCTTGGCGGCGACGGCGGTCGCCTTGCCGTCGCGGAAGGTGTACCATTGCTTGCCGAACTGGCAGCTGACCGTGCCGTCCTTGTGCAGGCTCACCAGCGGGGAGAAGCGGGCGGGGCGGTCTTTGGTGAAGAGCACATGGGACTTCCTGGTGGCGGGGTGGAGGGCGACGCACTGGGCGGTGGTGTTGCCGATGCCCGCGTAGACCCACCCGTCGGGGGCGGCGACGATGGTGCGCGGATACTGGCGCCAGTTCTCCTTGTTGACGCGGCCGTAGTCGGTGAAGACCTGCCCCCTGGGCTGGTAGGAGAAGACGTCGGCGTTGGGATAGCAGATGCCCCAGATCGTGCCGTCGGGCGCCTCGTGGAGGGCCATGGTGGCCAGGTCGATGGTGCGGTGCTTGTAGGTGAACTTCTTCTCGGCGGGGCTGTACTCGTTGAACTGGTTGCCGAAGACGGAGTAGATGCGGCCGTTGGAGGCGAGGATCGAGGAGTAGACCGCGTCGGGGCTCTTGTTCGGGACGGGGATGATGTCGCAAAGCCCCGTCTCGGCGTCGATCTGCAGGACGCGGCGGTTGGCGTCGTCCATCAGCAGGATGACGAGGACGTCGCGGCCCTTGCCGTCCTTCACGGCGTAGGCGCCACGCGAGGTGCCCGCGGGGACGGCGATGCCGAAGTCGCGGTCGGGGGCGGGGACGGCGGCGGGGAGTTTGACTGCGGCTTTCTCCGTCCTGGCCTTGGGGGCCTTTGCCTTCTTGGCGGCGGGGCGGACCTCACGGGCGGGCAGGTTGCAGGCGGCGAAGAGCACGGCGAGGCAGAGGAAGGTTTTCAGCATGGCGTGGATCCTTGGGTCTGGCGGGTTGCTTATGCCTGGTGTTGCTTGAGGGTGCGGTAGTCGGTCTTGCCTGAGCCGAGGCAGGGGATCTCGGGGAGCAGGACGACCTGTCGGATGGACTGGATGGGGGAGAAGCCCGCGGCGCGGAGGGTGGCGTTGACCTCCTCGCGCTCCAGCGGCATGGTGGCGAAGAGGGTGATCTTCGGGTCCGCGTCGTCCCCCAGCGCCTCGACGGCGAGGGACGGGCCGCGGTCGAGGGCGGGGTTCGGGTATTTCTCCAGGAGGACCTCCTCGATGGCGGGGAGGGAGACCATCTCGCCGCCGACCTTGACGAAGCGCTTGAGGCGCCCCTTGAAGGTGATGTAGCCCTCGGAGTCCATCTGGACGAGGTCGCCCGTGCGGTACCAGGTCTTGCCTTCGAGTTCGACGAAGGGCGAGGGGCCGTCGTAGTTGAGGTAGCCTGAGAAGATGTTGGTGCCGCGGACGAGGAGCATTCCCGTGGTGTCGGGGGGGAGTCGTCGGGTGCACTGCTCGTCGGCGACGAAGCCCTCGGAGCAGTTGAGGAGGCGTCCGATGGTCCCGAACTTGGTGTGGCCAGGCTGGTTGAGGGAGACGACGGGGGAGCATTCGGTGATGCCGTAGCCTTCGTAGAGTTTGGCGTTGGGGGCCTTTTCGCGCATGAGCTCGAGGAAGTTCTGCGGGCACTTCTCGGCGCCCGTGACGACCCACACGAGGGAGGCGAGCTGCTCGGGGGTGCCGTTGCGCAGGATGTTTCCGACGAAGGTCGGGGTGCCGCAGCAGAAGGAGACCTTGTAGGCGGCGATGAGTCGGGCGAGCATGGCGCCCTCGGTGGGGTTGGCGTGGTAGACGGTGCGGATGTTGGTCACGCAGGTGAACATGGTGTTGAGGAGCAGCCCGAAGGAGTGGAAGGGGGGGAGCATGCCCAGGAGGCAGGTGTCGCGCCTGAAGCCCATGCCTGGGATGGCGCCGACGAGGTCGCTGATGATGTTGCGGTGGGTCAGCGGGACGGTCTTCGGCATGTTCTCGGAGCCCGAGGTGAAGAGGATGGCGGCGGTCTCGGGCACGGGGGCCTTCCAGAGGCTGCGCCAGCAGAGGCGGCTCATCAGCAGCGACCAGATCTTGCGCCAGATGGAGACGCCCTTGGCGATCTTCTCCAGCGGGAGCAGGGCGTCTTCGAGGCCGCTGAAGTCGACGCCCGTGCCCTTGAGGCGCTCGATCAGGGCCTCGGAGGTCAGGATGTGGGTGATGCCCGAGTTCTTGACGCAGTGCTTCATGTTGCGGTTGCCGACGGTCCAGTTGATCATCACGGGCACCTTCCCCGCGAACTCGGTGGCGAGGTAGAGGAGGGTGGCGATGGTGGTGGCGGGCATCAGGATGCCGATGCGGTCGCCAGGCAGGGCGGCGATGGAGGGGCGCAGCGCCATGACCGCGAGGACCATCTTGCGGTTGGTGAAGACGCCCTTGAGCTGGTCGGCCCACACGGGGCGATCGGGATTCGCCTTGGCGTTGATGAGGAAGGCGTGCGGGACCGTCTTGGCGTCGGTGACGAGGGCGGGCGCGGGATCGTCGAAGAACCAGTTGGGGGGCACGGGGAAGAGCGGCTCGGCGCTCGCGCTTTCGCCGATGGCGGCGATCATCAGGCTGGCGACGGTGCGGAGCTTCTCGGGGCTGGGGACGTCGTGCCCGAACTCGTTGGCGAGCCACTGCTGGAGTTCGGCGACGATGAGGGAGTCGAGGCCGAGGTCGGTGCCGAGGGTGTCGGTGTCGCGGATGAAGCGCTTGTCGGTGTATTCGCGGAGTTTCGCCTTGACCTTGGTGCGGATTTCCTCGGGGACGCGGGAGGTGTCCTCGGCGGTGTTGTAGTTTTCGGGTTCGGGGACGACGCGGGGGCCCTGGGCTTCGAACCAGGTGTAGGGGACGTAGGTGTTGGGGCGCATGGCGCCGTTGTAGAAGTTCTCGAGGTAGCGGTTGAGGAGTTCCTTGTCGTCGCCCGAGGGCAGGTCGTCGGGGCGCGGGGCGAATTCGATGGTGACGTGGCGCCTGGGCATGAAGAAGATGCCGCCGAGGAGGAGGTGCTTGATGTGGCGCTTGAGGGTCTGGCCGAAGGTGATCTGGTAGCCCTTGCCGCGCCCGAAGTCGCTGCCCCAGAGGCCCGAGGTGCGCGCCAGCACGATCTTGGTCTCGGGCTCCTCCTGGAGGATGCGGGCGACGCCGCCGTTGCCGCGGAGTTTCTCGACCTTGGAGCGGTAGATGCGGCCCGCGGGGTAGAAGAGGAGGTTGTCGCCTGCCTTGAGGGCGTCGATGCAGCGGGTGATCTGCTCGACGACGGCGTCGTGGCCTGCCATGCCGGTCACGCCCATGTCGGGCATCGGCAGGATGCGCACGCGCTGCCAGAAGTACTTGAGGACGGAGGCCTTGATCTGCTTTTCGACGACCAGGGCGCGCGGGTGGAAGTGCTTCCAGAGGACGGTGGCCATGATGACGGGGTCAATCAGGGCGGGGTGGTTCGGCAGGAAGAGGATGCCCTTGCCGTCGGGATATTTCTTCAGGACCTCGTCGAGCCCCTTGACGGTGACCTTGTAGCGCAGCCAGACGGCGATGCGGGCGAAGAAGTAGATGAAAAAGACGAGGATGCGGTTGATCATGGCTGGGCTCCTGGGGTGTGGGTGCCATGTCGGTGCTGGCGCAGCGCCTCGAAGAGGACGACGGCGGCGCAGTTGCCGACATTGATGGAGTTCTTGAGGCCGTTGGCGGGCAGCTGGAGGTAGCCGTCGCAGCGGGAAAGGGCTTCGGAGGAGATGCCGAGCGCCTCGTTGCCGAAGACGAGGGCGGCGGGGAAGCGCAGACGCGCGTCCCAGACGCACTGCGCGCCGACGACCGTGTCGACCGCGTAGATGGCGCGGCCCTCGGCGCGCAGGGCGTCGAGCGCGTCGGCGACGCGGTCGAAGTGTCGGCAGGGGACGGTCTCGTCGCAGCCGCGCGCGGTCTTGGCGAGTTTGGGGTGCGGGGGGAACGGGGTGTAGCCGCAGGCGTAGACGGCCTCGGCCTGCACCGCGTCCGCGAGGCGGAAGATGTTGCCCGTGTTGTAGGCGCTGCGCAGCGCATCGAGGACGATGACGATCGGCAGGCGCTCCCCGACGCGGGGGGCGGCGGTATCTCCGATGCGCATCTCTACGGGCATGGCGGGAGGGGGGGAGGCCGAGCCAGGAATGGCTCGGCGCGGGGCTATCCGCGGTGTCCAGAGGCGCGGTTGCGGCGGTCGCCGAAGGAGCCGCGGGGCGGTCGTCCGCCGCGGCGGTCGCCGAAGTCCTTGCGGGCGTGTTCGTGCCTGGCGGGGGTGAAGCCCTGGACGGGGGGCGGGAGCTGGAGCATCTCCTCGGGGGGCTGGGTGGTGGGGAGGGGGCGCCCGATGTACTCTTCGATTTCAGGGATGACGAAGGCGTTGTCCTCGCTGGCGAAGGAGATGGCGCGGCCCTGGTGGCCCGCGCGGGCGGTGCGGCCGACGCGGTGGACATAGTCCTCGGCCTCGTAGGGGAGGTCGTAGTTGAATACGTGGGTGATGCCGTCGACCTGGATGCCGCGGCCCGCGACGTCGGTGGCGACGACGACCTTGACTTGGCCCGTGCGGAACTCCTCGAGGATGTTGAGGCGGCGGTTCTGGCTCACGTCGCCCGAGAGGAGCGCGCAGTTGACGCCGTAGCGGCGCAGGGTATCCTGCAGATGCTCGACATCGCAGCGGCGGTTGCCGAAGATGAGGACGCGCCCGCAGTCCTCGTGCTGCAGGATGTAGAGCATGATCGCGAGTTTTTCGCGGACGGTGCAGGCGTAGACGGTCTCGTTGACGCCTTCGGCGACGACCTTCTCGGGCTCGATTTCGACGACGGCGGGGTCGGGGCGCATCCAGCGCGCGGCGAGGTCCATGATGGTCTTCGAGAGCGTCGCCGAGAAGAGCATGGTCTGGCGCTCCTCGTTGCGCGGGAGGTAGTTGATGATGCGCTTGACATCGGGGATGAAGCCCATGTCGAGCATTCGGTCGGCCTCGTCGATCACGAGCACCTTGAGGGCGGAGGTGTCGAGCACGCGCTTCTGGAGGTAGTCGATCAGGCGCCCCGGGGTGGCGACGACGAGGTCGCAGCCCGCCTGGAGCAGGCGGCGCTGGCGCTCGTAGTCCATGCCGCCGAAGACGGCGACGGTGCGCAGGCGGGTGTAGACGCTGAGGTTTTCGGCGTCCTTCGCGATCTGCAGGGCGAGTTCGCGGGTGGGGGCGAGGACCAGCGCGAAGGGCTGGTTGAGCTTGCGCTCGACGGTGGAGTTGAGGAACTCGTGGAGCATGGACATGAGGAAGACGGCGGTCTTCCCTGTCCCCGTCTGCGCGCGTCCCGCGATGTCCTTGCCCTCCATCGCGATGGGCAGCGCCAAGGCCTGGATCGGCGTGCATTTCACGAAGCCGAGGTCGTCGAGCGCGGCGCGCAGGATCTCGCGCTCCAGGGGGAACATCTGGAAATAGGTCGCGCCCGCCTCGGCGCCAGGCGCGGGCGCCTGCCAGTCCCCGACCTTCTTCTTCTCCTTGATGGTGCGCGCCTTGGTCTCGCCATAGCCGGACTCGCCCGTCGTGTCCGCCTGCGGCGCGGGGCGCTCCTGGCGCTTCGACTGCTCCTGCTTCGGACCGCGCTCGCGGCGCTTCCGAGGCGGCTTGGGCTGCCCCTCCTGCGGCGCAGGAGCGGCCGTCACTTCGACTTTTTTATCCTCCTGCCCAAAGATTTTCCCGAACCATTGGGAAATTCGCGAGAAAAGACTCATGACGCTGAATAATCTCCGAAAAAAGTGCCTTGTGTCGCTTGTGAAACAATCCCATACTATATATGCCTTTCGGGGTTTTGCGCGACACGAATTGGATTTGTGTCACAAAAAGTCCAGCGTCCCGTCCAAAGTCCAAAGTCCCATCCCCCCAGTCCCCAAGTCCCCCCGTCCAGCGTCCCGTCCAAAGTCCAGCGTCCAAAGTCCAAAGTCCCGTCACCCTGACCGGCCCAAAAATGGGCCGGCACAGAACGCCGCGTCCCAAGTCCAAAGTCCCATCCCCCCAGTCCCCCAGTCCCCCCGTCCAGCGTCCCGTCCAAAGTCCAGCGTCCAAAGTCCAAAGTCCCATCCCCCATCCCCCCATTTCATCACTCCATCACCCGCGTCCCATTGCATTGTGGATAATTGAGGCATCCCCAAAAGAAATTGCCTGCATTGGTTCCACGGTGCGCCATGACTTTTCTCATCGGGCCGTTGCAGATCGGACACCGCGGTGTCGCAGCCTCGTCGGAGCCCGCGCTGCGTGCCTCTATGCGTGCTCTGCTCATGCGTTCCGTGAATCCGCCTTCCCTGCAGAATTTCTCGAAAAGGCTTCGGATTTGTCCAGACAGTAGTCTGGAGGCGTGGTCAATCGTCAGCAAAATGGCATTGGAGGCCATGATGGGGTCTTCGGATTCAATCCATTTCGCGAAGGTTTTGCGCATTTCAAGGAAATACTTGCCAAACGCATGGCGGACGTCGTCGCGGGGCGGGTCAAATGGCGCGAGTTCCAGGCGCTGGAAGTCCAATGCCCGTGGCTCCTTTTGACTCCACGGGATGGCTTGCTCCTGCAGCAGAAAGGCTTCATAGTCGCCTGCGAGTTCTTGCAATGATGCCTTCGCGACATCATATAGGCGAAGTTCTGTTTCCGTGCTGGTCGCGGCGCGTGAGGAGCCCTCGACTATGTTTTGACGCGCGCTCCTGGCCGCCCCGATCATCTGCCCTGCGGTCTTGCCCAGAGGATCGTTGCGATGGTCGTAAAAGCGCCCGCAAAAGGTGCAGGTCGCATGGTAGATCAGGCAGGTGTAGCCGAATGAGTAGGTTTTTCGGTAGCCGCCAGAGGGACGGATGAGTTGGGACATGGGGGGGATCCTTGGGGTGGGGGTGACGGGACTTTGGACGGGGGGGACTTGGGGACTGGGGTGATGGGACTTTGGACTTTGGACGCTGGACTTTGGACGGGACTTTGGACGGTGGGACTTGGGGACTGGGGGTGACGGGACTTTGGACTTTGGACGCTGGACTTTGGACGGGACCTTGGACGGGGGACTTGGGGACTGGGGGTGACGGGACTTTGGACGCTGGACGCTGGACTTTGGACGGGACTTTGGACGGGGGGTCTTGGGGACTGGGGTGACGGGACCTTGGACTTTTGACACTGGATGGGATCAGCGTTCGGGGAAGGGGATGGTGCCTGGGAGGAGTTCACCGTTGTCCCAGGCCATGCACCAGGGCGGGTCCCAGGATTTGCAGGGGGCGGCGAGGAAGGGGATGAGGGCGCGGTCGGAGCAGTGCCCGTCGACGAATGCGACATTGACACGGGCGAGGTGTCGGTTGCAGCCCTCGGTGCCAGAATCCCAGTCGAGGTCGAGTTCCTCCATGAGGTTGTCCCAGTGGTTGGCGCCGTAGATGATGCACGGGTCGCCCGAATCCATGACGAGATAGCTGCGGGTGGGCTGTCGGACATGGGCGGTGAGGGGGCCGCAGTTGCCCTGGGTGCCGTCGTAGTTCCAGCCGTAGCTGCCGTCGTATTTGCGGAATCCATCTGGAGTGGTCTCGGGGGGCTTGCCGCTGGTGGTGGCGGGGCAGACGAGGATGCCTGGATTCTGGTGGTAGGGGAAGGTCCAGGCGGTCCAGTTGAGGCCTGGATGGGCGTCGCGCGGGGCGTTGGTGACGTAGGGGGCGAGGCGTCCATGCCAGTCGTCGGCATAGCCCTGCATCGCCCACGCGAGCTGGCGCAGGTGGTTCAGGCATTGGACCTGGCGCGCCTTCTCGCGCGCCTTGGCGAGCGCGGGCAGCAGCATGCTGACCAGGATGGCGAGGACGGCAAGCGCCGTCAATAGTTCGGTGAGCGTGAACGGATGGTTTTTGCGCATGGTCTCTCCTTGTGGCCCCAGGTGAGTTGAGGAGGGGGCCATGCGCAAACAATAACTGCGCCAGGCACGGCGGAACCGCATCTGGCGCAGTGTTGTAGAAAAGCGATAACTTCCAGGAAAGTGGCGGGGAAAACGGGGAAAATCAGCCCTCCGCCGACGGCGCGGCAGGCTCGGCGGGTTCCGCAGGCGCCGCAGCCGCCATGGGCGCGGGTTCGGCGGGCGCG
>JAEEXV010000195.1 GCA_016287975.1 Lentisphaeria bacterium | reverse complement strand
GATGGGTCTGGGGTCTGAAGTCTGGGGTCCTGAAAGATGGGTCTGGGGTCTGAAGTCTGGGGTCCTGAAAGATGGGTCTGGGGTCTGGGGTCTGGGGTCCTGGAAGATGGGTCTGGGGTCTGAAGTCTGGGGTCCTGAAAGATGGGTCTGGGGTCTGGGGTCCCCGAAAGATGGGTCTGGGGTCTAAAGTCTGGGGTCCTGAAAGAAGGGTCCGGGGTCTCGGGTCTGGGGTCCCGAAAATTGGCCCCTCCTCCAGCGTCACCTACGCCCCGAATATTTCCGCCGCCTCCTGCATCTTCTGTCGCACAGGCACGCCGAATGGGCAGCGCCGTTCGCAGGCTCCGCAGGCAATGCACTCGGAGGCGTGGTGCGGCAGGGCGCGATAGTGTTCGCGCACCGTCTCAGGCACCTTTCCCTGCGCCAGCGCGAGATTCAGGAACTTGTTGACATTGGCGACCGAGATTCCCTTCGGGCACGGCGCGCAGTGCCCGCAGTACATGCAGTGTCCAGACCACGAGCATTTCTCGACCGAGGCCAGCACCGCGGCGTAGTCGCGCGCTTCGGGGGAGGCGTCGCACCACGCCAGCGCCGCCTCCAGTTCGGCGACGCTTCGGCAGCCCGCCATCACCGCCGCCACCGCGGGGCGGCTCAGCGCGTAGTCGAGCGCCTGCGGCGGCGTCAGCGCCTTCCCGAACATCGACTGCTCCGCCTTCAGCAGGTCGCCGCCCGCGAAGGCCTTCATCACGTCGATGCCGACGCCGCGCCGCGCGCACAGTTCATAGAGCGCCTCCCGCTCGGGGTTGAAGTTATGGTATTTCCGCGAGAAGGTCTCGTCCGCCCAGAGCCGTTCGACATCCTCGTCTGGCGGCTGCAGATCGTAGCAGGGATTGACCGAGAACATCAGCACTTCAACCAGCCCCGTCTCGACCGCCTTGCGGGCCACCACTGGATTGTGGCTGGAGAGGCCGATCGCGCGGATCTTCCCCGCCGCCTTCAGCGCCAGCGGCAACTGGATGAAGCCATCCGCCCCGAAGATGCGCTGGAAATCCGCCTCCTCGTCGCAGTAGTGGATCATTCCGACCTCCACATGGTCCGTCCCCAGGCGGGTCAGCAGATCCTCGAAGGAGTCCGCCGCCGCCGCCTGGTCGCGCGTGCGCTCATACTGGCCGTCCCGCCACACGGACCCCACGTGCCCCTGCACCACGAAATCCTTCCGCCGCCCTTGAAGCGCCGCGCCGATGGCAGAGCGCAACGCGGGGTCGGAACTGTAGATGTCGATGAAATTGACCCCGTGCGCCACCGCGTAGTCCATCAGTGCGCGCGCCTCGGCCTCGCTCTTGCCCGCGAAGCCCTCGCAGCCCAGCGCGATCGCGCTCACCCGAATGCCCGTCCGCCCCAACTCACGATACTCCATTTCCCTGCTCCTCATTTTCTGTGCCGCCCCCGCGCATAACGTAATGCCGCTTCGCCACTCCGCCCAGACGGTGACTGCACGGCCCCTCTCCTCCGCCAATTGAAGACCTGGCCGTTTTCTGTCAAAAAATCACATATCACCGTCCGCCGCCGCGCGGCGCGATATATTTCATCATTGCCGTCTGGGCTTCTCTGGACTGCGCCGCATCCGAAGGCCGCCCCTTGCAAACGTCCGTCTTTTCCACGTCCCGATTCCTATGACCACTGTTTTTCGCCGCCTGACTTCCCTGCTGTTCCTCGCCCTCGCCACCTCGCTGCTGGCGAAATACACCTTGCACACGCAGGGTCTCCGCTCCCGCATCGACCGCGACGGGAAGCCCTTCATCGAATCCATCACCACGAGGGTGCTGGAGAAGGGCGACTTCACGCCCGACGCGAAGGCCGCCTCCGACGCCGAAACCGCGCAGGTCTGGTGCGAGAACCCCGCCTCGCTTTTCCGCCAGGAGGTCTCCGTCCCCGCCGACGGCAACACCATCGAACTCTCGTTCCTCGCCTACAACGGCGCCGACGCGCTTTATTCTGGAAAGTCGATCGAGATCGTCCTGCCCTACGCGCTCTTCGAGGGCGCCGAGTTCGAGGGCTATGCGACCAACGGGCGCAGCGTCGACCACGTCAAGGGCACCCTCACCGCCGCCACGAAGGACGGCCCTGTCTGCCCCAAACTCCTCCGCTTCCTTGCGGTCAGGAAGCCTGGCCTGGAACTCATCTTCGACTTCAACCCGCTGGGCCCCGCCGACTATTTCAGCTGCTGGCAGCAGCACGCCATCCGCGCCATCTGGGAAGTGCGCCGCGACGGCGACAAGCTGGTCATGCGGATGAAGACCACCCTGAACGGCTCCTTCACTGGCACCAAACTCGTCATCCGCGACGGCGTCTTCGCCGACTACGCCCGCCTCCACTCCTACAAGGCCTTCCACTACACCAGCCGCCTCCCCGCCGAGCGCCAGTTCTCCTTCGGCGCCGCCAAGACAGGCCCGAACTACACCCACGCCGACTGCGCTCCCTTCGACGCCGCCAAGGGCTACGGCTGGCTGGACGCCAGCGGCCTCGCCGCCTCCACCCAGGCCCCCGCGGGCGCCTACTACAGCCACGTCGTCGGCCGCGACCGCACCTTCCGCATCAGCGGCCTGCCTCCAGGCCTCCACATCGTCACCGTCGGCGCGGGCAACTACGGCGCCGACGCCAACTCCTTCCAGGTTCTCCTGAACGGCGCCCCCATGACCGTCGGTCCCGATGCAGCCGCCAAGCGCGAGGCGCTCATCCTGGCCCAGGCCCTCTGGGTCGAGAACGGCACCCTCGACATCCAGTTCAAGGGCGACTTCCTCCTCTCCACCCTCTCCACCCAGTTCCTCCTCGCCACCGCCGAGGACTTCTCTGTCCGCCGCGCCTTCTGGGTGCGCAACGGCTTCGAGCCATACATCGCCTACCGCAACTCGACCTGGAGGCGCGCCGCCGACACCTTCCCTTGCGACGTCCAGCGCATCCCCCTCCCCATCCCCGGCCAGGAGACCGCCGCCCCCCTGCGCGCCACTCCGACCCCCGTCGAACTTCCCGACCCCGCCGCCCCCGAGACCGCATGGCGCATCCAGGCCAACCTCGTCCAGACCGGCGGCTATTCCCCCCCCGACCCCGCCGACGCCGCGCGCCGCCAGGCGCGCCTCAGCCACCTCAAGTCCATCGGCGTCAATGCCGTCATGACTGGCGGGCTGCTCTCGCGCCACACCTACCCCGAGGCCATCACCCCCGAGACCACCGCGCACTACGGCGACTTCGTCCGCATCGCCCATGAAAACGGCATCAAGGTCATCGACCACCTCGACGCCACCCTGCTCTGGAACAACGACAGCGGCTTCCGCCTCATCGCCGAGCGCATCGGCCAGACCGAGCGCGACCGCACCACGGGCCTCCCCAATCCGCGCCTCTGCCTCGCCAACCCCGACTTCCACCGCATCTTCCTCGACTACTGCAAGGAACTCGTGCGCCTCGGCGTCGACGGCTTCCAGATCGACGAGGCGCACTTCTTCGCGCGCGGCTGCGTCTGCGCCGAATGCCGCCGCCAGTTCCACGCGGACACGGGCTGGTTCCTCCCGATGAACGAACTCGACCCGTCCTGGGAGAACCCCGCCGCCCCGATCTCCAAGGCGTGGTTCACCTGGAAGCGCGCCCGCGTCGCCAACTGGTTCGTCGCGACGCGCCGCGAACTCCAGAAACTCAAGCCCAACCTGAGTTTCTCGCAATACACCACCCACTGGGGCTTCACCACCTCCCTACCCCGAGGCAACTCCTGCCACGACCTGGAGGAACTCGCCCGCGCCGTCGACATCTTCGGCACCGAGGTCATGACCCGCAACCCCCTCGCCAGCGCCCGCGCCCTCGTCCCCTACCGCAAGGCCTTCAACCTCCTCCATTTCGCCTACGGCGCGCCCGTCTGGGGCATCTTCTACAACAACGCCCCCGACGTGCGCAGCTTCGCCTACGCCCTCAGCAACATGAACGGCCAGCAGGCCCTCCTCCCGCACCTCCCCGTCCCCAAGGGCAAGCAGGACTTCCAGCCCTTCGCGGGAAACCCCGACAACATGGACCGCCGCACCGCCGTAGAGGAGGCCGAGATCGCGCTCTTCTTCTCCCGCGCCAGCCGCGACTGGAACTCCGGCGTCGGCTTCGAGCCCGAGCTCTTCGGCCTCGCCCAGGCCCTCGAGGAAATGCACGTCCCCTATCTCATCATCGGCGAGACCAGCCTCAAGCCCGATGTCCTCAAGCGCTTCAAGGTCCTCTCCATCGGCTCCTCGGGTGCCTTGAGCGACGCGCAGGCCGCCGTCATCAAGGACTTCGCCCGCCAGGGCGGCACCGTCCTCCTCGCCAACATCGCAGGCACCTTCGACGAGGTCGGCAACCGCCGCGCCAAATGGGCCTTCGCCGACGTCTTCGGCTTCGGCACCCGCGTCACCCCCGCCCGCAACATCCGCGAACTCGTCGCGAAGGACGGCCGCACGGTCGCGCTGAAGACCCCCGTCACCTACTACGAACCCAGGCCGCTCTGCCGCGCCGACAGCCCCTGGAAGGCCCGCGTCGGCAAGGAACTCCTGCCCGTCTGGATCGAGCGCAAGGTCGGCAAGGGCCGCATGATCTACAACCCCATCCAGATGGCGGGCTCCCTCTACGCCCGCGAGGGCTCCGTCGGCCGCAAATGGGGCTTCGAGCGCGACGACGCCCTCGCCGCGCTCCTCCACGAGGAACTCGGGCGGCAGCTCGCCGACGCCCGTCTCTGGACCACCGACGCCCCTGAAAAGGTCTACACCACCATCTACGCCGAACCCCGACGCCTCCTCGTCCACTTCCTCAACGGCACAGGCGCCACCTACCTCGGCAGGAACGAGGTCATGACCGCCGACGTCCCCGAGGTCGCCTTCCCGAAGATCACGCGCGACATCACCTTCACCATCCAGCGCCCCCGCCTCCAGGTCCGCCAGGCCTACGCCGTCTCCCCTGACTTCCAGGGACGCCAACCCGTCCCGTTCTCCATCGGCAAGGACGGCGCCGTCACCGCCACCCTCCCCGCCTCCCTCTTCTCCATCTACACCATCGTCGTCCTCGAAAAATAGTCCTGCGGGGTCAGACCTCTCCCAGCAGCAGCGACAGGTCGTTGGAGACGCTTTCCCCCTCGATGCGCTGGATGAGTCCCTGGCCGTGCCGCCGGTATTCGCTGGGGGTGCATCCGAGGTACTTGTGGAATTGCCGCGTGAAGTAGAGCGGATCGCGGAAGCCGCAGGCATTGGCGGTGTCCGCGACGGACCACTCCCGCTGCATGAGGAATTTCATGGAGTGCCGCAGGCGCAGCGCGGTGAGCCATTTGGCGGGCGTGGTGTGGAACTCCTGGCGGAAGTGCTGAAGGAAGGCACTGACCGAAAGATGCGCGATCCGTGCGAGTTCGGGCAGATGGATTTCCTTCGCGTAGTTCTGCCGCATGTAGGAGGCCACGGCGGCGATGCCGCCGCTCGCGGATGGATGCGCGTCAGGTTCGGGGCGGTTTGCCATGCCGTCGAAAATCCTGCCCAGAGTCTCGCCGAGATAGGAGAAGAGGAGCAGTGGATTCGCGTTCCGCCCCCGTCGGTCCTCGATGGCGATGCTGTTCTGCAGCAAATCGAGTTCCGAGACCGCCGCGCTCTCCAGGGTGGTCAGGGGGGCGACAGGGGCATTGCGGAACAACCCGATGTATTCTGGCAGCAGCCGCAGCACCCGCCCGTACAGCCCCAGCGTCTTCCGCCCGAACAGATAGTTCTGCAGCACGATCTTCTGGAAGCCGCCGAAATAGTGCCGTCGCCCTGGCGGAATCAGATAGACCTGCCCAGGCGAAATCGGCAAGGCCGTGCCGTCCAGATAGTGGTAGCCGTCCCCCTGCACCACCACGACCAGTTCATAGAAGTCATGGATGTGCTCGCGCGTCTGCACGTCTTCCACAGGGGTCGCGCCATGCAGATGGATGCTCTTCAGCGCGCTCATCAGCCCGCTTTCGGAATAAAACCCCAGATGAAGGCAATGTGTCCTGGCTGCCATCTTCGTTCTCCCTATTCGCCCGCCCTCCGCCACCCCTCGCTCACTTTTATAATATAGTCCATATTAAAAAGAATTTTATCCTTGTAAAAAAAGGAAAACGGATGTAAAATAAGCGCGTGACCGAATCCATGTCCGCCATCCTGTTTTCCAGCCCCTGCATTCCCCATTCGGAAGGAGAGAAACACATGAAAACACAGTCCGCCTCCACCTGGCGCCGCCCTTTCACCCTGATTGAGTTGCTGGTCGTGATCGCGATCATCGCCATTTTGGCCTCGATGCTGCTGCCTGCGCTGTCGAAGGCGCGGGCCAAGGCGAAGGCGATTTCCTGCACCAACCGCCACAAGCAGTTGATGCTCTATTTCCAGATGTATGTGAATGACAGCGACGACTTCATCGTGAGCAACATCAACAACCAGACCGCCAAGGGACTGCACCTGTGGGTCTGGCATTTCCTCGAATACCAGCCGAACCTGAGCACGAAGATGTTCTTCTGCGACGCCTTCCCCGTCAGCCCCACCGCCCCCACCAACGCCTACAGCAACGGCAACTACGTCTATGGCTATCCGTACATCGGCGCCTTCTACAAGGTCGAGGGCTTCGTGAACTACCGCAAGGGAAACAACCTCTTCAAGAACGCCAAAAACACCCCTGGGACCATCGCGACCTTCATCGACACACGGCACAAGACCTCCGACTGCCAGTACTGGACGTACCAGTACAATTTGAGCGGCGCCTACCACATGCGCCATCTGGGCAAGGCCAACGCCGCCTTCCTCGACGGCCACGCGGAACCGCTCGCCGAGGCGCAGTTGAAGGACGCAAAGGGCATCTACCCCTCTGGCTCCTTCTTTTTCATGTATTACTGAGGGCCCCGCAAAATCTCCACCGTCCGCCCAAGGGCGGGCACAGAACGCTGGGGCCTGAAGTCTGGGGTCTATGGTCGCGATGGGTCTGGGGTCTGGGGTCTGGGGTCTGGGGTCGCGATGGGTCTGAAGTCTGGGGTCTGGGGTCGCGATGGGTCTGGGGTCTGGGGTCTGGGGTCGCGATGGGTCTGGGGTCTGGGGTCTGGGGTCGCGGCATTTTCGTACTATATTGCAAAGAATCGGGATTTTCCTGATAGAATTGGCGCTTTGCGGTGATTACAATAATGCCGATGACAGATTTTGGGGGGCAAAACCGGGAGGAGCATGCGATGCGTTGGATGATGGTGTGGTTGATGGCGTGCGTGGCGGCGCTGGGCGCGGGCTTTGACGAGTGTCCGGCGGG
>JAEEXV010000194.1 GCA_016287975.1 Lentisphaeria bacterium | reverse complement strand
GGCTTGGCGGGCGCTGGGGCGGCGGGCGCTGGCGCGGCGGGCTTGGCGGGCGCTGGCGCGGCGGGCGCGGGGGCGGCGGGCTTGGAAGAGGCAGGCACCGCTGCCGGGGCTGCGGGGGCGTCAGGCTTTGCGGATTTATCGGGGGCGGTGTTTTTTTCGTCGGATTCGGCGGGGGGGATGGGGGCGAGTGGGGTGAGATCCTCGGCGGTGATGGTCGGTGGCGGGACATAGATGACGGCCTCGCCCTTTTCATTGATGACGGTGGCGGTAACGAAGATGAGGAGGTTGGTGGGGGTTTCGAGGTAGGTGGTATGTCGGAAGAGGAAGCCGAGGAAGGGGATGTCGCCGAGGAACGGGATTTTCTTGACGGAGCGGGATTTGACGTTTTCAACCATGCCGCCGAGGACGACGGTTTCGCCGCTGTGGATGGTGACGGTGGTGGAGATGGCTTGCTCGTGGATGCGCGGGAGGTGGATGTCGGCGGTGAAGGTGTTGGTGGTCTTGCCGATGGTCTCGGTGTCGGTGGAGGTATAGTCCTCCCACTTGATGAAGTCGATGATCTCGGGCTTGAGGCCGAGGCTGACGGTCTTGTGGTCGTTGCCGATGTTGACCTTGACGTCGCAGGTGATGCCGAGGGGGAGGGTGGTGGGTTTGCCCTTGGGGACGAGCATCTGGGAGGTGCCCTGGTCGCCGTTGTTGATGGTCTGGAGACCGTATTCCTGGAAATAATAGAGGGTGTCTCCCTTGCGGATGCGGCCGGTGCTGTTGTTGGAGACGGCGAGGCGAGGTGCGGAGAGGGAGACGCTGCTGGCCTTGTTTTCGATGGCGGAGAGGACGGCGTCGAAAGAGCGGTTTCCGAGGACGCCGCTCAGGGTGAGGGCGCCGATGCCGGTGGCGTTGCCGCTGGAGATGGCGCCGAGCTGGGTGAAGAAATTGGAGAGGTTGGCGTTGGTCTGGTGGTTGGGTTCGATCGCGGCGCCCGCCTGGCCGCCGCGGGCCTTGGTGAGTTCGACACCGACATCGCGCAGGTCGCTCTGGCTGACGGTGATGAACTTGGTCTCGATGACGACCTGAAGCGGCGGTCGGTCGAGGGCGGCGACGAGTTTCTCCAGTTCGCGGAGGTTCTCGCGGGTATCCCTGAGGATGAGTAGGTTGCGCAGGGGGAAGAGCTGGTAGGAGCCACCCGTGGTGGTCTTGGCGAAGAAGGCCTTGAGGGCGGTGTCGAGTTCCTTGTCCTCCTCGGTGCCGGAGGCGAACTGGGTCTTGCCCGTGACGCCGATGCCCGCCGGCACCTTCGGAGTCAGGCCATAGTGCAGGCGGATGTAGCGGGTCTCCAGTTGCTGCCCGTTGGTGGCCTTGGCGGCGGTGACCCAGATGAGGTTCTCAGTGACATTGAAGGCGACGCCCAGGTTGCTGGAGAGGTAGGCGAGCAGGTCGCGCAGCGGCACGTCCTGGAAGTTGCAGGAGACGGTCTTGCCCTTGACGGCGGCGTCGCTGAAGATCACGTTCATCGGATCCGAGAAGTTCATCCCCGCCAGTTCACGCAGTTGCATGACCAGGTTTGCGAGCGGCATGTTGGTCACCTTCAGGGTGATCTTCTTCTTCAGCAGCCGATCCAAAGGTCCCTCGGGCAGGGCGACGGGCTCCAGGTCGGGGGAGATCTGCACCATGCGGCCGTAGGTCTGCGGCAGGACGTTGAGGTCGGAGGCCTCGTTGATGATGCGCTGCTGGTCGATGGCCAGCGCGGTCTCGTTGACGCCCATGTTGCGCGCGAGTTCCAGCAGTTTCTTGAGGTCGTCGATCTCGTTCTGGTATTCCGTGAGCGCACCCATGGTCGCCAGGATCTCCTCGGCGCGCTCGAACGAGCGCGCCTGGATCAGGCCGCGCACCAGGCGGAATCGCCGCCGCACCTCGGCGTC
The DNA here is from genome assembly GCA_016287975.1 of Lentisphaeria bacterium. The sequence continues at coordinate 2,376 of JAEEXV010000194.1, read as the reverse complement.
CAGCGCGCGCTTGCGGGCGGCCCGCTCCAGTTCGATGCTCTGCGGGTAGTTGCGCGATTCCAGGACGCCGTCAAGTTCGTCGGACGGGCTGATCTGGCGGCAGGCGGGGGACGCGAGCAGCAGCGCGAGAAGGGCGAGAAGGATGATCCGTTTGACGGGCATGGGGGAAGGTGGTTTAGCGGTGGCGGTTCTTCTTGCGCGCCTCCTTGGCCATTTTGCGGCGCGCGTCCTTTTTGGCTTTTTCGCGGTTTCGCGCGGCGGCGGCGGCGTGGGAGGTGCCGTTGGAGGCGTATCCTGCAGCGGGGCCAGTGGCGGAGGAGGCCTGCATCATGTTGGCGAGGTCGGCGATGCCGTTGCCGCTGAAGAGGGAGCCGAGCATGGCGAGGGAGTTGCCGCGGCTCATGCGGGACATCATCTCGCGCATGTTCATGAAGACCTTGATCTGCTCGGTGACCTCGGCGGGGGCGGTGCCGCTGCCCTTGGCGATGCGGGAGCGCCGGCTGGCGTTGATGGTCTCGGGGAGCTTGCGCTCGGAAGGGGTCATGCTGCGGATCATGCCCTCGGTGCGCTTGAAGTTCTTTTCGTCCAGCACCTCGGGCGGGAGCTGCCCGACGCCAGGGAGGAATTTGAGCATGCTGAGGATGCCGCCCATCTTCTTGATGCGGCCGATCTGGGTGAGGAAGTCGTCGAAGCCGAAGGTGGCGTTGCGGACCTTCTCCTCGAGTTTTTTGGCCTCCTCCTCGGTGACCTCCTGCTGGGCGCGCTCGACGAGGGTGAGGATGTCGCCCATGCCGAGGATGCGGGAGGCCATGCGGTCGGGGTGGAAGGCCTCCAGGTCCATGGGCTGCTCGCCAGTGGTGACGAACTTGATGGGCTTGCCTGTCGTGTGGCGCATCGAGAGGGCCGCGCCGCCGCGCGCGTCGCCGTCGAGTTTGGTCAGGATGATGCCGGTGACGGCGAGGGCCTGGTCGAAATGGCGGGCGACGGAGACGGCCTCCTGGCCCAGCGCGGCGTCGGCGACCAGCAGGATCTCCTGGGGGTGGGTGGCGTCGCGGACCTGTTCGAGTTCGTGGACGAGGGCCTCGTCGATTTCGAGGCGTCCAGCGGTGTCGAGGATGACGACAGGGCAGTTCTTCTGGCGGGCGGCGGCGACGGCGGCGGTGGCGACGGCGACGACATCCTTGGTGTTTCGGTCGGCGTAGACGGGGAGTGCGAGGGACTGACCGAGGACCTCGAGCTGGTCGATGGCGGCGGGGCGCTGCAAGTCGCAGGCAGCGAGCAGCGGGCGCTTCTTGAACTTCTTCACCAGATAGAGCGCCAGTTTTGCGGTGGTGGTGGTCTTGCCGCTGCCGTGGAGGCCGCAGAGCATGATGACGGCGGGGGAGCCGTCGGCGGGGGGCGCGAGATTGAGTTCGGCGGCCTCCTCGCCCATGAACTTGACGAGGCCGTCATAGACGATCTTGACGGCCTGTTGTCCAGGGGTGATGCTCTTGAGGACTTCCTGGCCGATGCATTCCGACTTGACCTGGTCGATGAACTGGGTGGCGACGTCGTAGTTGACGTCGGCGTCGAGCAGCGCGGTCTTGACGTCCCCGAGCGCATCGGCCATGTTGCTCTCGGAGAGGTTGGCCTGGCCAGTGAGTTTGCGGAAGGCGAACTGGAGTTTTTCGGTCAGTGATTCGAACATAGGGGAGGACTGGGGGATCGGGATGAGTGTGGAAATGGGGGTCTATAGGCGCCAGAGGCAGGCGCCGTCGGCGGCGGTCGCGATGAGGGTGGCGGTGTCGCGGCCAGTGGCGGCGCGGTAGCGTCGCGCGAGTTCGGCCTGGTAGGCGGGCGCGGCGTCCCGTTCGACGAGATGCACGCTGATGCCGCCGAAGCCGCCGCCGGAGATGCGTGCGCCGAGGAATCCAGGCAGAGTGGCGCCGATTTTGACGAGGGTGTCGATTTCAGGGCAGCTGTTCTCGAAGTTCTCCTGGCTGGAGCGATGGGATTCGCTCATGAGCGCGCCGAAGGCCTTGAGGTCGCCCCGCGCAAGGGCGGCGCGCCCAGCCTCGACGCGTGCGATTTCGCCGACGACATGGGCGGCGCGGCGGTAGACCGTGGGGGGCAGGCGGGGACGCGCGGCGTCGAGCTGAGCGGGCGTGACATCGCGCAGGGCGGGGACGCCGAGGAGGCGGGCGGCCTGGTCGCAGGCGTCCCGCCGTTCGTTGTATTCGTTGGTGAGGTTGTGCTTGACCATCGAATTGGCGACGACGAAGCAGGCGCCTTCGGGCATCGGGACCGTCTGCACCTCCAGGGTGCGGAAATCGGAGTGGATCAGGTGCCCGGCCTTGCCCTTGAGGGAGCTGAGTTGATCCATGAGACCGGTGTGGG
>JAEEXV010000193.1 GCA_016287975.1 Lentisphaeria bacterium | reverse complement strand
GGTTGGCTTTGCGGCACGGGGCAAATATGTGGGCTGGCGCCTTCATCCAGCCATGCAAACGACGGGGGGCTCACGCCCCCCGCACCCCCCCCCGCCGCTCTACGGGGGCGGGATGGGTGCTGCGGCGAATGTGAGCGGGCCCCGATGTATGGGCGGCGTGTGCCGCGGGGCTTGCCCCGCGGGCCAAAGTGCGCGGGTGGGCTGGCGCCTTCATCCAGCCATGCAAACGACGGGGGGCTCACGCCCCCCGCACCCCCCCGCGCCGCGCTCATCGGGAGCGCGGGGCTATTCCTCAATGAGGACGAGAGAGAAGCAGTGGTGGTCGAGCTTCAGGGTGACGGCGTCGGGGGAGGTGGCGACGACCTTGCTGCCGAAGTCGCCGAGAGCGAGGGGGCATCGTGAAACGGGGATGCGGTGCTTTTGGCGTTGTTCGAAGAGCCACTGGTAGTCGGGGTCGGGGGCGGTCATGAGGTCGGTGGCGCGGGAGATCTTTGCGAGGCCGAGGCGTTTGAGGTCGGGCTTGATCTGGAAGGTCTGGTCGAGGTGTGGCTTGCCGACGTGGCCGACGACCAGGAGGGCCTTCCCGCCCTTGGGATGGCGATAGGCGGAGACGTAGATGTCCCTGGCGCCCTGGACGGCGGCGGGGGCGTCCCAGTATCCGATGAACTGCGCCTGGGGCACTCCGAAATCCTCGTAGGCGCGGAAGAGCTTGTCGAAGATCCCGTAGTGGAGGCGCCAGACGAATGGGATGGTGTTGTGGATGAGGGAGCCTGCGAGCCCCGCCTTGGTCATGCGGAACTTGTAGGGTTCTTCCTCCTCGTCGCCGCCGTATTTGGGGAGGAGCAGGTCGCATGGCAGGTAGATGGAGTTGTTGACGCCGAAAGGCAGGGTGGAGAGTTCGGAGGCGAGGATGGGGATGCCGTAGGTGTCGAGGATGTCCTTCTTGTTGTGGAGGATGGTGGAGGAGGCCTGGCGGATGCGCTCGCCGTTCTGGAGGTGTGTCGCGAAGGTGAAGATGGGGAGCATCATGTTGTCGGTGTTGTGGCAGGAGACGACGGGCTCCTTGATGCCAGCCTCGAGCTGGATGATGGCGATGCGGCGGTAGAACTCGCGCATGGCCAGGAGCGGGTATCCGCCGTGGCAGCCGTGCAGTTCGTTGGAGCACGGGGTGACGACGCCGAAGTCGAAATAGATGCCGCGGATTTCGGGGATGCCCTTGAGGAGGCCCTGGGCGGCGTGCTGGGCGAAGAAGGCGGATGCGCCCGTGGCGGGGCAGCATTCGTAGACGAAATGGCCAGTGTTGCTGTAGTCCATGGCGGTTTCGGGGAGCATTTGCCATTCGTCCTTGAAGGCCTCCATTTCAGGGTATCGCGAGGAGATATAGCGGGCGGAGGTGTAGGGCATGGGGCGTCCGCCGTGCCGTGCGGAGACGGTGGCGGCGGCCTGGTTGCGGCGCTTGTAGACGTGTCCCTCGGGGGTGTCCTGGTCGCAGAAGAAGCTGCCCAGGTCGGTGGTTCCGCCGACGTTGCAGGAGTCGGAGAGATAGACGATGTTGTTGACGGGGGCGCGTCCAGGTCGGTTCAGGGGGGCGGTGTAGGAGGTTCCGACGGCGTCGAGGGGGTAGTTCCTGGGGAGCGGGCGGACGGGTGTGGCGATGAGGCCGAAGTCGAAGGTGAAGGTGGCGTTTGCGGGGAGGGCGTCGGCGAGTTCGACGAAGAAGGTGGTTTCGTCAGGTCCAGGGAGGATGGTGTAGGAGCGCTGGGCGCCGCTCTTCCAGGTGGCGCGGGATTCGGCGAAGAAACAGAGGCCCTTGTCTTCCATTCCGAGCCAGACGACGGGGAAGAACGGGAGGGTGCGCGGGGAGATGCGGTCGCTGATCTGGTTGTTCCAGTTGCCAGTGCAGGCGTGGATGTATTTGGCGAGTTTGGCGGGGATGGCGACCTTGAGGCGGAGATTCTTGATCGGGGCCTTGGTCTGGACGGTCACCTGGTTCCAGTTGACGCCGTCGTATTCAAGCCAGCCGCGGTTGACGACCGTGGCGCGGGGGGCGCTGGCGGTGGCGGTGAACTCGGCGCGGTGTGGCGCGGTGGCGCCGAGGGTGACGGTGGCGGCTGGCGCGAGGGGGCTGCCGTCGGCCTCGAGGGTGACGGGGGCGGCGAGCAACTCCTTTTCGGCGGAGAGAATGGAGGAGGCGAAGAGGGAAGCGTTCCACTGGTAGCGGCGGTTCCAGAGCGAGGCTTCCAGGGAGTTGGCGGCGGAGCGGGCGGCGAGGGGCAGGAACGGCGGGATGATGCGGTTGGGGAATTCGCGCGTGGCCCAGGCGCCGATGCCAGGGAAGTTGAACTCCCTGCGGCCCAGCGATTCGCCCGTGGCGGGATGGACGAGGAGCAGGGTGTACATGCCGACGGGGCTGTCCTTGGGGAAGGGGAGGGAGACGACGGCGCCCTTGCAGGCGGCCTTGAGCACGGGCTTGCCGTCGGGCCCCAGGAGGCGTGCTTCGGGGACGAACGACGCGCCGTATTTTGCCCGAAGCATGGCGTCCTTGAGTTTGAGGCGGAGTTCGCCGTGCAGGAAGAGTTTCTGGAGGGTGAAATACTCTTTGGAGAACTCGAACGGGACGAATTCGCGCATGGCGACCCGCTTGCCGTCATGGAGGGTGTACAGGAGGCAGTCGTAGGTGGGGGAGGCGATGGTGTTGACGAGTTTTTCGGTGTGGCGTTCGCCTGGCTTCAAGGTGAAGGTGCGGTTGAAGAGCTCCATGGGGGCGACGGTGCCGTCGACGCGGGCGAGGGCGAGGGTGTAGCGGACGGGGCCGCCCTTGGCGGAGGCGACGGCGATTTCGTGTCGGTATTCGCCGTCGCCTGGGTTGTTCTGGGCGAGGACCTGGAGGACGGGGGCGTTGGGGACGAGGCGCAGCACGGGCCAGTTTTCGCCATAGCCGCCGCCCGCGTGGTTGAGGGAGGTGTAGCCGCCGAACTCGGCGAGCTTCCAGGAACGGCAGAAATTGAACGGGATGGGCTGCGAGGGCGGGGCGGAGAGTCCGAGGGAGGTCCAGGGGATCGCGAACTCGCCAGTCCAGAGTTTGGAATCATCGATTCTCATGTTCAGGGTGGCCTGGTAGTTCCAGGGGCCGTTCCAGGCGGAGTCCTCTCCGCGCCGTTCGGTGGTTCCGCCTGCGACGTTGGCGCCGAAGCGGTAGCGCGTGCCGTTGACGAGGAGGTAGAACTCGAAGGATTCGGTGCCCCAGACCTCGGGTTCCTTGGCGGGGGTTCGGGCGGCGCCCGCGTTGATGGCGGCCTTTCCAGGGAAGAGGGTGGTGAAGGAGCAATAGAGGTTCTTGTCGTCGTAGGCGAGCTTGAAGTCGTGGGGCGGGATGCGGGGGGAGTTCTTCGGGAAGTTGCCTGCGATGAGGCGGGGCATGGAGGCGGCGAAGTCCCAGGCGGGCTCCTTGTTCTCGCCGTCGATGACGGGGGCGGCGCCGTGGACGGCGGGGACGGCGAGGGTCATGGGGTGGCTTTCGGCCAGCGGGGCGACTTTTGCGCCGCAGAGCCGCGCGACCTGGGCGGCGGTGAGGGCGGTGTCCCAGAGCATGACCCGTTCGAAGTCCAGGTCCTGGGCGCCGACGGGCGGGCGGGCGTAGCCGTCGGCGTATGTGCCCAGATGGAGGAAGCGGACCTTGGAACTGGCTTCGAGGGGCTGGGGCTTTTCGGCGGCCATCTTGCCGTCGACGTAGATGCGCACGGAGGTGCCGTCATAGGAGAAGCCGAGCCAGTAGTCGCGGTCGGGCTGGATGGTTTCGGCGTAGCGCCAATGGAACTGCTTGGCGCGGTCTCCGAAGCCGAACTGGAGGATGCGGTTGGAGGGCCAGAGGATGAAGCCCGCGGTGAGACGCCCAGCGGTTCGCAGCGTCAGGAAATAGCGCCCCGTTTCGGGGGGAAGGGACGCGGGGAAGCGCATTTTGACGAGGATGGTGCCTTGCGCCTGCAGGAGATCCTCGACGGGGATGGCGAGGCTGCGGGGGCTGCGGGGGGCGGTCTCGCCGCCCAGGCGGAGATATTTGCCTTCCGCGAAGTCCCCCGCGACCACGAGTTTGCGTTGGTTGGGGAGGGCGATGGTCTGCGCGTGGCCCAGCGCCACGTCGATTTTCGGAGCGGGAAGGTCGCCTGCGGAGACGACGGCGGCGAGCAGCAGGATGCAAAGGGCGGGATGGCGCATGGGATTGTGAGTGGGAGCGGGATTGGAAGCGGCCTGGTGAACCGTGCGGTGGCGGCGCGCCGCCGCCATTTCGGTCGGCGGCGCATTCGGCGCGGGGCTATTCCTCGAGGAGGACGATGGAGAAGCAGTGATAGTTGAGCTTCAGGGTGATGGCGTCGGCGGCGGTGGCGACGACCTTGCTGCCGAAGTCGCCCAGTTCCAGCGGGGCGCGGACGGCGGGGACGTTCGCCTTGCGGGCCTGCTCGAAGAGCCACTGGTAGTCTGGGTCGGGGGCGGTCATGAGGTCGGTGGCGCGGGAGATCTTGGAGAGCCCCAGCGCCTTGAGGTCGGGGATGATCCTGAAGGTCTGGTCGAGATGGGGCTTGCCGACGTGGCCGACGACCAGGAGGGCCTTCCTGCCCTGGGGATGGCGGTAGGCGGAGACGTAGATGTCCCTGGCGCCCTGCACGGCGGCGGGGTGGTTCCAGTAGCCGATGAACTTCGCCTGCGGGACGCCGAAGTCCTCGTAGGCGCGGACGAGCTTGTCGAAGATTCCGTGGTGGAGGCGCCAGAGGGCCGGGATGGTGTTGTGGATGAGGGTGCCTGCGAGCCCCGCCTTGGTCATGCGGAACTTGTAGGGAGCGTCGGCTTCGTCGCCGCCGTATTTGGGATTGAGCTTGTCGCAGGGGAGGTAGACGGAGTTGGTGACGCCGCACCCCATGGAGGAGAGCTGGGTGGCGAAGACGGCGATGTCGAAGGTGTCGAGGATGTCCTTCTTGTTGTGGAGGATGGTGGAGGAGGCCTGGCGGATGCGCTCGCCGTCGAGGAGGTGGGTGGCGAAGGTGAAGATGGGGTACATCAGATTGTCGGTGTTGTGGCAGACGATGATGGGTTCCTCGATGCCGCAGTCGAGCTGGGCCAGGGCGATTCGGCGGTAGAACTCGCGCATGCCGAGGATGGGGTATCCGCCGTGGCAGCCGTGGAGTTCATTGGAGCAGGGATGGCAGATCCCGAAGTCGAAGTAGATGCCCTTGACGCCTGGAGTGCCCTTGAAGAGGCCGTTGACGGCGTGTTCGATGAAGGCGGCGGAGGCGCCAGTGGTGGGGCAGCAGTCATAGACGAAGTGTCCAGTGTTGCTGTAGTCCATGGCGATCTCGGGGAGGATTTCCCATTCGTCCTTGAAGGCCTCCATTTCGGGATACCGCACGGAGAGGTATCGTGCGCAGGTGTAAGGGATGGGGCGCCCGCCGTATTTGACGGCGCGCGCGGCGTCGAGCGTGTTGCGGCGCCGCGTGACGCGGGCTTCAGGGGTGTTGAGGTCGCTGAAGAAGTTTCCGAGGTCGGTCTTGCCGCCTGCGAGGCCTGCGTCGCAAAGGTAGGTGACATCGTTGACGGGGGCGCGCCCAGGTCGGTTGAGGGGGGCGCTGTAACTCCAAGCGAGGGTGTTGAGGGGGTAGTTTTTCGGGAGCGGCCGAATGGGGGTGGCGAGGAGGCCGAAGTCGAAGGTGAAGGTGGCGTTGGCGGGGAGTTCGTTCGCGAGTTCGACGTAGAAAGTGGTTTCGCGGTCGCCTGGGACGAGGCGGAAGGCGCGCTGTGCATTGACCTTCCAGGTGTGGTGGGATTCGGCGAAGAAGCAGAGGCCCTTGTCCTCCATGCCGAGCCAGACGACGGGGTAGAAGGGGATGGTGCGGTTGGAGACGGGGGCGGTGATCTGGTTGGCCCAGCTGCCTGCGCAGGTGTTGAGGTATTTCGCGATGGCGGCGGGGAGGGTGAGCTTGAGGCGGAGGTTCTTGAGCGGGGCCTTGGTCTGGACGGTCACCTGGTTCCAGTTGACGCCGTCGTATTCGATCCAGCCGCGGTTGACGATGGTGGCGCGGGGGGCGCTGGCGGTGGCGGTGAACTCGGCGCGGTGGGGCGCGGTGGCGCCAGTCTGGACGGCGGCGCTGGCGAAGGGCCTGCCGTCGGCTTCGAGGGTGACGGGGGCGGCGAGGAGTTCCTTGTCGGCGGAGGTGATGGAGGTGGCGAAGAGGGAGCCCTTCCACTGGTAGCGGCGGTTCCAGAGCGAGGCGTCAAGCGCGTTGGCGGTCGCGGTGCTGGCGAGGGGGGTGAAGGGCGGGATGATGCGGTTGTCGAACTTGGCGGTGGCCCAGGAGCCGATGCCTGGGAAGTTGAATTCCTTCCTGCCGAGGGATTCGCCAGTCTTGGGATGGACGAGTTCAAGCGTGTACATCCCGACGGCGCTGCTCTTGGGGAAGGGGATGGAGCCCGTCGCGCCCTTGCAGGGGACTTTGCGCACGAGTTTGCCGTCGGGGCCCAGGAGGCGTGCCTCGGGGGCGAAGGCGGCGCCGAACTTGGCCTTGAGCATGGCGTCCTTGAGTTTCAGGCGGATTTCCTCGTGGAGGAAGAGCCTTTGGAAGGTGAAGTATTCGCTGGAGAGGGCGAAGGGGACGAACTCGCGCATGGCGATGTTTTTCCCGTCGTAGAGGGTGTAGAGGAGGCAGTCGTAGGTGGGGGAGGCGATGGTGTTGGTGATCTTCTCGGAGTGTCGTTCGCCTGGCTGGAGGGTGAAGGAGCGGTTGAAGAGTTCCATCGGGGCGACGGTGCCGTCGACGCGGGCGAGTTCGAGGGTGTAGCGGAAGGTGCCGCCCTTGGCGGTGGCGACGGCGATTTCCTGGCGGTATTCGCCGTCGGCGGGGTCGTTGTGGGAGAGCATCTGGAGGACGGGCGGGGTCTTTTCGAAGCGGAGTTCGGGCCAGTGGAAGCTGTAGGTGCCGCCGTCATAGTTGAGGGAACTGTGCTGTCCGAAGTCGGCGATCTTCCAGGAGCGGCAGAAGTTGAAGGAGATGGGGGTGGCGGGGGGGGCGTCCAGTCCGACGGAGGACCACGGGATGGCGACCTCGCCGCTCCAGAGCTTGGAGTCGTCGATGTTCATCTTGAGGGTGGTCTTGTAGGTCCAGGGGGCCTGCCAGGTGGCGTCGTTGCCGCGCCATTCGGTGGTGCCGCCTGCGACATTGCCCGCGAAGCGGTATTTGTGTCCGTTGACGTCGAGATAGAATTCGAAGGATTCGGTGCCCCAGACCTCAGGTTCCTGGTCGGGGGTGCGCTGGTTTCCGCCCTGGATGACGGCGTTGCCTGGGAAGAGGGTGGAGAAGGCGAGGTAGAGGTTCTGGCGGTCGTAGGTCAGGCGGAAGTCATGCGGGGGGATTTTGCCTGAGGTGAGCGGGAAGTTGCCCGCGATGAGGCGGGGCATCGAGGCGGCGTAGTCCCAGGCGGGGTCGCCGAGTTCGCCGTCGATCTTCGGGGCGGGGCCGTGGAGGGCGGGGACGGCGAGGGTCATGGGGTGGCTTTCGGCCAAGGTGGTCACCTTGGCGCCGCAGAGTTCGGCGATCTGGGCGGCGGAGAGGGCGGTGTCCCAGACGCGGACCTCCTGGAAGAGCTGGTCCTTGGCGCCAGTCGGCGGGCGGTTCCAGCCGTCGACGTATGGGCCGAGATAGAGGTCGCGGACCTTGGCGGCGACTTCGAGGGGCTGGGGCTTTTCGGCGGCCATCTTGCCGTCGACGTAGATGCGCACGGAGGTGCCGTCGTAGGAGAAGCCGAGCCAGTAGTCGCGGTCGGTCTCGATCTTCTCGGCGTGGCGCCAGTGGAACTGCTTGGCGCGGTCGCCGAAGCCGAACTGGAGGATCTGGCTTTCGGGCCAGAGGACGAAGCCCGCGGTCAGGCGGCTGGCGGTGCGCAGGGTCAGGAAGTAGCGTCCGCTGTAGGGCTGCTGGAAGGGCAGGAAGCGGACCTTGGCGAGGATGGTGCCCTGTGCCTGGAGGATGCCCTCGACGGGGATGTCGAGCCCGAGGGGCTTTTTGGGGGCCGTTTCGCCGCCCAGGCGGAGATATTTCCCGTCGTAGAAGTCGCCGTCGATCTTGACTTTTTTGCCATTGGGGAGGGTGGCCACCTGCGCCTGGCCGAGCGTCAGCGCGACCTTGGGCGCGGGGATGGCGGGCTTCGCGGCGGGCGCGGGTTTCGCGG
>JAEEXV010000192.1 GCA_016287975.1 Lentisphaeria bacterium | reverse complement strand
GGCAGGCCCGCATGGCCCGCCAGCGCCGCGCGCACCGCCGCCGACGCCGCGCCGTCACGCCACAGCGCGGCGAACAACGCCTCTGGCAGATCAGGGCGCCTCAGCAGCGCCAGGCCCACCGCCTCGTCCCCCTGCGCGGCAAAGGCCGACAACTGCCCCTCCGACAACTGCTGGTGTTCCAGCAGCGCCAGCCGCACCGACGCATAGCGGCTCCGCGCCAGTTGCTGCAGGACATTGGACGGCAGATCCCCCCGCCGCGCCAGCGCCAGCTGCCCCACCTCCTCGTCAAAGTCCCCCCAGATCTTCATGCACGCGACCGACAGCCTCGGCGTCAGCAAGGTCGCCAGATGCACCGTCGTGTCGATGTCGTCCCCCAGCCCGATCTGGAACTCCTCGTCCAGTTTGCGGTTGCCCAGCAGCGCCATCCGCACAAACGGCACTGGATCCTGCGAAAGCGTCAACTGCAGATTGGTCGGCAGCATCGGATTCCGCGCCAGCGCCACCCGCACCCGCACATCTGGATCCTTCGCCAGTTTCTGCGCCTGCGGCAACGCCAGATGGCGGCTCAGCGCCGTAAACGCGCGCACCTCGCCATTCTCATGTTCGGAGAGCCGCTGGACATAGTTCGGATTCTGCGCCAGCACCCGCAGCGCCGCCAGGTCGTTCCCACGCGCTATCGCATTCAGGATGCTGCTCGGCGTCACTGGCAGGCTCGCCAGAAACTCCGCCACCCCTGGCTCCCCCAAATGCTGCCCCAGTTCCCGCAGCAGCCCGAAGTCCAGTTCGGCGTGCTGGTAGAACCGCACCGCCGACGGCAAATCCGCAGCTATCCGTTGTAATAGATCCTCACAAGACAAAACCATTCATCCCCTGCTGATGCACATTGCAATTGTTTTACTATAATTTCCCCTGCCAATCCTGCCCGCCGACGCGGACGAATCCTGGCCGAATCCCCTCATCGGCCTTCAGGATGAAACACCTTCGCCACCAGTTCGGGAATCATCCGAAAATGACGCTCATTGCCACTGGAAAGGCATCGCCCCGTCTCGCAGGCGGTCGCGAAGACCAGCGCATCCGCCAGCATCAGGCCGCATTGAAGCGCATACGTCTCCACCAGCAAGGAGGCCCGATGGGAGATGTTCTCCGTGATCGGCAGAACTTCAAATCCCAGCCGATGCAGAAACTCCCGAATCAGCCGCTGCTCCCGCTTGTTGCGCGCCCCCTGCATCAACTCCATATACGTCACTGCGGAAATGCTGCGCTCACTGTCGCCGTCTATCTCCCGCTGCGCCGCGCCATCCCCGCGAAACGACCAGATCAGGACATCCGTGTCGAACAGCATCAGAAACGCCTCCCCGCACGCATGCGGCGCACCGCCGCCCCCACGTCCGCCAGATCCTCGCGATCCCGCCACATGCCAAACGCCGCCATGTCCGCCACCCGCTCGCCCTGCGGCTCGTCGTATGGCACCAGCACCGCCACGCTCCGCCCACGATAGGTGATGACGACATGCTCATGGCGCCGAATCGCCTCCAGCAGCCCACGCATGTTGCTCCGCAACTCCAAAACACTCGCTTTCATCGCTCGTCTCCTCCTGAAGTGAACATTCGTACTATACACTTCTCGCGACAATCTGCACGACGACTCCGTTCATCTCCTCGCCGCCGCTTCCGCCATTCCCCGCCTCGTCACACCCCGCAAATCGCGGATGAGGCAATAAATTATATCACTTGACATTTTTCTGCAACCCACCCTCACAACCCACCATACCACCATGCGTCCCGACATGAATGCGGCCAAACTCCGCCGCCTCTATCTCGATTTCTTCAAGCGCCACGGCCACGCCGAGATCAAGAGCGCCTCCCTGATCCCCGAAAACGACCCGACCTGCCTCTTCACCACCGCGGGCATGCACCCGCTCGTCCCCTATCTGCTGGGCCAGAAGCACCCCATGGGCACGCGCCTGACCGATGTGCAGAAATGCCTGCGCACAAATGACATTGACGAAGTCGGCGATCCCTTCCACATGACCTTCTTCGAAATGCTCGGCAACTGGTCCCTCGGCGACTACTTCAAGAAGGAGGCCATTGCCATGTCCTTTGAGTTCCTGACCAAGGAACTCGGCTTCAAGCCCGATGAGATCAAGGTCACCTGCTTCGCGGGCGACGAGAACGCCCCGCGCGACCAGGAGGCCGCCGACATCTGGATGAGCCACGGCATCCCCGAGAAGAACATCTACTTCCTCGGCAAGGGGGACAACTGGTGGGGCCCCGCGGGGCAGTCAGGCCCCTGCGGCCCCGACACCGAGATGTTCGTCCCCATCGACAAGCCCGACTGCGGCCCGAACTGCGGCCCCACCTGCGGCTGCGGAAAGTGGGTCGAGATCTGGAACGACGTCTTCATGCAGTACAACAAGACCCTCGACGGCAAGTTCATCCCCCTCGAACACCCCAATGTCGACACTGGCATGGGCGTCGAGCGCGTCACCGCCTTCCTCGAAGGCGTCAAGAGCGCCTACCAGACCGAACTCTTCGCAGGCATCTTCGCCAAGATCCAGGAACTCTCCGGAAACGCCGAGGCCGACTACAACAACCGCTCCGCCCGCATCGTCGCCGAGCACCTGCGCGCCTCCACCTTCCTCCTCGCCGACAACGTCAAGCCAGGCAACGTCGACCAGGGATACATCCTGCGCCGCCTCATCCGCCGCGCCATCCGCGAAGGGCGCAAACTCGGTATCCAGGGCGCCTTCTGCTCCAAGGTCGCCGAGGTCATCGTCCGCGAATACTCCCCCGTCTATCCAGAACTCCAGGAACACGCCGACCTCATCCGCGAGGAATTCGACCGCGAGGAGACGCAGTTCGGCGAGGCCCTCGACCGCGGCGTCCGCGAGTTCAACAAGATGATCGCCAAGGTGCCCGACTTCGTCGTCAACAAGCGCATCTCAGGCAAAAACGCCTTCAATCTCTACGAGACCTACGGCTTCCCGATCGAGCTCACCGAGGAGATGGCAAAGGAGAAGGGCTTCACCGTCGACCTCGACGGCTTCAAGAAGGCCCAGGAAGAGCACCAGCAGCAGTCCCGCGACGCATCAGGCAAGAAGTTCTCGGGCGGCCTCGCCGACCACTCCGAGGCCACCGCCGAACTCCACACCGCGACCCACCTGCTCGACCAGGCCCTCCGCGTCGTCTGCAGCCCCGACTGCCACCAGTGCGGCTCCAACATCACCGCCGAGCGCCTCCGCTTCGACTTCAACTACCCCGAGAAACTCACCCCTGAGCAGCTCCAGGCCGTCGAGGACCTCGTCAACCAGCAGATCCAGCGCGACCTGCCCGTCACCTGCGAGGAGATGACCGTCGACCAGGCCAAGGAGGAAAACGCCATCGGAATCTTCGACAAGAAGTACGAGGGCCTCCCCAAGGTCAAGGTCTACCGCATCGGCGACTTCAACATCGAAATCTGCGGCGGCCCCCACGCCACCCATACTGGCCAGCTCGGCCACTTCAAGATCACCAAGGAGGAATCCTCCTCCCGCGGCATCCGCCGTATCAAGGCCATCCTCGAAAAACCAGCACAGGGCTGATCGGTCGCGGGTCCTGGGTCCTGGGTCCTGGGTCCTGGGTCGCGGGTCCTGGGTCGCGGGTCCTGGGTCCTGGGTCCTGGGTCCTGGGTCGCGGGTCCTGGGTCCTGGGTCCTGGGTCGCGGGTCCTGGGTCGCGGGTCCTGGGTCCTGGGTCGCGGGTCCTGGGTCGCGGGTCCTGGGTCCTGGG
>JAEEXV010000191.1 GCA_016287975.1 Lentisphaeria bacterium | reverse complement strand
CATGGCTCACCGGCGCTCAGGTCGCCGAGGTCCCCGGCGCGCGTGTCTGGACCGGCACGGCCTCCGCCACCCCGTGCTTCAAGGACTGCGCCCAGTTCATGCTCAAACTCTCCAACGACGTCGGCGTCATCGGCGACGTCTCCTATCTATCCCCCGACTCCTGCGGCTACGAGGTCCCGCAATATTGGCGCATCACCGTTCATGGCGACGACGGCGTCCTCGAATGCAACAACAACGACGCCACCGTCATGTTCGCGACCTCCCGCGACAAGAAGCCGCGCGCCCTCAAGTGCCCCGCCAACACCGCCTCGACCTTCCTGCACGACTTCGTCAACGAGATCTCGGGACAGGCCAAGCCGGACCAGTTGACCACCGGATATTCGCTGCGCGCCGCGCGCACCGCCCTGCAGATCCAGCAGGCCGCCGACCAGAACAAGAGTTTCCCATTCACCATCAAATGAGCGAATTCCTCTACGGCATCAATCCCGTGACGGAGGCGCTGCGCGCGGGACGGCGCGCGATCGCGCGCATCCTCTGCGCCCAGGGCACCGAGGCCAACCCCCGCATGCGGCATCTCGCCGACGAAGCCCGCCGCCGCGGCGTCCCGCTCTCCTGGCCCACCCGCGCCGCCGTCTCCGAATGCGCGGGCACCCGCGAAAACCAGGGCGTCGTCGCCGAAGTCGCGCCGTTCCCTTACACCCCCTTCGCGGAGATGCTCGGCGCGCCCAGGCTGGTGCTGCTCGACAACATCGAGGATCCGCACAACATCGGCGCGATCATGCGCACCGCCGAAGTCCTGGGCTGGGGCAACGTGCTCCTGCCGCGCCGCGGCGCCGCCCTCGTCCTCCCCTCCGTCGCAAAATCCTCGGCGGGAGCCTGCGAATATCTGCGCATCGCCGTCAACTGCTCCTCCAACCAGTATGTGAAAATCGCCCTCGAAAACGGCTATGCCGTCGCCGCCCTCGACGGCGACGGACGAAACTCCTTCAAAGACGTCCTGGACGCCGCCCCCGAAAAACTCCTGCTCGTCGTCGGCGGCGAGGATTCGGGAGTCGGACAGTTCATCAAAATGAACGCCACCTACGTCTGCGCCATCCCGCAGGCAGGCCGCGTGGGCTCCCTAAACGCCTCCGTCGCCGCCGCCCTCGCCATGTATTCTTTGGGAATCCAGGCGTAAGAACTACGGTTCCTTTTATCTATAAACCCAGTTTTTCCCAAAATCATCCACTTAAACAACCTTGTATTTTGTCCAAAAACAACAAAAACAACCTTGTATTCTACAAATTTCAGGCTATAGTATCTGTCGCAACCGATTTGCCTGTTCCCCTGCCAGCCATTTGCCGCCCTTCCATGTATCGTTTTCTTCTTGACAGCCTTTGTCGTTGGAAAGACCGCCCGAACCGCCACCCATTGGTCCTGCGTGGCGCGCGTCAAGTCGGGAAGACCTATTTGGTGCGGGAGTTTGCCAAGTCCGCCTTTCCCTATTTCATCGAGATCAATTTCGAGGCGGAGTCAACCTTGGCTTCGCTGTTCCAGTCCAAGGATCCTGCCGTCATCTGCGAACTGGTGGCCGCGCGCTTCTCCATTCCCGTCCGCGACGGAGCGACTTTGCTTTTCCTGGACGAGATCCAGGCCGCCCCTCCCTTTGTGCTGGAATCCCTTCGCTTCTTCTTTGAGAAACGGCCAGGGCTTCATGTCATCGCCGCAGGCTCTCTGCTGGAATTCCTGCTGGAACCCCGTGCTGGTGCCGACGCCAGACGTTTCCCGATGCCAGTCGGACGAATCGAATACATGTTTCTTGCACCGCTGAACTACGAGGAGTTCCTGCTTGCGGCGGGGCAGTCTGGCATCCTCAAATGGCTGCGCGCCTTTGTCCCAGAAGCCGACGTCCCCGACGCGCTTCACCATGAAGCCATGCTCTGGCTGCGTCGCTATCTGGCTGTCGGCGGAATGCCTGCCGTAGTGGACGGCTACCTCTCTGGCGACATCACCGATGCCGAACGCGAACAACAGATCATTCTCTCCACCTATCACGACGACTTCCCCAAATACGGCCGATACGCCGTGCCAGAACGCCTTCAGAAGGTCTTTCGATCCATCCCATCCCTGCTGGGACGGAAAATGATCTTCTCGCATATTGATTCCGACGAGAAAAGCCGTGACCTATCACAGGCCTTCCAACTGCTGTGCCAGGCGCGCGTTGCCGCCAAAGTGCGCCGCGTCCCCGCCAACGGCATCCCCATCGGTTTCGGCGCAGACGACGCCGCCTTCAAGCCCCTTTTCCTGGATGTCGGCCTCGCCTGCCGTGCGCTGGGTCTGAACCTGGCGGACTTCGCAGGAGACGACGAGGCGCTGCTTCAGAACTACGGCGAGATATGCGAGCAGTTCGTGGGGCAGCACCTCCTCCAGGCTGGAGCCGAATACGAGGAACCCGACGCCTACTACTGGCTTAGAGAATCCCGCAACGCCTCCGCCGAAGTGGACTATCTCGTTCAGGCGGGCAATCAAATCATCCCCGTCGAGGTCAAAGGCGGCAAGACTGGCGCCATGAAGGGGCTCCACCTCTTCCTGAACGAAAAGCACTGCGCCTTTGCGGTCCGCCTAAATGCCGACAAGCCCTCCCTCCTGCATGGAGCACGGGTCAAGGACACCCTGGGACGCGAATGCGTCTTCTCCCTCCTCTCCTTGCCGCTGTATATGGTCTGCCAACTCCCGCGCCTCGCCCGCGCCGCCGCCTCCGCCCCGTCCCGCAAGCCGTGATGAACCACAGTTCGAATCTGGCGCCAGATTGAGGGATTCCACCAGTCCCGCCCACGGATCACACCAGAAACGGCTGTTTGCCGATGCGGTGAACGAGAATCTCGTCGATCACCGCGTTGCCGCGGTTCTCCAGGAGGAAATGCACGATATCCGCAATCTCCTCGGGCTGGATCATCCCGTCGGGCTTCAGGTCGGGGCGGGAGACCTTCACCATGTCCGTATAGACGCCGCCAGGCGCGATCGCGTGCACGCGGATGCCCTGCTGGTAGACCTCGGCCGCGAGGCTCTTCGTGAAGCCCAGCAGCGCATGCTTCGAGGCCGTGTAGGCGCTCTGCAGCGGATAGCCCGCGTGCGCCACCACGCTGGCGAGGTTGATGATGGAGGCGGCCTGGGACCGCCTGAGATACGGCAGGCACTTCTGGGTCAGGAAATACGGCACGCGCACATTGATGGCCATGATCGCGTCGAACTCCTGCGGCGTCACCGCCTCGAAGGGCGTGCTCTGCGCCGTTCCCGCGTTGTTGACGAGCACGTCAATCCCCCCGAAAACAGCAGCCGCCTGTGCGGCCAGGGTTTCCAGCTGCGCCATCTGCGTCAGGTCGCCTGGCAGCACCGCGCACTCCGTCGCGATCTCCGCCTGGGTGGCCGCCAGTTTCGCGGCGTTCTTGCCGCCCAGGAGAACCAGCCGCATCCCGCACGCCGCAAGACGCCGCGCGATCGTCCGTCCGATGCCGCCGCCCGCCCCCGTCAGCACTGCCACCTGCCCTGAAAGATCCTGCTTCATTGCTGCCAGGGATAAAAGGGATTCAAGGGATAAAAGGGATTCAAGGGATAAAAAGCAACCTCTCCGCCCTAGGCCAAAAGTCTGAGGTCTGGGGGTCCCCGATGGGTCTGGGGTCTGAAGTCTGGGGTCCCCGATGGGTCCGGGGTCTGAAGTCTGGGGTCCCCGAAGCTGGGTCCGGGGTCTGAAGTCTGGGGTCCCCGAAGTCGGGTCTGGGGTCTGAAGTCTGGGGTCCCCGATGGGTCTGGGGGCTGAGGTCTGGGGTGCCCGAAGCTGGGGCCGGGGGCCGGGGTCTGGGGTCCCCGAAGCTG
>JAEEXV010000190.1 GCA_016287975.1 Lentisphaeria bacterium | reverse complement strand
GGACTTCGACGGCTTCGACATCAAGTTGGTCGGGACGGCGGGGGCGGCGCAGACCATCGTCGACCTGGAGGGCGCGGGGCCATTTCTGTCGCTCTCCCACGCGGAGACCCTCGCGAGCCGCCTGGAGGGGCTGGCCGTGCGCAACGGCTACGCGGCCTCGGGCGGCATCGCGGTGCATCTGGACGGTGCGTCGCTGGAGATCCGGGCGTGCGCCTTCGAGTTCAACCGCTCGGGGCGGAAGGTCGTCTACGACTGGGGCGACGGCTACGTGGATGTCTGGTGGGAGGACGCGGAATCGACGGCGGCGGTCTGCGCCTCCGGCGCGCCGGTGAGGATCTCGGACTGCGTCTTCCGGGGCAACGCCTCGACGCAGCCGGAGATGTGGTGGGGCGGGGATGTCGCCAACGCCGGCGCCATCCTGATGCGCGACTCCGAAGGCAGCGTCGTCGAGCGCTGCGACTTCCTCGGAAACAGCGGGGCCGGCGCGGGCGCCATCGCGCTGGAGGGGGCGGACGTCGCCATCATTGCCTCGCGCTTCCTGCGCAACCTCTCGCTGGGCAACGGCGGCGCGGTCGCGGCGGCCTGCGGGTGGGACGGCGGCTGGGATCCCGTCCCGTCCACCGCCGCCTTCACCAACTGCCTGCTGCTGGGGAACCGGGCGCAGTCCGACGGCTCGGACCTGGACTTCGGCGATGGGTGCCAGGTGCGCCTGCTGCACACGACCGTCGCGGGCGGCTTCGCGCGGGGCGGCCACGCCATCCGGCTTGGCGGCGACTCCTCCGCAGTCAACTCCATCGTCGCGGGTAACACATCTCTGGCGGAGGGGATCTCTTTCACGGCGCGTGGGAACTGCACGCCGGACGACTGGTCGGCGTACGGCACGGGCAACCTCTCCTCCGACCCGATGCTGACGGGGGCGGGGATGCTGAAGGCCGGAAGCCCCTGCATCGACGCGGGGAGCGCGGCGACCGCGCCCGCCGCCGACCTCTTCGGCAACGCCCGCCCCGCCGGCAGCGCCCCCGACATCGGATGCCACGAGTTCCTGGACACCGACGCGGACGGCATCCCGGACTTCCTCGAAGGCGCGGCGGGCCTCCTCCCCGGCGGCGACGCCGACAGCGACGGCCTCACGAATCTGCAGGAATACCTCCTCGGGACCGGGCTCTTCGCCGCCGACACCGACGGAGACGGCATCGCGGACGGCGCCGAAGCGACGCAGGGCGACGATCCGGCCTGGCCGACGCGGTTCGTCCACGTCTCGCCCTCGGGCAGCGACGCCAACGACGGCCTCACGGCGGCGACCGCGAAGGCGACCTTCGCCGCCGCGCTGGAACTGACGCGAGACTGCGCGTACGAAAACATCGTCCTCGCCGCCGCCGGGACCTACGCCGGGGCGGGCAACCGCGACCTGGACTTCGATGGCTTCGACGTCATCCTGCGCGGCGTCTCCTCCGCCGGCGCCGTCGTCGACCTGCAGGGCGCGGGACGCTTCCTCTCGCTGGTGAACGGCGAGGGGCCCGCGAGCCGCGTCGAGCGCCTGCTCATTCGCAACGGCGCCGCAGACAAGGGCTCCGCCATCTTCATCCAGGGCGGCGCGCCCGTCATCAGGGAATGCGCCTTCACCGGGTGCGTCGCCTCCGACGGCGGCGCCGTCTATGTCGAAGGCCGGGGCGGCACTCGCCTGGACGGATGCCGTTTCGAGGGGAACCGCGCCGGCTCCGGCGCGGCCGTGAACGTCGGGCGGGACGGCGGCGTGACCATGGATGGCTGCCTCTTCCTGGGCAACTACGCCACCGGAGGCGGCGGGGCGCTTCGTGCCTTCCGAGGGACGGCGAAGGCGCAGAAATGCCGATTCCTCCACAACCTTGCGCGGAACGACGGCGGGGCCGTTTCGTTGTCCAACGAGGAGGTCGCGGTTGTCTTCAAGGAGTGCCTCTTCCTGGGCAACCGAAGTCTGGCCAACTGCTCGGCCATCCACGGCAACCATTGGCAGCAGCAGGTCGAACTCGTCAACTGCACCTTCGCGGGCGGCGGCGCGGCCAACCGCCTGGCCTGCCATTTCGAGGGCACCGCGCGCCTCGTCAACACCATCCTGCACGAGGGCTTCAGCCATCCGGAAGAGCGGCCGCCGACAGTTGCCTGCTGTGTCGTGGCGACGGCGGCGCAGGCCGCCTTGGGGAGCGGCAACCTCGTCGCCGACCCGATGCTGACCGGGGCGGGGATGCTGAAGGCCGGCAGCCCCTGCATCGACGCGGGGAGCGCGGCGGACGCCACCGCCTCCGACCTCTTCGGCAACGCCCGCCCCGCCGGCAGCGGCCCCGACATCGGCTGCCACGAGTTCCGGGACACCGACGCCGACGGCATCCCGGACTTCCTCGAGGGAAACGGCGTGCTTCCCGACGGCGACGCCGACAGCGACGGCCTCACGAACCTGGAGGAGTATCTCCTCGGCACGGACATGTTCTCGACGGACACCGACGGCGACGGCATCGCGGACGGGACCGAATTGGCGCAGGGATACAGCCCGCGGCTGCCCGCGCGGTATGTGTATGCCAGCCCGAACGGCCGCCTAAACAACGACGGCCTCTCCGCCGCCACCCCGAAGAAAAGCATTTCCGCCGCCGTTGACGCGGCGAAGACGGCCGGGCATGAAAACATCGTGCTGGTCGCCCCAGGCACCTATTCCGGGGAAGCCAACCGGAATCTGGACTTCGACGGCTTTGAAATCAAATTGATCTCCACCGGCGGCGCCAAGCAAACCTTCGTCGACCTGGCGGACGGGAATGCCTTCCTGACGCTCCACCACTGCGAATCTCAGGCCTCCTGGCTGGTCGGCTTCACCTTCCTCCGCGGGCGCGAGACGCTTCCCGCCCTCTTTGTCGACGGAGCCGGCCTGCTGATCCGTGACTGTCGTTTCAACCACTTTGGCGGCATCGGGGATCCGGACGACTGCATGTACTTCGACTGGGACTTCTCCACCGCCTGCATCCTCCGTCTGCGGAACGCATCCTGTCGGCTGGAACGCACGGAGATCAACTTCTGCACGCACTCCCCCGACTGCGCGCTGATCGCCGCCGAATCCTCCGAACTGGCCATGGAGCGATGCAGGCTGCTGGGCAACAGTTCCGGCTACGGCGCACTCCTTCGGGTCCTGGATTCGCAACTGCGCTGGGAGAACTGCATGTTCGCCCAGAACAACACCGCCTCCGACGGCGGCGTCGCCCTCCTGGCAGGCGAAACACTCCTCCGCGCCGTCAACTGCACCTTCGCGGGAAACACCGCCGGCACCACCGCCTCCCTCGCCGGCGACGGCACCGTCGAAATGCTCAACTGCATCTTCCGGGAGCGCATCACCGGCTGCACGGCCTCCCTGTCGCACTGTCTGGTCCTGGATGAATACGCAGACGCCTCGACCGGATGCTTCTCCGCCGCGCCCGGCTTCTCCGGCGGCCTTTTCCTCACGTCAACTTCCCCGTGCATCGACGCAGGGACGTCCGCTGGCGCCCCCGCCTGCGACTACGCCGGCACGCCTCGCCCCCAGGGCAATGCCGTCGACATCGGATGCGAGGAATATCGAGATTCTGACGGCGACGGCCTCAGCGATTTCTACTCCGCCTGGTGCGGCGGCAGCCTCTCCGCCACCGGCGATGCCGACGGCGACGGCCTCACCGACCTGCAGGAGATGCTCCTCGGCACCGATGCCGTCAATCCCGACACGGACGGGGACGGCATGCCGGATGGCTGGGAGGCCGCCCATGGGCTGAATCCCCTCTGGGACGACGGTAACGCGGATCCGGATGGCGATGGTCTCGACAATCTCGGCGAGTGTCAAGTCGGCACCGATCCCCAGGATTTCGACACCGATCATGACGGCCAGGGCGACGGATGGGAGGTGCATACCGCCTACAGCAACCCGCTGTTTGCCGACTTCGACGGCGGCGAGACGGCTGTGACCACGGTCGCGGGCAGTCTCTTCACCGACAGCGACGGCGGCTGGGAAGCCGACGGCACCGGCGCCCGCGCCCGAGCCCGCTCCGGCTGGCTGCAATACAGCATCCAGGTCTCACAGCCCGGCGTCTATCTGCTTGAAGCGTGCGTTTCCGAGGCATCCACCTCCACGACCGGCGCCTTCAGCCTCTCCTGCCGCATCGACGGCGCCACCTGCGCGTCGTTGATGCGCATCCCCCTGGACGACACGCTTGCCGGCACGGGAGTATGCATGACGCCATTCCTCCGCGCCGGCCTGCACACCGTCCGCCTGGACTGGTCCAATGTCTATCGGAACACCACCCTTCGAATCGATTCGCTCCGGCTGATCGCCCTCTCCGGACCAGACGCCGACCAGGACGGGATTCCGGACTGGGCTGCGACCCGCCTGGAGAACATGAGCTGCGCGACGCTGCCGGAGCGCAGCCTGGTCTCGCCCGTCTGCATCGAAGGCGGCAACGCCTCTTTCATCGAGGCCATCGCCGTCTCGGGATATTATGTCGCACCAGGGGAGGCCGATCCGCATCCACCCGTGCGCCGCACCGCCGGCAACCGCTGGTATGCCGACCTGCCCCTGGATCCGGGCGGCGCGACCCCCGTCTCCGTGACCGTATCCTTCCAGCACTCCGCCACCACCATCTCCAGCAGCATCCTCTGGGAACCAGCTGACACCGCCTCCCTTGACGAGGCGACCGTCCGCAAGGACGACGAAATGCTTCTCACCGCCGTGCTGCCGGCGGGCGTCCAGACCTGGACGCTGGACATCGACGGCGAATCCCGTGAAATGGCGCGAGGCGAGATCCTACGCCACAAGTTCGCCAGTGTCGGCGATGTCCGGATCACGGCGTCGTGGATCGCCCCAGGCGGCACATCTGCCTCCAATGTCGCCATCGTCCATGTCCGCAGCGCGGATCTCCGCGGCGGCCCACTTTGTCATGTCGGCACCGAACGGCGCTGGCGCATCCCCGGCGTCGGGGACGACATCCATGTCGAAATCGACCGCGAGGTGCGTTCGCTCGACCTGGGGTACAATGGCGAGGTTCGCCAGTTCCTGCTTCAGAGCCTTGCGCCCGCCGTCGCCTACGCCACGGCGCGGCTGTGGGAGAACGGCCCCGTCCTGGACACGGTCCCGATCCGCGTCGTCGAAGCCGCCACCCATGTCGGCGACGGCTACCACCGCATCATCGCGGACTACGGCGACGGCACTGTCCTCTACGACGGCTATGTGGTCATCGGCGAGGTCGTTCCCGGCATGCGAGTCTGCGTGACTCTCTGGGGCGCCAACAGCACCTTCGAGGACGGCACGCAGGAAAAGGAGTTCACCGAGGCGAACTTCGACGCCGCCGGCGAACTGCATTTCAGCATCCTCGCCGGCGGTTCCTTCACCACCTGCATGACCATCATCCTCTACCAGGACGACGAGGAGGTGTGGAAACTGCAATGACGCGACTGCCGCCTCATTCCGGAATCGCCGCCCTGCTGCTGTGCGCGCTGGCCGCCCTCTGCCGCGGCGGCCCCGCCTGGCATCTGGAGCCGGTGCGCGTGGCGCTGGGGCGCTTCCCCGCCAATCGCCCCCCGTCCGCCGTCATCTTCCTCGTCAACGACGGCGCCACGCCGATGGAGGGCTTCCGCCTCCGCACCGGCTGCGGCTGCCTCGCCGTCACGGCGGAGGCGTCCGGCGCCATCCCGCCGGGCGGACGGCGGGCCATCCAAATCGCCCTCGCACCGGAGCGTCTCTCCGGCCCCTTTTCGCACAGTCTCTTCGTGGAGGCCGACGACATCCTGCGGCGCGTCTCCGTCACGGGCGAGGCCGTTCCCCTGTTCCGGATCCATCCAGCCCCCGCCGTGAATCTCGGCGATATCGCCTGCGGCGCACCGTTCCGGGCAGAGATCCGCCTCTCCGCGACGATGCCGGCTGCTCTGGGCGCGCCGCTGACAACCCAGATGCAGGCCGTGATCAACCGCCGCTCGCCGGAATCCTTCTGTATCATCCTTCACGGCAACGCCCCCGCTTCACCCGGACATTTCCGGTTTTCCGTCTCCATCCCGGTCGCTTCCCCGACAGGCTGGAAGCCGCTGGAACTCGCCGTGTTCGGAAAGGTAACCGCCCTCGCCCGTTCCCTGACTTCATCCCCCTAACCCCCGCCCCCCGCCCAAAGTCCGAAGTCCAAAGTCCGAAGTCCAAAGTCCCGTCCAAAGTCTCGTCCAAAGTCCGAAGTCCAAAGTCCCGTCCGAAGTCCGAAGCCCCCCGCCCGTCCAAAGTCCGAAGTCCAAGGTCCCGTCCGAAGTCCAAAGTCCCGTCCGAAGTCCGAAGTCCAAAGTCCCGTCCGAAGTCCGAAGTCCAAAGTCCAAGGTCCCGTTGAAATGAACCCCCGACTCCCGAAAGCCCAACGAATCCTGTCCGCCGCCCTCCTTCTGGCCATCGTCACCTCGTTGCAGGCGAACCTGCCGGTGTCGTGCCCGCGTTGCAGCGGGACGGAGGACTGCGAGTGCCGGCGGCCGCCGGACGAGCGGGGGCTGGAGCCGAACCGGCGGCAGCCGGACGACCTGTGCTGCGG
>JAEEXV010000020.1 GCA_016287975.1 Lentisphaeria bacterium | reverse complement strand
CCTGACAATCCGCCACATCAGCAAGAGGCTGAATCTGACGGAGGCGGCGCTGTACGCCCATTTCAGCGGCAAGCTGGAGATCATCCAGGCGCTGGTGTCCCGGTTCGAGGGCAAGGTGGATGAAATGGACGAATCACAGCGCGGCTGGGCGGCGGTGGAGGCGGCTCTGGCCAGAAGGACGGAACTGGTGTTGGCGACGCCCGACCTCGCCCGAGTGGTGTTCTCGGAGGAGCAGTTCCAGGGCGACAGGGAGATTGCGCAGCTACTCTATGGCATGATGCAGCGTCACCGCGAGGCCCTGCTCCTGCATTTCAGGGAGGCGGTCAATGCAGGGGAAATTCGCGGCGACATTCCCCTCGACACGCTTTTCCGCCTGGTCATCGGTCCGCTTCGTCTTCTCATCAAGCAATGGGGACTGTCCAACGGCTCGTTTGATCTGACGCAGAAGCGTCTGGAACTGCAGGAGAGCCTTCGCAAGCTTCTGTCAAGACAATGATCTACAGTTGATTGAGATAATACAGCCAAGAAACCATAGGAGACAATGCAATGGAAAACAAGATGTTCTGCTTTCAGTGTCAGGAGACCGCAGGCTGCAAGGGCTGCACAATCAGCGGCGTCTGCGGTAAGAAGCCCGAAGTCGCGGCGATGCAGGATCTGCTCGTGTTTGCGACAAAGGGATTGTCCGCCGTGACGACCAGGTTGCGGGCGGAGGGCAAGGCAGTGTCGGCGGAGGTCAACCATCTGGTTACGGTCAATCTGTTCATCACCATCACCAACGCCAATTTCGACAGGGAGGCGATTGTCCGCGCCATCGTCCATACTCTTGAAGTGAAACGCGGTTTGCTGGCGCAATTAACCAATGCGTCGGCTCTGCCAGAGGCGGCGACATGGGATGCGCCGCAGGCGGAGTTCGACGCCAAGGCGGCGACGGTGGGCGTCCTTTCCACCACCAACGAAGACATACGCAGCCTCCGCGAACTCATAGTCTATGGGCTCAAGGGACTGGCCGCCTACTCGAAGCATGCCAATGCGCTGCTGCAGGACGATGCGGAAATCGACGCCTTCATCCAGTCCGCCCTGGCGAAGACGCTGGACGACTCGCTTGACGCAGCCGCGCTGACCGCCCTTGCGCTGGAGACAGGCAAGTTTGGCGTGCAGGGGATGGCCCTGCTGGACAAGGCGAACACGTCGGCCTACGGCAATCCCGAAATCACGGAGGTCGAGCTGGGCGTCCGCAACCGTCCGGGCATTCTCATTTCGGGACACGACCTGCGCGACCTGGAGATGCTCCTGGAGCAGTCCGCAGGCCAGGGCATCGACATCTACACCCACTCCGAGATGCTTCCCGCCCACTACTACCCCGCGTTCAAGAAGTATCCGCATTTCGCGGGCAACTACGGGAACGCCTGGTGGAGGCAGAAGGAGGAGTTCGAGAAGTTCCACGGGCCGATCCTCATGACCACCAACTGCGTCGTGCCGCCGGCGGAGAGCTACAAGGGCCGCCTGTGGACGACTGGCGCGGTCGGCGTCCCTGGATGCAATCACATCGACGGCGAATACGGTGCGCTCAAGGACTTCTCGGGCATCATCGCCCAGGCGAAGGGCTGCCAGCCGCCCGTGCAGCTTGAGACTGGGAAGCTTGTCGGCGGGTTCGCCCACGAGCAGGTCTTCGCCCTGGCGGACAAGGTGGTCGCCGCCGTCAAGTCGGGGGCCATCCGCAAGTTCGTGGTGATGGCGGGCTGCGACGGGCGCATGAAGTCCCGCGAATACTACTCGGAATTCGCCGCGAAGCTGCCGAAGGACGTGGTCATCCTGACGGCTGGCTGCGCCAAATACAAATACAACAAGCTGCCGCTCGGCGACATCGGGGGCATCCCGCGCGTCCTCGACGCAGGGCAGTGCAACGACTCCTACTCGCTGGCGCTCATCGCGCTCAAGCTCAGGGAGGTCTTCGGCCTCGACGACATCAACAAGCTGCCCATCGCCTTCAACATCGCATGGTACGAGCAGAAGGCGGTCATCGTCCTGCTGGCCCTGCTGCATCTCGGCGTGAAGAACATCCACCTCGGACCGACGCTTCCCGCCTTCCTCTCGCCAAACATCGCGAAGGTGCTTGTTGATAATTTCGGCATCGCTGGCATCGGCACGGTCGATGACGACATCAGGCTGCTGATTGGCTAAAATGAAACGAACCCTAAAATCAATAAAACGCGTCATTGAGGCATTGCTGTTCTTGGCGGTGCTGGCACTGGGCTGGAAGTATCCGTATCTTGCCTATTGTCTTGTGCTTAACGTGGCCGTGGGATTGGCCGGCGCACTGCGGCATGGCGGACGGCACGGCTGCGGTAACTTCTGCCCACGCGGCGCGTTCTATTCGCTGCTGCCCGACACTGGACGCAAAGTGCCGCCAGCCCTGCTGAAGAAGAACCTCTCCATCGTGGTGATGGTGGCGATGTTCGCGGGGCTGGCTCTGTGGCTCCGCCCGATGTCGCTCCGCGCCTGGGGGATGCTGCTGTACATCATGATTGCCATCACGACTACGGTCGGTATCATCGGGTGGCTGGTCTTCAACCGCTATTTCTGGTGTTCCGTCTGCCCGATGGGGAAGATCTACAAGACGATTTGGCCGTTGAAGAGCGGCATCCGCGTCGCGGAAACCTGCGTGAAATGCGGACTTTGCGCCAAGGCGTGCCCCTTCGGCTTCTTCCCGCCAGGCGAGGCAAAGGATGGACTGTTCCGCAATCCCGACTGCATGCACTGCCGACGCTGCGTCGAACGCTGCCCCAGGCACGCGCTGTCTTTATTCTCAACTGTGGAGGAAATGCGAAATGAAACGAAAAATCATTGAGATTGATCAGGAAAAATGCACTGGTTGCGGCAAATGCATCCCCAACTGCCCTGAAGGGGCATTACAGATTATCGATGGCAAGGCGCGTCTAATCAGCGATCTGTTTTGCGACGGACTTGGCGCGTGCATCGGGGAATGTCCGACTGGGGCGATTCGAACAGTGGAGCGGGAGGCGGAACCATACGACGAGGCAAAGGTGATGGAGACCATCGTCAAGCAGGGGGAAAACACCATCATTGCCCATTTGAAGCACCTCAAGTCCCACGGTGAGTTCAAGCTTTTCGACATTGCCATAAATTATCTCAAGGAACACAACGTACCCATTCCCGAGCTTCCGCATACAGGATGCCCTGGCTCGCTGATGAAACGTTTTGCGGCCCAGAAAGCCGACAAGGATGCCATTGCAGGTGGAGCGTCCGCGTTACGCCAGTGGCCAATCCAACTGAAACTTCTCAATCCAGGCGCGGCGTATTTCGACAACGCAGATCTGCTGATTTCGGCGGACTGTGTGGCCCATGCTTATGGTTCTTTCCATCGGGAACTGTTAAATGACAGGATACTGGTTGTCTTCTGCCCGAAACTGGACACCGATATCGACGGCTACGTCGAAAAACTCTCGCAAATCTTCATGCGCCACGGCATCAAATCCATCACCATTGCGCGCATGGAAGTTCCCTGCTGCGGCGGAACGGTCGTAATCGTCAAAAAGGCATTGGAACTGGCAGGCAAGGATATTCCCATTATTGTTAAAACAATTGGGATTGATGGAAATCCCAAGGATTGAGGACAACGATGTGGTCGTTTTCCCGCCAGTGTAGCAGCCATAAGGTGCTGGTCGAGAACTTCGGCATCGCCGACATCGGCACGGTCGATGACGACATCAGGCTTTTCTTCGGGGGTTAGTGACATGAAGGAAAAAACAGGCATGGTCTTCTCCATAGCAAGGGACAATCCCCCTGTGCCTGGTTGCACCGTCTCTCGTGAAGTGGCGCATGAGAGGGACGGCGGATGCGTCGCCTATTTCTCGCTGGCGGCGGAGACCGACATCAGCGCCTCGCGATGCTCTCGCCCAGGGGTGTGAATCGCATCGTGACGGACGACGTGCCGACCTCGCTTACCGTCCTGCGGCTGCGCGAAAGCATCCCCCTCGACTGGGAAGAGCAGGAACGGGAGTTG
>JAEEXV010000189.1 GCA_016287975.1 Lentisphaeria bacterium | reverse complement strand
CTGTGCCAGACGCTCCACGTGCAGGCTGGGTGCGCTTGACGAAGCGGGCGTAGCCACGGCGTCCCGCCGTGGCAGGCGGGTGAGCCACACAGGGTTTGCAACCGGGCGGCGGAATCGTTCGTTGCGTCGCTCGCCGGAGGGACCACGGCGAGGACGCCGTGGCTACCATTTTCGGGCGTTTACCAGGCAATTGCCGACCTGTATGGGGGACATAGCGTTTGAGAAATCTAAAGATCAAACTTTAGGATTCTCAATCATAAAGGCGCACAAGCCATGAAAGATGATTTGGCAACCAGATGAATGCCTTGATTTTCCCTACGGCGCGGGGGCGGCGATTTCGGGGACGGGGATCTTCGCGGCGGCCTCGGCGGCGGCCTTGGCGGCGGCGGGCAATGCGTCGGCGCCGGGGGCCTCGAAGCCCCTGAGGCAGACGGTGTAGACGGGCGACTGCCAGCCTGCGGGGACGGAGGGCGGGACCTTCGCGAACTGGTAGAACTTGTTGTAGCCCTTGACGACCTCCCAGATGGTGGCCTTGCGCACCATGCCTGGGATCACCTGCGGATAGTAGAGGAGGGCGCCCTTCTTCGTGGCGTCGTCGTATTCCGCGACGTATTTGACCTCGGTGTTGACGTGCCACTGCCGCTTCTGCTTCAGGAACTTGCCCACGATGAGGCGGCCGTCGGCGGCGAGGGCGCAGTAGTCGGTCATGGCCTGGTTGAAGCAGTAGATGTGGGCGTAGAAGAGGTAGAAGTCCTGCGGGGCGACGGTGATGAAGCGCTTGGTCTCGACCAGCCCCTGCGGCGTCAGTTCCAGGCGGCAGCGCATGAGGACGTTGTCGTAGCGCGAGACCTTCTCGACCGACAGCTTCCCGCCCGCCAGCACGGCGTCCTTCGCGGGTTCGACGCGCACGCCGTCGCACTCGACCCGGCAGTCCAAGAGGGCCTCCTCGCCGCCCTGGGTATGGCCCGCGCCGATGAATTTCCCTGGCCTGGGGATGACGATGGCGCCGTAGTAGCCGCTCGGGGTGGCGAGCAGGGTCCCCTTGTAGGAGATGCTGCGGATGGTGTGCTTGAAGCGCGCGGTGATGCGCACGTCGTAGTCGCCGCTGCGCAGGGTGTACTCGAAGGCGTGTGCGAGGGCGCAGGCGAGCAGCGCGCAAAGGAGGAGGTGCTTCTTCATGCGGGGACGGGCAGCTTATTGTCCGCCGACGGTTTCCGGCGGGGTGCGGGTGCCGCGGTACCACTCCCAGTATTCCTTCAGGAAGATGGCCTGGCGGCGGTGGCTTTCGAAGCAGAGGTGGCCGTTCTGGAGGGCGCACCAGCCCTCGACCAGCCCTGCATCGAGTTTCCCCGCGATGCGCTGGCACTGCAGTTCGAGCTGGTCCATGGGCTGCGGGGTGTTGAAGTCGCCGTCGCCGTAGGCGTTGACGAACATCCCCTGGATGATCTGGCAGGCGGGGAGGCGTTCCCGCAGATGGCGCAGGTCGTCGTCGTAGAGCGTCTTCCAGAAGTAGTCCGTCGAGTGCCATGCCCAGGCGACGATGACGTCCAGGTCGGCCGCGAACGGCGCGAGCAGGTCAGGCGTCTGGCTCCCGTAGTAGTGGACGACGTAGAGTTTCAAATTGGGGTTCGCGGCCTTGAGGGCGGCGTTCACTTCATGGAGTTCCGCGGGCGGCATGTCCCGGCTGGGGCCCGTCTCGTGGAGGAAGTCGTCGATGATCGCCCCGACGATGTTCGGGTGCTTCCGCGACAGCTCGCCGATCTTCGCCGCCGCCTCCACGTAGCGGCGCTTCCAGCCGCCCTTGCCAGGGCCGTTCTCCTCGATGTGCGTCAGCGCGCAGACGACCTGCGGGAGATGCGCGAGGCGCCGCAGCGCGTCCTCGTCCGCGAACGCGTCCAGGTCATGGGCGCCGTTCATCCAGAAGGCGCTGCCGCAGCCCAGGTAGGCCGCCGCGGTTTCGAGGCTGCAGCGGGTCGACTGGTTGACAAAGGGTACGCGGCCGGGAACGCGATCCAGGGTATATCCCCAGACCCAGAAACGGGGATCCAATGTGGGCATTTCAAAGCCTCCAGGTTGCGATGGGAAAGCATGCCCCCCTCTTGCGCATTGTGTTACAATACCACCATTCCCCCGCTTTTCCACCTCTCCCGCCAAAATGCCGCCCGCGGGGCACGCCCCGATGGGTCTGCGGCATTCACCGGCCCAAAAATGGGCCGGCACAGAACGCCAGGGTCTGAAGTCGGGGGTCCTGGGTCCTGGGTCCTGGGTCGGGGGTCCTGGGTCGGGGGTCCTGGGCCCTGGGTCCTGGGTCGGGGGTCCTGGGTCGGGGGTCCTGGGTCGGAGGTCCTGGGTCGGAGGTCCTGGGTCCTGGGTCGGGGGTCCTGGGTCCTGGAAGATGCGTCGGGGCCCCCCCGCCACCGGACTGGGCCGCTTTCGGAACCTGATGTCGGAATAGCGGAACTCCTCAAAAAGGTGTAAAATGTCATATTACGAACCCCTCAAAAAGGTGTAACATGGCACCTTGCGAACCCCTCAAAAAGGTGTATATTACCGCAGAAGTCGAGGGGAGATCCAATCTGCCGAAAGCCGTGGAATCTGCCTGGGACCTGTGGCCTGGGATTTGACCGTTTGGGAGTGGGGAGTAGGACGCATGATGAAGCGAAAGCAGACCGCCGAACTTGAGAACTGGAAGCAGACCTGGAACGGGCGCTACGCGATGCTTCTGGATGGCGCGCGCCGAGTCGGCAAAAGTTACCTCGCCGAGGACTTTGCGAGAAAACACTATGATGCGTATGCGGTGATTGACTTCAGCAAGGCCAGTTCCCGTCTGAAAAGCCTGTTCCACGACTATCTCGGCGACCTGGACACCTTCTTCCTGCTCCTGCAGGCGGAACTGGGTAAGACCCTCCCGCCAGGGCGTTCTCTCCTGATCTTTGACGAAGTGCAGTTCTTCCCCCGTGCCCGTGAAGCCATCAAGCACCTGGTCGCGGATGGGCGCTACCACTACCTGGAAACTGGCAGCCTGGTTTCCCTGCGGGAAAAGGTCAAGGATATCCTGATTCCATCGGAGGAAATGCATCTGGAAGTCCACCCCATGGACTTCGAGGAGTTCCTCTCGGCCCTGGAGCAGGAGGCTCTTTGGGAAGCGCTGCGCGCCTTCCACCAAACCCAGCGCGAGGTCCCGCAGCCGCTTCATCGCCGCGCCATGGATCTCTTCCGGCAATACCTGGTGGTGGGCGGCATGCCGCAGGCCGTGGAGGAGTTCATCCAGCGCCGACAATTCGATACCGTCGACCAAGTGAAACGCAGCATCCTCCGGCTTTACCGCGACGACATCCGAAAACATGCAAACGGCCTCGCGCTGAAGGTGGAGAGCATCTTCGACGAACTGCCCGCCCAACTCCAACGCCATGAGAAGAAATACCGCCTGAACGACTTGGCGCCGGAAGCGCGGTTCCGGGACTACGAAAACGCATTCCTGTGGCTTCAGGACGCGATGGTCGTGAACCCCTGTTTCAACGCTTCCGAACCCACCCTCGGCCTGCGCGCCAACAGCGACCGCAGGACGCTGAAGTGCTACATGGAGGACACGGGACTGCTCCTGAGCCATGCCCTTGACGAATCCGCCGCCCAGACCGCCGAAATCCACCGCCGGGTGCTGTTCGACCGTCTGGAGTGGAACGCGGGCATGCTCGTTGAAAACGCCGTGGCGCAGATGCTCCGGGCCTCCGGCCACAGCCTCTATTTCTACTCGGCCGCCAGCACCACGGCCGCCGACCGCATGGAGATTGATTTCCTGATCGCCAAACGCCGCCTCACGGCCAAGCACAACATCACCCCCGTCGAAGTGAAGTCCGGTCGCAGTTACAGCCTTGCCTCCCTCCAGAAATACCGCGCCAAATACGGACAGTTCATCGACACGCCAATCGTCCTCCATGACGGCATGCCCATGGAAAAGGACGGCGTTCGGTTTCTCCCCCTGTATATGGCGCCGTTCCTGTGAAGACGACCTCTCCTTGGATATTTCTACAAACAGATAGGAGTGACAGACGCATGACCGAGCCCGGCCACCAATCTCGCAGACGATCATGCCTGGCGACAGGGGGGATCCTGCTGGGCGTCGTGCTTTTGCTGGTGATTGGGCTTGTCTGCTTTATCATCATGCAGGAGTCGCCTCGCAGACGAAATCTGATATTCCTTGAAAATGAACTGAAAGGCGAATATCTGCTGTTGTCCTTAACGCAGACCACCGAGGAATTTCTTTCATACATCGAGCACAACTATCCGCAGGAGGAGAAAGCCTGCCTGCTTCATTCCCGCATTGGCGCGCCCGGCACGATGCGGTGCCGGTCATGGCCGACGGGCCGCAACCGTCGGCTCTACATTTTCTACACTTTCGACCAGACGGCGGAACGCGACCAGCAGAGTTTCATCGTTTTCGGGGTATATGAAAACAAAGTCTATTTCTCAAAGTATACCAATCCGGAATGGCAGAATCGCGTCAAGGATGTGAAGGAGTTTCAGGCCGAGCCCCAGATGAGGCCGCCCTGGAAGAACCGCATGGAGAACGCCCCATGAAGAAAGGCCTTGCACATTGCCTGTCGTTCTGGAATCTATGCACAGGAGGTTTTCTCCTGCTGGGTCTCTGCGTGATATTCCTGGCCAAGCCGGCTCCGGATGAAGCGGAAGAGCGTCTGGAAAAGGAAAAGGCGCTGCGGGTGGTTCTGGACCGGCACTGCCAAGTGCTGTCCAGCACGCAGACCGTCCAGGCGTTCTTTGAGACGATTGAGCGCGATTTCCCGCAAACCGAGACCGCCAGCCTGCGGCATTCCTGCATCGGCGCGCCCTTTGGCATGCGGTGCCGCTTCAAAAAGCATAGTCGGCACAGCCGAATCTACGTCTTTTATCCAAACTCCAGGGAGGGAGCCAGAAGCGACATGACATTCATTGTCTTCGGCCTAGTGGAAGACCGAATCGTCTTCCCGACCTTTGCCATGGAGTCGTCGAAGCCAGTTCAGGAGAAGCCATGATTCCGTGCCGCGCCATGTCCAGTCTGCTGCCGCTGCTTCTCGCGCTCGCCGCCGCCTTGCCGGCGCGG
Organism: Lentisphaeria bacterium; assembly: GCA_016287975.1. The sequence continues at coordinate 185 of JAEEXV010000189.1, read as the reverse complement.
ACGCGCGAATATCCCACTCCCGAGCATCCGTGGAAGGCCGGCGAGTGCGTGCGGGAGCGCGACGCCGCCGAGGCCTTCACGCTGGCGTGGCAGAGGAGCCCGCTCAAGGCCTGGCGCGCGCATCCAGGGGCGGCGGTGTACCCGGGCGTCCCGCCGCGCGGAAGCCGCCGCATCGCCGAACGCAT
>JAEEXV010000188.1 GCA_016287975.1 Lentisphaeria bacterium | reverse complement strand
TCCCTTCAACGACGGCAACGGCAGGATGAGCCGTCTGCTGACTCTGCTGATGCTCTACCAGAATGGATACGATGTCGGGAAGTACGTCAGCATGGAAGCGCAGATTGCCAAGACCAAAGACGCATACTATGACGCGCTTCAGGCCGCCAGCGAAGGCTGGCACGAAGGACGGAACGACGTGAAGCCCTTCATCAGATATATGCTCCAGGTCGTTTTGTCCTGCTATGTTGAACTGGATTCGCGAGCCGACATTATCGGAGGAGCTGACCACTCCGCGTATGATGTCGTTCTCGCGTATGTCAAGTCCAAGGTCGGGCGTTTCCGCGGCACTGACGCCATAGAGGCCTGTTCGTCCGCTGGACGTTCCGCCGTTTTGGTTAGCCTGAAGAAACTGGCGGAGCAAGGCATCATACGAAAGGAAGGCGTTGGCCGAGCCACCTTCTATGTCCGCAATGACGATTCAGCGGATTAATCGTTGATTTGCGAAAACGTCCACCATAAACGCCCGCACCGAAAACTGAAATTGCGGACTCCCGACCAATGTGAACTGGAATATTCAATGCGGGAGGCGAAAGATGCTGAGTGATGGGGTGATGCAAAAAAGCGACTTTCGGGAATGGACCGCAAGGTCTGTACCGAAAGTCGCAGCAATTTCAGATGGTCGGGGCAGAGGGATTCGAACCCCCGACCTAATGGTCCCAAACCATTCGCGCTGGCCAGACTGCGCTATGCCCCGAAAAAAACGACAACTTGCATAATATAGCGCGGCTTTGGGAAAATGCGACGCGGGGCGGCATTATATTATGCGAAAAGCGAGCGGCGCCGCGGTCGGCGTCGCGTTTTGGGCAGCCCATTCAGGGAGAGATTCGGGACCATGGTCAGTCACAAGCGCGTGCTCACGGGCATCCAGCCCTCGGGCACCCTACACATCGGGAACTATTTCGGGACGATGCGCCAGTCGATCGCGGCGCAGGCGGAGAACGAGTGCTTCTACTTCATCGCGAACTTCCACGCGATGACCTCGATGCCGAAGCCGGAGGATCTGCGCGAGCGCACCTTCAATGTCGCGCTGGACTTCCTGGCGTGCGGGCTGGATCCCGAGAAGACCGTCTTCTACCGCCAGTCGGACGTGCCGCAGGTCCAGACTCTGGCGTGGATCCTGTCGTGCCTGTGCCCGCTGGGGCTGCTGGAGCGGTGCCATTCGTACAAGGACAAGGTGGCGCACGGGCTGGAGGCGAACCACGGGCTCCTGGCCTATCCTGTGCTGATGGCGGCGGACATCCTGCTGTACAACGCGGACTACGTGCCGGTGGGCAAGGACCAGAAGCAGCACCTGGAGGTCACGCGCGACCTGGCGATCCGCTTCAACAACCGCTACGGCAGCATCCTGACGGTGCCGGACGCGCTGATCCAGGAGGATGTCGCGGTGATTCCCGGGCTGGACGGCCAGAAGATGTCGAAGTCCTACAACAACACCATCGAGATCTTCGGGGAAGGCAAGCCGGTGCGGTCGAAGTTCATGAAGATCAAGACGGACTCGACGCCAGTCGAGGATCCGAAGGATCCCGACAAGTGCACCGTCTTCATGCTCTACAAGCTGATGGCGACGGAGGCGGAGCAGGCGGAACTGCGCCAGAAGTACCTCGCGGGGGGCATGGGCTACGGCTACGCCAAGGAACTCCTCTACAACAAGTACCTCGACTACTTCGCGGAGGCGCGCGAACGCCGCCGCCAGTTGCTGGAGAAGCCTGGGCAGGTCGAGGAGATCCTGCGCGAGGGCGCCCGCAAGGCGTCGAAGATCGCCGACGCGACCATGGCGAAGGTGCTCGCGGCCGTCGGGCTGTGAGCGGCTTTGGAGGGCGTGCCTCCCAAAAAAACGTGAAATCGCGCATTTTTTCCCGCGTTTGTGGTTGCGAACTGCGGATGATGGGTTAAATTATGCGCCACGACTTTTAGGGAAAGTAGCTCAGTCGGTAGAGCATTGCACTTTTAATGCAGTGGTCACGGGTTCGAGTCCCGTCTTTCCCACCATTTCCAGATAAGGCAACAAGAAAGCAACCCCAACGTTTCGAGGAAAGTTCCATGGGACAGGTCTGTGAGATTTGCGGCAAGCACAAGACGGCTGGCGGGCACATTACCCGCCGTGGTCTGGCCAAGAAGAAGGGCGGTATCGGCATGCACGTGGTGAAGAACACCAAGCGCGAGTTCAAGCCCAACCTGAAGAGCGTGCGCGCCCTGGTCAACGGCGGCGTGAAGCGCCTGACCGTCTGCACTGCGTGCCTGCGTTCCGGCAAAGTCGTGAAGGCGTAATACCGTTTGGCCGCGCCCTCAGGCGCGGCGGCGGCATTTTCACTGGCATATCAAGAGACGGTCGCGCCTTGTACGGGACCGTCTCTTTTGTATTCATACCCTTTCGCGAAGCATGGACAGCACAGCCATTTCCCGTCGTCTCGCCGACTATTCCATCCGCCAGGTGCTGATTGCGCCCTCGGTGCTGGCGGCGGACTTCAGCATGTTGGGCGAGGAGGTCGCCGCCGTCGACGCGGCGGGCGCGGAGTGGGTGCATCTGGACATCATGGACGGGCATTTCGTGCCGAACATCTCGTTCGGGCCCGACATCGTGAAGGCGGTTCGCGGGCGTTCGCGCCGGCTCTTCGACGTGCACCTGATGATTTCCGAGCCGCTGAAATACATCGAGCGTTTTCGGGCGGCGGGGGCGGACCACATCACCTTCCACGTCGAGGTCGAGGAGGATACTGGCGAAGTGATCGACGCGATTCACGCCCTGGGCTGCAGCGCGGGGCTGTCGTTGCGCCCCGGCACACCGTTCGAGCAGATCGTGCCGTGGCTGCCGAAACTGGACCTGGTGCTGGTGATGACGGTCGAGCCTGGGTTTGGCGGGCAGTCGTTCCGTGCGGACCAGCTGCCGAAGATCGCGGCGCTGCGCAAGGCGATCGACGCGTGCGGGCGTCCCGTCCATCTGGAGGTCGACGGGGGGATTGCGGCGGGGACGGCGGCGCAGGTGCGGGAGGCGGGCGCGAATGCGCTGGTCGCGGGATCAAGCGTCTTCCGTGCGCCCGGGCGGGCGTATGCTGCGGCGATCGACGCGCTGCGCTGACGGGCATTTGAGGGGCCGCGAGGCGCGGTTCAACCTTTTCTGACACAACCACAACTCGGGCTGGCGGAGGCGCCGGCCTGAATCGAAACCTGAGGGAAAGCACTCCATGTTCATTTCTCATTTCAACCGTTATTTTGAGAAGCACGCCAGGATCACCTATATCGTGTTGCTGGTCATCATCATCGCGACCTTTGTGATATTCGTGACTCCAGGCGATGTCTTCGGTCGCCGCGACGGCCGTCTGTCGGACTTCGGGACACTCGGCGGCAAGACGCTGAAGACCGAGGCCACGCAGGAGCAGATGGCGATGATCAAGATGATGCTTGAGATGAACGGGCAGCAGGTCAACGACACCATGGTGATTCTGGAGCAGACGGTGATGTGGCTGCGGCTGCTGCGGGAGGCGAAGGCCCAGAAACTGGACAATGTGACCGACGCGGAACTCAAGGAGCAGATCCGCAAGTCGTTCTCCAAGGACGGCAAGTTCGACAAGGCGGGGTTTGACACCTTCCTGGAAAACATCGGGAAGCGGTATGGGATCCAGCCTGGTCAGTTCGACCAGTTCTTGCGGGAGCAGTTGACGGTCGACCGTCTGCTGAAGCGGGTGCGGGACAACGTGAAGGTGCCGGCGGAGGAGTTGGATGCCTTCCAGGCGCTCTACACTCTGAAAATCGCGTCGTTCCCAGTGAATGCGGCGGACACGGAGCCTTCGGAGAAGGAGATCGCCGACTATTTCGCGGCGCATCGCGGGGATTTGCAGTTGCCCGCCCGACGCAATGCGGTGGTGGCGGTCTTCCGCACCGATGAGAAGATGGGCGATGAGGAGAAGGCGAAGGTGCGCGCGACCGCGGAGGCCTTCTACAAGGAAATCCCAGGGCAGTTGAAGGCGGTCGCGGACGGCGCGAAGCGCCAGTCGCTCTTTGAGCAGCTGGCGAAGAAGGCGACGGGGACGGTGCTGACGACGGGGATTTTGACGGGGGGCAGGACGGTGAAGGGGCTGGCGGGGGACCAGTTGAACCTGACGGACGCGATTCGGCGTCTGGAGACGGCGGGCGACCTCACCCCGCTGGTGACGGGCAACCAGTACTACGCGGTGGCGATGCTGACGGAGAAGAGCCCCAATCCGATGCCCGTGGCGATGAACGACGAGGCCCGCGAGGCGGTGCGCGCGGCGATTGTGAGTGAGCGCGCATACAAATACTTCGACGAGAAGCTGGAGCCAGACTTCAAGCAGTACTATGCGCGGATCCAGGAGATCCTGGCCAATCCGAGGCTGAACGACCAGATGCGCTTCTTCTATGCGCAGCAGATCGACATGTTCTACAACGGCGGCTCCTTCCGCGACTTCGTGGAGATGAGCACGCGCGACTTCGCGCTGGTGACCTTCCCAATCGAGAAGTTCATGGTCGCGCCGACGACGGAGGCACTCAATGCCGAGTTCAACGAGAACAAGGAGAAATACCAGAAGGTGACCGTCCGTCTGGCGCGGCTGAGCGCGGACATCGCGGGGCTGGAAGGCGAGGCGCTCAAGGGTGTCGAGGCGCGCCTGGAGAAGGCCGTGGAGGCGCTCAAGGGCAAGGCGGACTACAAGCAGGTCGCGAAGGACTGCACGCTGGCGCTGACGGAAGACGGGAAGCCAGTGGATCTGGAGGGGCTGCCAGACGCGCTGAAGGAGGCGGCTTCCTCGCTGACGGCGAAGGGCCAGTTCAGCGGCGTGGTCGAGGAGAATGGCAAGCGCGTGATCCTGGTGCTGCTGGAGCGTCTGGACAGCCAGCCTGAGAGCCAGTTGCGGGCTTCCATCAAGGCGGCGTTGACCGCGAAGGCGACGGCGGCTGCCGAGAAGAAGGCGGGGGCGGCGGCGGATGCCTTCTTCCAGGAACTGGAGAAGGTTTCCAAGGGCAAGGAGACGGCGGGGCTTCCGAAGTTGATGGAGAGGCTGGCCGCCAAGCACGGCGGGATCTTCGGGAAGTATGAGAAGATTCATGCGGCGGATGGCCGCAACGGCAAGGTCGCGCTGGCTCCTGAACTGCTGGCGCAGGTCTTCAGCACGTCGCTGACGCTGAAGAATCCGTTGCGTCTGATTCCGCAGACGGTTTCCCCGATGCCTGGGATGGCGCCAGTGAAACTGGATGCGCCCGCGGTGGTCGCGCTGGTCGGCATGAAGCCTGAGCATCTGGTGCGTCCCGCAGTCACCGACGATTCGTATCAGCGCCTGGTCGAACTCTGCAACGACGAGTTGATGATGGGCAAGGCCGAGCAGCGTGCGAAGGAGGCGTCGGAGGCGATTGCGAAGGCGCTGAAGGAGAAGGGCGGGGACTTCAAGGCGGCGGCGGGGGCGGTGACCTTCGCGGATCTGGCGCCGTTCAGCCTGTATGACCTCCAGAAGTCGAGCGAGGCGGTGACGGCGATTCAGACGGCGAACCACATTGAATTGGGCGAAGTCTTCACGGAACTGATGGAGGCCAAGGAGCCTGGGGTGTTCCTGAAGCCTCTGGCGGAGGTGGTTCCGCCAGTGTCGATGCGTTCCACCGCGATCAAGAAGGGCTATAAGCTGCTCTATGTCGCCGAGCGCAAGATGCCCGCCGACAGCGAGGAACTGCAGAAGCAGCGCAAGGAAATGGAGGAGATGCTGCTTCAGCAGAAGCAGCAGCAGGCGGTGTCGGAGTTCCTGACTTCGCTGGAGCAGAAGTACCCGTGGGAGAAGCCTGAGCAGTTGATGACGAAGGCGGAAGCGGAGGCCGCGAAGGCGGACGCCCCCAAGGCGGAGCCCGCGAAGTCGGACGCTTCCAAGGCGGAGCCCGCGAAGTCGGACGCTTCCAAGGCGGAGGCCGCGAAGTCGGACGCTTCCAAGGCGGAGCCCGCGAAGAAGTAGCGCATTGAGGCCGTCCCTGGCCAGCGGTGGTCGGGGGCGGCGGGGTTTTTGGAGGGGGGCGGCCAGATTATCGGGAGGCGTTGCGGATGTCTGCGGCAGGCAGGGCACTGGTATTGGGGCGGGAGCAGATGGCGCAGGGGCGTTTCCTGGAGTTGCGGCGCCTGAAGTATCGGGATGTCGCGGGGCAGGTGCGTTCGTGGGAGAGCGCGGGGCGCGTGAAGGGGCAGAATGCGGTCTTTGTCATCGCGCGGCTGATGCCTGGGCGGCGGCTGGTCTTGGTGCGGCAGTATCGGCCGCCAGTGGACTGCGAGGCGCTGGAGTTTCCCGCGGGGCTGATCGATGCGGGGGAGGGCGTCGAGGAGGCGGCCGTGCGCGAACTGTGGGAGGAGACAGGGTATCGCGGCGTGGTGAAGAAGGTGCTTCCGTTCGGGACGAGCAGCGCGGGCATGACGGACGAATGCGCGGCGGGGGTGGTCGTGGAAGTTGCGTCGGCGGAGTATTCGGCGCCGCCTGAGGCGCATCCCGACGAGGGCGAGAGGATTCAGGTCGTGGTGGTTTCGGAGGCGGGGCTGCTGTCGTGGCTGGAAGGGGAGGCGTCGCGCGGCGTCGCGGTGGACGCGAAGCTGCTGGCGTACGCGGTTGCGCTGGAGGAGCGTGGATGAAGATTCTGGTGGGGATGAGCGGCGGGGTGGATTCCTCTACGACGGCGGCGCTGCTGCAGTCCCGCGGGCACGAGGTCACGGGCGTCACGATGAAGTTGTGGCGGGCGGACAATGCGTTGCGGGGCGGGGAGCGGGAGGCGTGCTATGGCCCGAACGAGGCGCTGGACGTGGCGGCGGCGCGCGCCGTCTGCGAGCGTCTGGGCATCGGGTTCCTGGAGTTCGACTGCAGCCGCTTCTACGAAGACACGGTCATCGGGTATTTTCGTCGGGAATATCTGGCGGGGCGCACGCCGAATCCGTGCGTGCGCTGCAATGCGGCGCTGAAGTTCGGGCTGCTGCCGGAGCTGGCGCGCCGGTCGGGGGTGGAGTTCGACTGCTTTGCGACGGGGCACTATGCTCGCGTGCGGCGTGGCGGGGACGGGCGGATGCAGTTGCTGCGCGCAGTGGATCTGCCCAAGGACCAGTCGTATTTCCTGTGCCGCCTGAGCCAGGAGCAACTGGCGCGGCAGCTCTTTCCGCTGGGGGAGATGACCAAGACCGAGGTGCGCGCGCTGGCGCGCTCGTTCGAGCTGGAGGTCAGCGACAAGCCCGACAGCCAGGACTTCTACAGCGGCGACACCGCGGAGCTGATCCAGCAGCCCGACCGCGTCGGCGACATTGTGGACGATGCAACGGGGAAGGTGCTCGGCCATCATACTGGATACTGGAAATTCACCATCGGCCAGCGGCGCGGGCTGGGCGTCTCCAGCGCGACGCCGCTCTATGTGGTCGCGATCGACGCCTGCCACAATCGCGTGAGGCTGGGCACCGCCGAGGCCGTGCGGCACCACGCGCTGGAGGCGACGGATCTCAATTGGGTCTCCATCGCGGCGCCGCAGGGGGCGGTCGCGTGCCAGGTGAAGGTGCGCTCGGTGCAGACGCCTGTCCCATGCACGCTGGAGCCGCTGGACGGCGTTCGCTGGCGCGCCGTCTTCCCCGACGGCATCTCCGCCGTGACCCCTGGCCAGGCGGCCGTCTTCTATGACGGGGAAATCTTGCTGGGCGGCGGCTTCATCGCCAAAAGCGAGTAGCGAGCGGGCGCGGGCCGCGAACGGCCCGCCACGGAGCGGCGGGGCTATACGGCCCGCCACGGAACGGGGGGGCTATGGGGCTATTGTGCCGGCGGGCTTGCCCGCCGGCGGGAGGCGCGGCCCGCCACGGAACGGGGGGCTATGGGGATAGTG
>JAEEXV010000187.1 GCA_016287975.1 Lentisphaeria bacterium | reverse complement strand
TCGTGTCCTGGCAGAGCTGCTCGGCCTTCTCCTCGAGCGTCATGCGGGCGAGGAGGTCGCGGGCGCGGCGGCGGGCTTGGCGGGGGCGGCGGCGGGCTTGGCGAGGCGTTGCGGTTGCGGACGTGGGCGCGGGGGTGCGATATCGGCGGGGGCGAGGATCTGGCGGGCGGCGACGAGGTGGGTGTAGGCGAATGCCTGCATGGCTTCGTCGGCGGGGATGACGGGGACGGCGATGGCGGTGCCGCCTTTGGGGTTCGGGCAGGAGGCGGTGAAGGGGAGGGGAGTCCAGACGGGGTAGCGTCGGTAGCGGAAGGGGGCGCGGAAGGTCAGGGTGGCCTCGTCCTTGTCGGCGGGGATGACGGCGGGCTTGTCGGAGGTGAGACCTGGGCAGACGAGGGTGATGGGGGCCTTGCAGCCGTCCTTGCGGAGGGCGTGGAAGGTGAAGGTGATGGTGTTTCCCTTGTCGAGATTGGGGGCGGAGATGGAGGTGAAGACGAAGGCGGCGGGCGTGGGCGGGCGCACCTGGAGGATATAGCGGTGGTCGGGGCCGTGGGTTCCAGTGCGGTCGAAGAGGCGGATGGTGTAGATGCCGTCGGCGGGGGCGGTGAAGGCGAGGCAGGAATCGATGTGCTGGCGGCAGCGGTCGAGGTTCAGTTTGGGGGGCGGGGGATCGTCGTTTTCGGCGAGTTTCTTGCCGTCGGGGCCGAAGATGGCGAGCACGGAATCAAGCGGGGAATCCATTCGCCGCGCGAAGACCTCGCAGACCAGGCGCTGTCCTGCCGTGGCCTGGAAGCGGAATTCGGAGGCAGGGGCCTTTTCGAGGACGCCGCGGATGTCGGTGGCGGCATCGGTCGGGAAGGGGGTGTCGCCCAGGTCGGTGGCGAGGTGCTGGCGCGGGGCGGGGAGGTAGTCGGCGAAGTTGTAGAAGGGCGCGTAGGGGATGGTGCCTGGGGTGCAGGAGACGCGGTAGACGAAGTCGGCGCGGCCGCGCGCGAGGGCGTCGGTGATGACGAGGCGGTATCGTCCAGAGGCCTTCGGGGTGAAGTGGAGGATGGGGTCGGGGCGGTGGTAGGCGTCGTCGGCGAAGGCGACTTCGCGGCCGCGGGCGTTGAGGATTCGGATGATGGGCTGGAAATGCCCTGGGACGGTGTCGCCGAGATAGGGGGAGAGTTCGCTGGCGCAGACGGCGAAGGTGTAGGGGGTGCCGCCTTTGAGGTCGATGTTGTAGGCGTCGGCTTCGCCAGGGAGGATCTGGCCGTTGACGACGGCGGGGAGGTCGGTGATGTCGGGATAGGGGGCGCGCTTCAGGAACGGCGGGGCGTAGTGGGGTTCCTGGAGTTGCGGGGCGTCGTCGACGTAGAAGATGCGTTCATTGGAGATGCCAGTGGGGCCCGCGAGGCGGATGGTGCTGCGGCCCAGCGGCGCGCCAGGGAGGATTTCGAACTGGAGGAGCATGCGCTGGTTGAGGGACGGCGTGGCCTGGAGGGCGTTGGGGCGGATGGTGATGTCGTGGGCGACGATGGAGCGTTCCCATTCGGTGAGGGTGTCGAGGTGGTCCATCCAGACGTTCGCGCGCCATTCGGCGGCCTGGTCCTCGTTGAGTTCGGGGCGCGGGGGGGGCGTCGAATCGCCGTTGGCGATGCCCTTGAACCATTGGACCAGCCACTTGCGCTGCACCTGCGGGATGTTGACGGAGATGCCGCCTGGCACGGGATGCACGGCCTTCAGCGTGATGCCAGGGTTGCTGCTGATGATGGCGCAGCGCGGGCTCATGCGCTGTCCGCCGACCAGCACCCACAGCGTGGTGCCGCGCTGGCCTCCAGCGGGGTAGACGTAGCCGAGGAAGGGCGGCGGCGCCGCGATGGCCAGCAGCGACGCGAAGAGCAGGATGGCGATGAGGCGGTTCATGGTGGTCGGGTCAGGTGGTCGGGTAGAGTTCGCGGAGGCGTCCTGCGGCGCTTTCGTGGGGCATGAGCGGCTCGTGGATGCCAGTGAAGGCGGGGAAGGGCGAATCGGGGTCGATGCCGCAGCGTTCGAGGATGCTTCCGAGGAGGTCCTGGGGGGCGACGGGTCGGGAGACGACGTGGGAGGCGGTGGCGTCGGAGACGCCGACGACCTTTCCGCCCTGGAAGCCGCCGCCCGCGACCATGGCGGAGAAGCAGGTCGCGTAGTGGTTGCGGCCGCCGTTCCATGGCGGATCCCACTGGGCCTTGGGGGTGCGTCCGAATTCGCCTGACCACCAGATCAGGGTGGTGTCGAGGAGCTTGCGTTCGGTGAGGTCGTCGAGGAGCGTGGAGACGGCCTGGTCCATTTCGGCGGTCTTGCGCTTCATGGTGTCGAAGTGGCGCTTGTGGGAATCCCAGCCGCGCGCATTGATGGTGATGTAGGGGACGCCCGCCTCGACGAGGCGCCGCGCGCAGAGGCAGGCCTGGCCGAACTCGGTGCGGCCGTAGCGGTTGCGCATTTCGTCGGATTCCTTGGTGAGGTCGAAGACGGTGGCGGCCTTGCCGCGCATGAGGGCGCGCGCGTCGGCGCCCGCGGCATTGAAGGCGGAGACGGCGGGGACGCGTCCCGCGGCGGTGTGTCCGAAGGTGTCGAGTTTCTCGGCGAGGACGAAGCGCTCCTGGAACTGCTCGGGGGTGAGGTTTCCCGGGGGCATGATGCCGTCGACGACGAAGCGCTGGGCGGAGATGTTCCCGCCCGTGACGAAGGGCTTGTATTTTTCGCCGAGGAAGCCCTCCTCGGCGAAGCGGCCCTTGGGGACGGTGAGGATGACGTATGGGGGGATGTCGCTCTTGTAGTCCTTGGACTTCTCCATGGCGACGATGGCGCCGATGGCGGGGAAGACGACGCCCGAGCCAGGCTGGCGCCCCGTCTGCATGAGGTAGCTGGCGGTCTCATGCCCGAAATAGGGGTGGGTCATGGTGCGGATGATGGAGTACTTGTCCGCATGCTTGGCCAGGAGGGGCATCCATTCGCTGACGAAGATGCCTGGGACGTTGGTGGGGATGGCCTTGAGCCCGTTGCTGTAGATCTGGGGGGCGTCGGGCTTGGGATCCCAGGATTCGAGCTGGGAGGGGCCGCCCCAGATCCACATCTCGATGACGGATCTGGCGTGGGGGCCTGGGATGGTCTTGCGCGCGGGGGCGGCGCTCTCCGCGGCGCCGACCTGCGGGAGCGGTGCAAATGCGCCGAAGAGGGCGCAGGCTTTGAGGAAATCGCGGCGTTTCATGGTCAGTGCTGATGGAGGAATTCGGAGGAGTTGAGGAGGATCCAGGGGAGTTGCTGGACGAGTCGCCAGGGCTGCTTGCCCTTGGCGGGCTTGACGAGGACCTGGTGTTCCTCTGGGGTGGCCTTGCGGGAGAGGAAGAGCAGGTAGAGCCAGTCGACGCGCTCGGCGAGGTTTCGCCTGCCGTACTGGATGCGCCAGAGGCGTCGGAAGAGGTCGGTCGAGTTGTAGAGGTAGAGGCGCTGCTTGGCGGTGATGTGGCTGCGGCGTTCGTCGGGGGTACCGAAGTCGCGGGCAGGTCGCCCGAGCAGGTTCAGGAGGGAGTCGGTGACGGAGCCGTCGGTGAGGTCGACGGCGCCGCTGCCGTAGTAGGAGAAGGGTTCGGGGATGACGCTGGTGTAGATGTAGCGCTGGTTGGTGAGGGCGGCGATGGCGTCGGCGATGACCTCGGCGTCGAGGCGTCGGATGGGATAGACGGCGTTGAGGCGGAGGGCGTCGGGGGAGGCGTCGTTGGTGAAGCAGCTGACGCGGTAGGCGGTGGAGGTGGCGATTTCGCGGAGCAGCGCGCGGAAGTCGAAGCGGCGCTGGAATCTACGGGCGAGGAAGTCGGCGATCTCGGGGGCGGGGGGCTGTCCGAAGATCCATTGCCAGGCATGGGTGACGGCGGCCTTGGCGAAAAAGGGGTTCCTGGGGGCGGTGAGCCAGTCGCAGAAGGCGGCGCGCGCGTCGGCGCCCGCGGGGACGTGCAGCCGCGTGCCGTCGGGCATGGCGAGGTCGCGGTCGTGGTCGGCGGGGACGTAGTAGACGATCTCCTCCTTCCATTCGCGGGTTTCCTTGTAGTGGATGCCGTCGAAGACGGCGGCGAGGCCGTCCTGCTGCTCCTTGGGGAGTTTCTGGAAGTCGAGGCCGAGGAAGAAGTCGGCGGCGGCGGCGGCGATGTGGGTGGCGTCCTTGACGGGGATGGCGCGGAAGAAGTTGACGGCGCCCTGTCGGAAGTTGCTGCCCTGGGCGAGGAGGAGCGCCCTGGCGAAGGAGTCGTAGGGCTCGTTGTTCTGGAGGAACTCGCGGATTCTTCGGGAATAGGTGAAGGTGGCGTCGGGCCAGAGCTTGATGGCGAATTCGGACTTGATGCGGAGGGCGTCCCCGAAGTGCATGACCCAGTAGTTGAGATAGGCGTCGGAGCCTATGAGGGTGTTGACGAGGGTGGCCTGCTTGTCGGGGGAGCGGCTGTTGAGATAGGCGAGGGTTTCCTGGGGGGAGGGGAGTCGTCCGCAGAAGTCGATGGTGGCGCGTCGGACCATGACGAAGTCGGCGGCTTCGTTGGCGGGCGCGATGGCCTGCTGCTTCCAGAGGGAGGCGAGGCGGCGGTCGAAGGAACTGCGGGGGAGTGGCGGCGCGGCCTTGGAATAGGGGTCGGCGGCGGCGAGGGCCGCCGTCAGCGCCAGGATGCCGATGAGGAGATGCTTCAGCATGGGATGGTTTTCCGAACGGTGGTTTTTCGGAATCTGGATGTCGATAATATAACGTGGCATGGGGAGTTTTTATTTGCTGGTCGCGGGTATGGTCTGGCTGCGGCGCTCGATGACGGTGTAGAGGAAGAGGAGCAGTACCATGACGGCGAAGAAGGCGGTCTCATAGAGCCACAATCCAGCGGCGGTGGTGGTTTCCCCGGGGATGACCGCCAGCCAGTTCTGCACGCAGAATGCCACGATGAGGAGGATGGCGGTGAGGGCGGTGACCAGGAGGATGCCGTGGTGTGGGGCGGGCCGTCCTGGATCGGTCATGAAGCGCCGGACGGCATAGTAGGCGGCGAGGAGGAGCGCGTTGGCGGGGATGCACCAGACGAGGAATGCGCGGGCGTTGGCGGGGGCGCCGATGGCGCGGGCGCGGAAGAAGGCCACGATGGCCCAGAGCAGCATGAACCCGAAGACGGCGTCGAAGCTTCGTGCGGCAATGCGGATCCAACGGCGGCTGGGTGGCTCGCATGGGGTGACGGGCATGTCCTCGAACTTGTCGGGGGACCAGGGGGCGGGGGCCTTGTAGCCGGTGTATCCCCCCAGGCGGAGGAACTGGCGGTACATGAGGAGGTAGAAGATGTTGGCGATGATGTAGAAGGCGAATTGCCAGACATAGATGAAGCGGTAGGCGTAGTCACCGAGGCCGCAGCCCTTCTTGAGGAGGTCGAAGCAGGCGCCGCAGAGGAGGGCGCCGACGAGGACGGTGAGGCTGCGGAACATGGCGCTGGCGGAGCAGAATTGTCCGAAGCGGGACTTGGGGTAGATGCGGGAGAGGGTGGGCATGCTGGCGACGCCGCGGAGGCGAATATGGAGGAAGGAGGCGCTGATGAGGAGGCTTCCCCAGAAGATGACGCGGGTGGGCGGGGTGAAGAAGATCCACTGGCATTCGAGCAGCGGCGTCAGGATTGCGAACAGGAGGGTGAAGACGCTGACGCGCACGGGGTGCCAGCGGTCGATGAGGGGGGTGCCGACGAGGGCGATGAGGAATACGAAGGCGGTCGCGATGAGCCCCGTCCAGCCGTGGAAGTCTCCGATTTCCTTGAGGGAGAAGCCCATTTCCTGATAGCGGAAGACGGTGAAGACGGAGATGGTCCCGCCGATGGCAAGCGCGGCGTTGGAGATCGCGGCGTGCCAGTAGAAGGGATGGCAGAAACTTTCGCGGGCGAAGGTGAGGATGCCGCGGAGGCCCTTGCTCTGGCGCTTTTCATCGCTGGAGGGCGGAGGGAGTTGCGGTTCGCGGACGAGGAGGCACATGGCGGCCATGGCGAAGGCGTAGAAGATGCTGATGCCGATGAGGATGGCGCGGAAGTGCTCGATGGCGTGCCTGAAGATGAAGAAGTTGAAGGCGGCGACCGCGAGGGAGGAGGTGACCTGGACGGCGCCCATGAAGCGGGTCATGAACTGGGCGGGGATGACGTCGTTGTAGACGTAGTAGATGACGGAGCCGACGAACATCAGGAAAAACTGGTAGAAAACCATGATGGCCGCGATGAGGAGGATGGTCATGGTGGCGGGGGAGACCTGCCACCAGCGCGAGACGAGGCGGCAGAGGAGCGATGCCTCGCTGTCGAGAAAGGCGAAGAGGAGCCAGGCGGCGCACATCATCGGCATGGTGTAGTAGATGAAGGGGAAACGACGTCCCCAGCGTGGCGAGCGGAAGCGGTCGCTCTGGAAACTGACCCAGGGGCAGACTGTCATGTTGAGGATCTGCCCCATGGTGCTCATGATGAATACAAGCAGGGTGTTGCTGCAGCCCAGGTCCTTGAGCCGCAGCGGGATGATCTTGGGGATGAAGGCCATGCAGAAGCCATACGCAAAGACTCCCAGGAGAATCAAGGCGCACGCGGTCAATAGTTGCGGCAGGCTTCTGTAGGAGAGCGGGCCGACGCGGTAGCGGGGGGTGTTGGAGGGGGCGGTTTCCATGGGCGGGGCAGGTCGGGAGGGGGTGGAAGGGAACAGGGATAATTTACCACACTTCTGAAGTCATGCAGGGAGGTGGCGCCATGAAAAATACGGGCGGGGGAATATGTGCTACATTGTGCGGGTTGACGGGCTGTGGGTCATGAGGAATGGGGGAGAGGAGCGAGATGACAGGCAAGCGGGTGACATTGCGGGAGATCGCGGCGGAGACGGGGCTGGGGGTGAGCACGGTCAGTTATGTGCTGATGGGGAAGGGGCTGAAGCGGGTCAGCGAGGAGAACCAGCGGCGGGTACGGGAGGCCGCGCGGCGGCTGAACTACACGCCGAATCTGATGGCGCGCGGCCTGCGCAGCGGCAGCAGCCGTTTCGTGGGGGCGCTGGTGCCCGAACTGGCGACCTCGTTCATGCCCGAGATCCTGACGGGCATGGACGACACGCTGGCGTCCGCAGGCTACAGCATCATCCTGTGCTCGTTCAAGGACGGCGACAATGTGGTGGACAAGGTGCGTCGGCTGCTCGACCACCAGGTGGACGGGCTGATTGTGCGCTGCTGGGATGCCATCGGGGAGCTGGAGGCGGTCCTGCCCCCTGGTTTCCCGATGGTGTGGGTGGCGCGGCCGCCGACGGAGGCGCATCCCGCGGCGCTGTCGGGGCCGCAGGAACTGGTGGATCTGACGCTGGACACGCTGTGGCGGTATGGCCATCGGCGGATTGCCTTCGCGATGACGCAGCTGACCGATTCGCGCTGCGAGTTGTTCACGGCGGGGGTGTCGCGGCGCGGCGGGCCGCCGCCAGTGTTTCTGAAGGAGGCGATAGGCGAGGCGCTGCTGGAGCGGATGCTGTCCTTGGATGCGACGGCGCTGGTGGCGGCGGATCCTGTCGCGATCGAGGTGCTGCTGGCGGCGCGGGCGCACGGGGTGCGGATTCCCGAGCGCTTCTCGGTCTTCGGGAACGACGGCCTGCCCGAAGGGCGGCTGACGACGCCTGGGCTGACCACGGGCGCGCAGTTGCGCAAGGAGCAGGGGATCGCGGCGGCGGAGATGCTGCTGCAGTGGATCCGCGACGGCAAGCGCCCCGAGACGACGGTGCTGCGGCCGTTTTTGGTGGAGCGCGGAAGCGTGGCGCGGATTGATGGCAAGCCAACAGGAGTTCGACCATGTCGAGAAGATGCATGATTGCGCTTTCGGAGGGGAGCCGCACGCTGCAGGCGGATTTGTCGCTGGGATACCAGGCGGCGGTGGACAAGATGCGGCGGTTCTGGGCGGAGCAGGTCGAGCAGATGCTTCCAGACCATCCTGACCTGATTGTCGTGCCCGAGGCCAGCGACCGCTACAACACCATGCCTGCGGAGCATCGCAGGGACTATTATCGGGCGCGGGGCGGGCAGATGCTGGACTTCTGGCGGCAGGTGGCCAGCGCCAACCGCACGTATGTCGCCTATTCCGCGGCGCGGGAACTGCCCGACGGGACGTGGCGCAACTCGACGCAGATCATCGACCGCGACGGCAGCATCGCGGGGATCTACAACAAGAACCACTGCGTCATCGAGGAGACCACCGTGCACGGCATCCTCTGCGGCAAGGACGCGCCCGTCATCCAGACCGACTTCGGCACGATTGGATGCGCGATCTGCTTCGACCTGAACTTCGAGCCGATCCGCAAGAAATACGAGGCCGCGCAGCCCGACCTGATCGTCTTCTCCTCCATGTACCACGGCGGGCTGATGCAGAACTACTGGGCGTATGCCTGCCATGCGCATTTCGCGGGCGCCATCTGCGGGGACCAGTGCACCGTCATCAACCCCATGGGCGAATTGCTGGCACGCACCACCAACTACAAGCACACCCTCGCCCACGAGGTGAATCTCGACTGCAGAATCTGCCACTATGACCACAACTGGGAGCGCTTCCGCGCCCTGAAGGCAAAATACGGACGCGGCGTGACCATCTTCGACCCAGGACATGTCGGCGCCGTCCTGGTCACCTGCGAACGCGACGACATGACCGTCCACGACATGCTCGCCGAATTCGAAATCGAGCTGATGGACGACTATTTCGCCCGCTCCCTGAAGCACTGGCGCGAAAACCAGGAGCCGTAGGACGGGCACGCGGCAGGCGCCGCCCGCGCATAGGACGCACCCCAGCGCGGCCGGCCAAAGTGCGGGGGTAGGCGGGGCGGGTGTGCAGGCGGGGATTGGCGCTTCACGGGCGGGTTGGCTTCGCGGGGCGGGGCACGGGTGTGGGTTGGTGCCATCATCCAGCCATGCAAACGACGGGGGGCAAGCCCCCCGCACCCCCCGCTCCGCATTCATCTGGGGTGGGGGGAGTTGTGGGCGGTGGG
>JAEEXV010000019.1 GCA_016287975.1 Lentisphaeria bacterium | reverse complement strand
GTACGGCTCGTACTGCTGCCCCAGCTTGCCCTCCAGCGTGATCCGCGCGAAGAAGACCTTGTACCCCTGGTTCGTCAACTGGTAGTAGATCTCCTGCGCCGTCACCGAATCCTTCGTCCGGCTCCCGCCCTCCGTCGTCTCCTTGTAGCAGATGAAGACGTCAAAGGGTTTCTCCTGCGCGGAGATCGCGAGGATGCCCTTCTGGATCTCCGCGATCCTCTTGGCCTCCGCCTCGTACACGTCGCGCTCCGCCGCACCCGCCTTCTCCAGCGCGGCGAGATAGTCCGAATCCGCCAGGATGGAGTCGTACTGCACACGATGGCAGGTCGGCACGCGCTCGTGCGACACCGGATCCTCCACATACTCGATGCCGAAGCGCGAGAGCACCAGCCCCCAGTACGCCTCCGCGTCATCGGGGCATTCGCGGACGATCTCCTCGTATGCCGACACCGCCTTGTCGAACTCGCTCACCTGCCGGAAATGCTCGGCGCGCGCATACAGCCGCTCCCCCCGCTCGTCCGTCGCCTTCGGGAAGGTCGTCGTGCTCCCGCAATACGGGCACTCGGCAATGCTCGTGCCCTCCGCAATCTCCACCATCCCCCCGCACATCTTGCACTGCAACTTCCCCATCACCAGCCTTCCTTGTCCACGCCTCGTCAACTATCCTTTCCTTCAGCGCCTTCAGGTGGCTAGCGCGATTCCGCATCGCCTCCCGGATCGCCTGACCTTCCTGGCAAGGTAACTTTTCGCCAACACCAATTCCTATTGGTCTCGCACCAGAGCGAGGCGGAAGCCGAGGTTGTAGCCGCGGGCACCCGGCGAGTCGTCGTTGCGGAGCGCCGCGCGGCAGCCGCGGACGTCGCCGCGCCAGCTGCCGCCCCGATTCACCCGGGTCAAGCCCGAGCTCGGGCCTTTCGGGTCGGTGTTGTACCTGCCGTAGGACCCGTACCAGTCTCGGCACCACTCCCAGACATTTCCGCTCATGTCGTAGAGGCCCAGCTCGTTCGGCTCCTTCCCCCGCACGGGATGCGTTTTGCCGCCGGAATTGCCGCTGTACCACGCCACCCGGGACACGTCATTGCCGCCACTGTTGATGGTGTTCCTGCTTTTCACGCCGCCGCGCGCGGCAAACTCCCACTGCGCCTCGGTCGGCAGGTCGAAGCGATAGCCCTCCGGGCGCCGGATGGAGGAATTGCCGTTCAGCCGTCCGCAGAAGCGCTTCGCGTCGTCCCAGGAGACCTGCTCCACGGGCAGGTTGTCGCCCTTGAAATGCGACGGGGTCCCCCCCATCACCGCCTCCCATTGCGCCTGTGTGACCTCCGTCTCCCCCAGCCAGAACTCCCGCGAAATCGTCACCCGGTGCCGGCCCTCGTCGTCGTGCCGCCCGGCCTCCGCAGTGGGGCTCCCCATCATGAATGTCCCTTTCGGTATGTGCTTCATCCTCAGTCTCTCTTTGCCGGACAATGTCAATGTCAGACCACCATTCAGTTTATCGGCACGTCTCTGAACCGCATCGGAATCCGCCGTTGACAACGTAAGCAGTTCATCTGCCAGACGCTCCATCGTCTGCCAATCACCCTGCCGTTCGGCAACATCTGCTTCATCCAACAATTTCCGAATATGCAATTTATCGGCACGTACGCGAACCGCATCGGCATCTTTTCTGGAAAAGTCTGCCAGAGCGCCGGACGCCACGTTTTCCATCTTCTGCCAATCCCCTTGCCGTTCCGCCATTTCCGCTTCGGACATCAACTCGCGGATTTTTATCGACTGAACGACGTTGCAAATGATGAAAACCACCAAAAGAAGCGCAAAGACAGCCGCGGCCACGAGACCAATCCACTTGATTCGGCTCCTCCACTCCAACGTATAACATTTCTGAACCAGGTCTGCGGCATCGGAATAACCATCGGGGAGCCGTTTGAACCATTCGACAGCCTCACCATAACGCCTGTCCGCCTTCAGTCTCTGAGCATAACCATATCTCAGTTGATGCGCCATCTCCGTCGCCTCGGGAATCTTTTCCTTCATTTTCTCAAAATCCAAGGCCAGCGCTTCCAATGCTTCACCCCCCACCTCTGTCACCTGCATCCGTTTCGCCTCATCGCACTTCCTCTGATACTCTGCATATCTAATCTGCCACGCCATCTCCCGACACTGCGTGGCGGCGTCTGCCGCCTTCGGGACCTCCTTCCGCATCCCATCGAATTCCTGGGCCAAAGACTCCCATGCCTCCGGCGCGGCATCCGTGTCCTGCATCCGCAACGCCTCGTCGCATTTTTTGCGGTATGTCGCTGCGGCTGCCGCCTCAAACTCGCGCACCCATTCCTCACATTTCCGCCGATACTCCTCCGCCTCCCCGGATTCACCCAATTCGGCGAAGCGGGTGGCAAGCTTCTGGTAATCCTCCCTCGTGGAGGCACTCTTGAATTTCGTCTTCAGTTCTCCAAGTTTGCGCTCATCCATCTGTGCTTTCGCCAAAGCCTCGAGACGAGATTTCATCGACGCATCCGCGAATTTCATGGCGAGTTTGAAGGAATGAAGGGTTCCAAGCCAATCCGAAATGGCGCACAACTTTTCTTCGTTGCACACCCTTTTCTCCGCCATAAGCCGAAGCAGATAAGCCTCGGCGTTCTCGGGGACCCGGTCCAGCACGCGATCGCAGTATGCCCTTGCCTGCTCAAAGTCCTGTGCATCTAGGAAAAGACGGATGCGCTTTAACAGAGGCGCCACCTCCGAAGAGACCGCAGTCTTCGCCGATGCCGCCCCCCCGGAAGTCTTCTCGTTGGGAACGACCTTCTGGATGCCGTGCAAGAGGTCCTGGATGAATCCAATCTTCGACATGTCCTGCGACTGCAGCATCGACAACTCGTCGGGGAGGTCGTAGGCGTCCATGTCGCAATAGCAGGGAATCAGCAGACGCGCATGGTCCTGCTTCATGAGCGCCAGGAAGCGGCTCCACTCGTTCCTCACCCAAACGGCGTTGAAGTACTCCCGCCTCGACCCGATGACCAGCATAACCTTCGCGGAGTTCAAGGCCGCAAAGATGTACGGCTCGTACTGCTGCCCCAGCTTGCCCTCCAGCGTGATCCGCGCGAAGAAGACCTTGTACCCCTGGTTCGTCAACTGGTAGTAGATCTCCTGCGCCGTCACCGAATCCTTCGTCCGGCTCCCCCCCTCCGTCGTCTCCTTGTAGCAGATGAAGACGTCAAAGGGTTTCTCCTGCGCGGAGATCGCCAGAATGCCCTTCTGGATCTCCGCGATCCTCTTGGCCTCCGTCTCGTAAACGTCATGCTCCGCCGCCCCCGCCTTCTCCAGCGCGACAAGATAGTCCGCGTCCGCGAGGATGGAGTCGTACTGCACACGATGGCACGTAGGCACGCGCTCGTGCGACACCGGATCCTCCACATACTCGATGCCAAAACGCGAGAGCACCAGCCCCCAGTACGCCTCCGCGTCGTCGGGGTTATCGCGAACAATCTCCTCGTATGCCGCGACCGCCTTGTCGAACTCGCTCACCTGGCGAAAGTGCTCGGCGCGGGCATACAGCCGCTCCACCCGCTCGTCCGTCGCCTTCGGGAAGGTCGTCGTGCTCCCGCAGTACGGGCACTCGGCGACGCTCGTGCCCTCCGCAAGCTCCACCATCCCCCCGCACATCTTGCACTGCAACTTCGCCATCGCGGCCTCCCCTTTCTACGCCTTGCACGCCCCCATTTCTACTTCAGCGCCTTCAGGTGCGTGGCGCGATCCCGCACTGCGTCTCGGATATCCTGGCAGACTGCGGAGACTTCCTTCTTCTCCGACGCCAGTTCCTTCAGCCGGACGATTTGGCTGCGGATTTCCTCCTCCAGCGCCGACACCTCCGGCACGGAGACGGGATCGGCATAGCGGATGGCCTCCACGACGCCTTCGACCTCTCGACGGCTCTCCGGCGTAGCCAAAGGCAAGACTGCCTCCGCATCCGCCTGGAGCAGTTTCCATGCGGATGTCGCCGCCTTCGTTCCGGCGCCGCCGTCGTCAATCATCTCCTTCGCGGCGCCGATGGCAAGCAGTTTCCAGGCGGTCACGGCCAGGAGTACGACCTGCAGCGCGGCATACCAAGTCACGGGAATGCTCCAGCCGCCCGACAGATGCAGAGCGCAGAAGGCCACCGCCATCCCCGCCTCCAGCGCAAGGAAGCCCTTGAGGGCAAGCGGGAACGCCAGCGTGGTCAGGTAGGTCTCGCGGTTCGCCTGGCTGAGTTGCCACAGGGCCGCCACGGCAACCACCACCGACAGCAGGAGAAAAAGGAAGAGCGTGACAATCAGCGCGTCCTTTGGGATGAGAAGGAAGACGGCCGTGGGCACGGCCGCGCCGATCAGCCCCCCGACCAGAATGCGTTGCTGCTGCGTTGTCATGTCGTACTCCTAACTTAGGATAGTTTTTCCCCGCATTCGGGGCAGAATTTGGCACCGGGAAGAACCTCTTTCCCGCACTTCGGGCAGACCGGCGGCGTGAGCGGTGCGCCGCATTCAGGACAGAACTTGCCGCCCTGGACCTTCGCCCCGCACTTGGGACAGGTCACCGCCGCCGCAGGAGCGATGACCTTCTCCCCGCACTCCAGGCAGAACTTGGCCCCCTCCGGAAGCACCGCACCGCATTTCGCACATTTCCCCGATGCCTGCGCCGACGCAGGACCGGGCGTCGTTGCCTTCGGGGCCAGCGCGTTCTGGAGGATGCCGCCGACCTGACCGCCGACCGTGCCGCCGATGCCTGTGATCATGCCCATGCCGACGCCCAGATTCGTGAACTGCCCGACCGCCTGGTTGCCCGCCACGCGCTCCGCCACGTCGAACCCCCGCTCGTCCTGATAGGTGTAGCCTTCCAGCGCGCGCTTCTGCGCGATCCCCTGCGCCTCAATGACCATCTTCTGCGCGGCGGTCTGCTGGTCGATGACCCCGACCTGCTGACGCAGCCGCGCCTCCGCAACATCCGCATACTGCCGAAAATGGATCTCCTTGAAGCGCCGGTAGTTCTTGTCCTCCTCCGGCTTGATGACCGTGGTGACGAAGAAACGCTCAAGCGACAACCCGTAGTCCTGGAAGTCCGGTACGAGGGCCGTCCTCAGCGCCTCCGAAATCGTCTGAAGGTGCTCGTCGATTTCGAAAACGCTGATCCGGTTCTCCTTAATCAGCGAGACCAGATAAGGCTTGAGCCGGATCATCAGGAACGCCCGGAACTTCTGAACCAACTGCGCCTGTGTGAACGACCGCTCCGTCCCAACGACCTTGACCAGCAGCTTCCGCCCGTCCTCCAAACGGACATTCATCTCCCCGCAGGCGCCCAGCTGCAACGGGAATCCGTAGGTCGGCTCCACATACTCCATCTTGGTGTCCGTCCCCCACTTGATCGCCATCTGCTCGGTCTTGTTGATGAAATAGACCTCGCAGTGAAACGGCGTCTCATCCCCGCTCGCGCGCCGAAAGAAGCCTCCTGCGATCGGCATGTTCTGCGTGGTCAGCGTATGACGACCTGGGCCGAAGCTGTCCAAAGCCTGGCCGTTCATGAAGAACACCGCCTCCTGCGACTCGTGCACAACCAACTGGCTCCCCGTGTGGAAATCCTCGCACGGATGTTTCCAGATAAACGTGCTGTTGTCTCCCTCGTACTGAATGATCTGGACAATCGGTGAAGACATCTTCTCTCCTTGCCTCAATGGTTGAACGCGAACGCCATTTCATGCCAGGAGAAATGGCGCGTTTGCGACACGTCAAGATGGTGAAGCATTGCCGAATAGATTAACCAAAACGTCCAACGGCATCGCCAAATGGCGGTCATGACGAACTCCTGGAAAGGAGCGACAACGCCTCCCGCAAAGGTGTTATAAACTCGTTTTTGAAAATCGTCAGGGCACAATAACCCCTTGATTTTTATATAATTATAGCAAAGGCTGGCTGGCTGGCTGGCTGGCTGGCTGGCTGGCTGGCTGGCTGGCTGGCTGGCTGGCTGGCTGGCTGGCTGGCTGGCTGGCTGGCTGGCTGGCTGGCTGGCTGGCTGGCTGGCTGGCTGGCTGGC
>JAEEXV010000186.1 GCA_016287975.1 Lentisphaeria bacterium | reverse complement strand
GACGCGGCGACCGAGCGCACCCGCGCCGACGCGGTCGCCTCGCGCAGGTGTTCCCATCAATGAAACAACTGAAAATGATTACCAATACTTGCAAAAAGGGCCTTAGAAAAACGGCACATTACAAATGAAACACCATAGAATGGCACACTGCTGCGAACATTATAAGGAATAAGCTGAGCTGCATTGCATTTCTCATTGCCATGCTTTTGCTGCATGGATGCATTGGCGAATCCGAGGCGGGGAAGGCATTGGAGCGGAAGCAGCGCATCCCCGCCCCCCCCCGCTATCTGGTGATCGACTTGTCGGGCGGGCCGGTGGCGGAAAAGTACCCGTGGCGCTTTACGGAGACCCCGCCGGATCTCTCCTGCGACCGGTGCCGGACCGAGGAGCTGTGGCTGCGCCGCATCCCGGCGGGGACCTTCCTGATGGGATCCCCCGAGGACGAGCCCGACAGACCCAAGTCGGGCGAGACGCGTCACATCGTCACCCTGACCCGGGACTACTACATAGGCGTCTTCGAGATGACGCAGTGCCAGTGGAGGCTGGTTATGGGCGCCTTCCCGAGTACTTCTCCATCTAAGGCCGACAAGGGCATTCTGGACGACGCCAGGACGAACCAGGTGGACGACGCCGAGCCGGTTCTGTATGTGTCATATCTGAACATCCGTGGCGGTGCGAAGGGGAGGGGATGGCCCCCTCCGGGGGGCATGCGGTGGACGGGGGATCCTTCCTGGGGGTGCTCCGCGCGAGGACGGGGCTGGAGTTCGACCTTCCGACGGAGGCGCAGTGGGAATACGCGTGCCGCGCGGGGACCACGAGCGCATGACCATAGCAGGGGCTTCCGCATCGTCTGGAATGTCCCGGAGGGTTTCCACGAGTAGATCGAAGCGATTCAAAACTCCCATCCCAGCCTGCATCGTGCATGCGCACGATGGCTTCGCCAGGGGATTCAGCGTATCGAATGCGCTTCTGCCCCCTTTCCTCTCCCTCGCGCACCTGCGCTTGGCACCCGCCCACTGACAATGCGATATATATTATGCGATGTAACTTCGGGGAGAACACGCGCCATGAAGCCCATCAAGACCAGCACATTCAACTTTGAGGAGATCATCAACAGTGGTTTCCTGTATGTGGACAAGACCGCATTCGTGTGGAATCTGGTCAAAGACGGCAAGGACGAGTATTTCCTCTCACGCCCGCGCCGCTTCGGCAAGTCGCTGCTGGTCTCGACGCTGAAGGCGCTCTTCCAGGGACGCCGAGAACTCTTCAGGGGCCTCGCCATCGACCAGGAGGACTACGACTGGAAGGCCTACCCCGTCATCCACCTCGACTTCGGGAACTGCATGGCGGTGTCGGTGCCGGAACTGCGGGATTACCTGAATCTGCGTCTCCAGGACTGCGCTGCGGAGCACGGGATCGCGCTGGCGCAAAGCGCCCCGCAGGAACGCCTGGTCGAACTGATGCAGACGCTCGCGAAGACTGCGCAGGTGGTGGTGCTGGTGGACGAATACGACAAGCCCATCCTCTCCAACATCGCCACCCCGCAGGCATCTGAACTGCTGCGGGAACTAAAGGGCTTCTACAGCGCCATCAAGACCTACGAGGGACTGATCCGTTTCGCGCTGGTGACGGGGGTGAGCAAGTTCGCGCACGTGTCGCTCTTCTCGGAACTCAACAACCTGACCGACATCACGCTGCACCCAGACTACGCAGGGATGCTGGGCTTCACGGCGGCCGAGATCAGGGAATACTTCGCGGACCGTATCCCGCTGGCGGCGGAGGCGAACGGGATGTCGCCCGAGGCACTGACGGAACGGCTGCTGGAGTGGTACGACGGCTACCGATTCTCCCCCGCGGAGACGCATGTCTGCAACCCCGTCTCCGTGTCGAAGTTCTTCACCAACTGCTACGCCTTCTCCAACTACTGGGAGGACACGGGCACGCCGTCGTTCCTGCTGGAACTGGCGCGCCGACAGTCCTACGACTACGAGGCCGCCCTGGAGCAGTACTACGACGAGAGCGTCTTCAAGTCCTACGAACTGGATCGGCTGGATGTGACAGGGCTGCTCTGGCAGACCGGATACCTTACCATCAAGGAGATCGTCCAAGGGCTTCGCGGCCTCAAGTATCGCCTGGGCTTCCCGGACAGGGAGGTCAATGACACCTTCTGCCTGCGCCTCCTGGAGATTTACGGGAGGGTGTCGGAGAGCGTGGGAAACTCCACGCTGGAGCGCCTTCAGGAGACGATTTGCGCGGACAACCTGGCGGGCTTCATGACGCATTTCCAGGCGTTCCTGGCGTGCATCCCCTACGAGATGCACCTGAAATACGAGAAATACTACCAGACCATCTTCTACTGCGTCTTTAAGCTGCTGGGGGCGAGCATCGAGGCGGAGTCGCGCACCAACGCGGGGCGCATCGACGCATATATCAAGACCGCCAGGACGGTGTACATCTTCGAGTTCAAGCTGAACCAGACGTCGGAGACCGCCGTCGGGCAGATCCTCGACCGCCGATACTATGAGCGTTTCCAGGGCGGCGGCCAGCCGATTGTCCTCGTCGGCGCGAACTTCGATTCCTCCAAGGGCCGACTTGTCAATTGGGCCGAGACCACGATGTCGTCTTCAACGCTGATTTCGGAAGATGTGCTACATTGATTCAATGTCGTTTGAGTTTTACTCCATCCCCCTCGTCACGGATTCCATTGCATGCCCATGAATACCCTTTCCCCCATTGACCGCCTTGATGCCATCAAGATCATCCCCGTGCTCGCCCTGGACAGCGTGGAGGCGGGCCTGAAGATGTGCGAACTGCTGGTGCGCCACGGACTTCCCGCGGCGGAGATCACCTTCCGCACCGCCGCCGCAGAGGAGACCATCCGGCAGGCCGCGAAGGAGTTCCCCGAGATGTTCCTGGGGGCGGGCACCGTGTTGAAGCCAGACCAGCTGCAGCGCGCCATCGACGCGGGCGCGCGTTTCGCGGTCGCGCCAGGTTGCAATCCGACCGTGGTCAAAGCCGCCAGCGCCCAGGGCTTCCCGTTCATCCCAGGCATTTGCACCCCGTCCGAAATCGAGCAGGCCGTCGAACTGGGCTGCACCACCCTGAAGTTCTTCCCCGCCGAGGCCTCGGGCGGCGTCAAGATGCTCCAGTGCTTCCTCGCGCCCTACCGCCAGCTCGGCCTCCGCTTCATGCCGACCGGCGGCATCAAACTCGAAAACGCAGGCTCCTACCTCGCCATTCCCGAGGTCGCCGCCGTCGGCGGCACCTGGCTCGCCAGTTCCGCCGCCATCCGCGATGCCGCCGCCTCCAATGACTGGAGCAGCATCATCCTCGCCATCCAGGAAGCCGCCGATCTCGCCCGCAAATACTCCAAACGGTAACTCCCATGAATTTCGCACTTCGCACCACCTTCGCCCTCCTCCTCGCCCTCGCGGCACTCGCTCTCGCCGCCCCCGAGCCCCCCAAACCAGCGGCGAGAGCGAGTGCCGCGAGGGCGAG
>JAEEXV010000185.1 GCA_016287975.1 Lentisphaeria bacterium | reverse complement strand
GGAGCCGTGATTCGCGCGCCGTGGACCGGCGGGGCCGGTCCCCGGTGTCCGGGGTCCGGGACCCTGGGTTAGGGGTCTTGGGGCTGGGGTCCTGGAAAGTTGGGTCTGGGGTCTTGGGTCTGGGGTCCCCGTAAGATGGGTCTGGGGTCTGGGGTCCCCGTAAATTGGCTCCGGGATCCGTCTGGCATCGCGGCGTTATATTATCCCGTCCGCGGAACTGACGAAGCGGGGTCTCTTCTTCCCCGTGTGGAGCTTACCACATGAACCGCGGATGCGGCGTTTCCGTGCCGTCAAAGCCGTTCGTCTGGGCATGGTTCACCTTTGTCTGGAGGAAACGGCCATGGATGCATTGCTCTTCGACTGGCGTGCGCGCCACGCTTCTATCCTGAACCGCAAGCGCTTCTGGAATGCGCTGCTGCCCGCGGTCCTGCTGGCGCTGGCGGTGGGTCAGATCTACGCCTTCACCATATTCTCGAACCCGATCGCCGAGCGCCTTGGCGTCTCCCAGGCCCGCGTCCAGTTCGCCTTTTCGCTGGGCATCTTCTTCCTGGGCATGGGCGCGGCCTTCTTCGGGAAGATCGTCGAGCGGAACATCCGCCTGTCCACCTTTGTCGGCATGGCCTTCTTCCTGTCGGGGCTGCTGGTGACCGCGCTGGGGGTGCGGTTCAGGTTGCTGTGGCTGCTCTATCTCGGCTACGGGCTGATGGTCGGACTGGGCACGGGCATCATCTACATCACCCCCGTCAAGACGCTGATGCTGTGGTTTGACAAGCACCGCGCCATCGCGGCCGCCGTCCCCATCATCAGTTTCGGGCTGGGCTCCTCGCTTTGCACCCTGCTGGTGAAGGCGCTGGAGAGGTGCTGCGGCACGGCGGGGCTCTTCTGCGCGCTGGCGCTCATCTACGCCCCGCCGATGCTGGCGAGCGCCCTGCTGCTGCACAAGCCCCTGAAGGCGCTGCGGGCCGAACGGCTTCGCGCGGACGGCGGCGCCGCGGGCGGCCGTTTCACCTATCGCGGGCTGCTGACGGACGGGTGGTTCCTGCGCGCCTGGCTCTTCATGTTCCTGAACATCAGCTGCGGGCTGTCGTTGATTCCGCTTTCCAAGCAGTTGATGAACAAGGTCGGGATGCGCGAGGCGGTCCTCACCGCCGTCATCACTGGCTGCGGGCTGATGAACGGCGCGGGGCGCCTCGTCTTCGCGTGGTGGAGCGACCGCCTCGCGCGGCGCATCGACATCCTGCTGATCCTGCTGGGGCTGTCGCTGGCGGTGATGCTGGTGCCCGCGCTGCTGCCGCTTTGGATCGGCCTGACGCTCCTCGTCATCAACGCCTGCTATGGCGCGGGCTTCTCCACCATCCCCGCCGTCCTGGCCGACCATTTCGGGATGCAGGACATCTCCAAGATCCACGGGGCGGTGCTTTCGGCATGGGGCGTGGCGGGGCTGGTCGGCAACCAGGTCTCGCTGCGGGTCTTCGACCGCTGGGGCCTCGGCGGGGTCATCGCGCTGCTGGCCTCCCTCTATGCCGTGAACATCGTGAACGTGATGACGCTGCGCTTCTCCCGCCCGCGCCACCCGTGAGGCTGGCCCCTCCCGCCGTCCCATGCGAAAAACTTGCCGTCCCCAAATGGCAAAACCGCTGGGGAGATTTACATTGTGCCAATTCCCGTCGGCCTTTTTGCCGATGACCATCGTTCTTTCATATCGTGGAGTGCGCACGTGTCCTCCCACTGCCGGAAAACCTATTTGCCGCTGGCCGCCCTCGCCTGTCTGCTGGCGCTGGGGCTGGTCTCGTGCGCCACGGCGGACCGCACCCGCGACTACGCCCCCGTCGGCGTCGCGCATTTCATCTCGCCGATCCAGGACGACTGGGAGCCCCTGAACCGCGCCACCCACGCATTCAACGCAGGCCTGGAGACCCACGTCATGTCGCCCGCCGCGCAGCTCGTGCGCTTCTGCGTCCCCGCCCCCGTCCGCGCAGGCATCTCCAACGCCACTGAAAACCTCGGTTTCCCCGTGCGCGTCGCCAGCCACCTCCTCCAGGCCGAGTGGGCCGCCGCAGGCAAGGACACGGGGCGCTTCCTCGTCAACACCACCGTCGGCATCCTCGGCCTCTTCGACCCCGCCACCAATTGGGGCCTGCCGCACATCCACGGCAGTTTCACCCAGACCCTCGCCCGCTGGGGCGTCCCCCGAGGACAGTACCTGAACCTCCCCGTCCTCGGCCCAGGCTCCGTCCGCGACGCCGCAGGCAAGATCCTTGACATGCCCCTGAACCCCGTCGGCTGGTTCCTCCCCTGGTCTGTCTCCTTCCCCATCAACACTGGCCTCAGGATCAACGACCACGTCGAGGACGACCCCACGCTCGCCAGGTTCTTCGCCACCCAATACGACCACTACGAACTCGCCAAACTCATGACCGTCCTCGCCGCCGAGGCCGCTGAAACCACCCCCGTCCCGCGCGACGACTATGACTGCGACCAGTCCTTCGGATACCTCGCATTCACCCCCGACCAGCCCGCCTTCCACTACGAGGCCCGCCAGCGCCGCGCCCGCCTCCCCGACGGCCACCGCCTCCCCTACGCCTGCTGGCCGAAGCGCGGCGCCACGCGCATCGTGCTGCTCCTCCCTGGCATCGGCGGACACCGCCAGTCCGAAGCCGTCTCCGCCCTCGCGCAAATCTTCCTCAGGCAGGGTTGCGCGGTCATCGCCCTCTCCTCCACCTTCACTCCCGACTACTTCCTCAACTCCGGCTCCGACGCCCCCCCTGGATATTTCCCCGCCGACGTCCCCCGCCTCGCCGCCAACCTCGCCGCCGTCCTCGCCGACTACCGCCGACACTACCGCACTGGCGGCCAGGAGGAGTGCTATCTCCTGGGCTACTCCCTCGGCGCCATCAACGCCCTCCACCTGGCCGCCGCCGAGAACAATGGCGAGATCGTCCCTGGCCTCCGCATCCAGCGCTACCTCGCCATCAATCCGCCCAGGGACGTCATGCACGCCCTCCGCACCATCGACCAGTACTACGACATCCCGCTCCGCTGGCCCGAGGGAAAGCGCGAGGAGCGCATCCGCCAGATGGCGGCGCGCCTCCTCGCCGTCCTCAACACCCAGCCCCCGCCTGCGCCCATGCCGCTCACCCGCGACGAATCACAGTTCCTCATCGGCCTCAGCATGCGCCTCAACCTCGCCGCCGTCCTCCAGGCCCAGGAACAACGCCGCCCCACTGGCGCCCTCCGCGAAGCCCCTGACGCAGTCTTCCACCGCAACAACCTCTTCGCCGAAACCCTCGCCTTCCCGTTCCAGCGCTACCTCGAAAAACTCGTCCTGCCATACTACCGCGCCCACGGCCTCGCCGACCTGCCCGACGCCGAGTTCGCCCGACGCTGCAGCCTCGACGCCCTCCAGGACACCCTCGCCAAAAACGACCGCGTCTTCGTCTTCCAGAACCGCAACGACTTCCTGATCCGCGCCGAAGACGCCGAATGGTACACCGCCGTCTTCGGCGCGCGCGCCATTCTCTTCGACAACGGCGGCCACCTCGGATCCATGCCCGTCCCCGAATACCAGCAGGCCATGGCCGCCACCCTGCTGGGCAACCGCAGCCCCAAGGAGATCCACCAATGAAGATCCGCACCCTCCTCGCCGCCCTCCTCTGCACCGCCGCCCTCGCATTCGCCGCCGACGCCGTCAAACTGCCCGCGCCGAATCTCGGCGACGGCACCCTCGCCCACGCCCTCCAGGAGCGCCAGACCACCCGAGTCTTCGGATCCCAGCCCGTCACCGCCCAGGTCCTCTCCAACCTCCTCTGGGCCGCCACTGGCGTCAACCGCCCCAACGGCAAGCGCACCGTCGCCGTCGCGATGGGCCGCTACGCCATCGAACTCTACGCCATCACCGCCAACGGCGTCTTCCAGTACGACGTGAAAAAGCACGCCATCACCAAAGTCGACGACAAGGACCACCGCAACCTCGCCGACCGCCGACGCAACATGGGCGGCAACGCCGCCGTCTCCATCATCCTCGTCGCCGACCTCGACACCTTCAAGAACCTCCCCGACGAAAGCCGCCTCATCTTCATCGGATACGAGGCAGGCTCCATCTGCCAGGACATCTACCTCTACTGCGCCAACATTGGCCTCAAGGCCGTCTGCTGCGCAGGCGTCAACGCCCCCGAACTCGCCAGGCTCCTGAAGCTCCCCCCCAACAAGAAGGCCATCATGTCCATGATCGTCGGCCACCCCGCGGCCAAGTAGCCCCACCACAACTGGCAGGAACACCATGAAATCCCTCCGACTTGCCATCCTCGCCGCCCTCCTCGCGCTGCTCCCCGCCCTCGCCCAGACCGCCCCGAAGACCCAGGCCAAGGCACCCCCCAAGACAGGCTGGGACTTCCAGCTCGCCGACGATGTCTCGCTCCACCTCGGCGGCGACCTCCGCACCCGCTACGAGACCTTCAACCGCGCCATCCTCAACCCCGACGGCGGCATGAAAGGCCCCGCCGTCCAATACCTCCGCTTCCGCACCCGCCTCTGGACCGACCTCACCCTCGGCGAGGACGTCTCCATCCGCCTGCGCCTCGTCAACCGCTCCCAGTACTTCACCAGCAACACCAGCAACCCCAACAACATCCACCGCGGCGGCGCGACCTGGCAGTTCCCCGACGAGGTCATCCTCGACCTCGCTGAAATCGAGTTCCGACGCCTCGCGGGCATCGAAGGACTCTCCCTGAATGTCGGACGACTCAACTTCGGCTTCGGAAACGGCCTCATCTTCTCCGAGGGAACCCCGCACGACCAGGCCCGCACCTCCTACTACGACGGCGCGCGCCTCCGCTACAAGGACGACGTCGACGACCTCTCCATCCTCGTCCTCTACAACACCTGGAAGGACCGCGCCACCGTCCTCAACGACCGCAACCGCCGCCTCCGCGCGGGCGACATCTTCACCGCAGGCGTCTACTGGACCCGCAAGCAGTCCGCCGCCTTCAACTTCGACCTCTACTACTTCTTCGACGACATCGACGACGACAAGCCAAACCAGGCCGAACGGCGCTACCCCGCCGACATGAACCGATCCCTCCACACCGCGGGCGCGCGCATCTTCGGCTCGCCCGAAAGCCTCGACTTCCTCGAATACTCCGTCGAGGGCGCACTCCAGCTCGGCAACAACGCCGACAACCGCCCCCACCAGGCAAACATGCTCGACGCCCGCCTCCTCTTCCACCTCCCCGACGCCGTCCCCTGCAACTCCTCCATCGGCCTCGCCTACACCCACTTCTCAGGCGACCGCACCTCCACCCGAAAGGGCGAGGGCTGGATCCCCGTCTGGTCCGCCTGCCCCATCTGGGCTGAAAACCTCATCCCACTCGCCTGGAACAGTTTCTGGTCCAACCTGAACATGTACCAGCTCGACCTCAACTGCAAGCCCACCGAGGCCCTCTCCTTCAAACTCCGCACCGCCGCCTGCTACGCCGCCCACGCCAGCGGCGCCGCCGCCATCGGCTCAGGCCCCTGCACGGGCGGCGGAAACTTCTACGGACTCCTCACCTCCCTCTTCGCCGACTACAAGTTCAACGACCACCTCTCCTTCTCCGCCGAGTTCTCCCACATGTCCATGGGCGACTACTACCGCGACGGACACGACCCCAACTGGCTCCAGCTCCAGATCCTCTGGACGTTCTAATACCGCCCCCAAACCGACCGCCATGCGGCCCACCGCGGGCCTGGCGTCCCCCTGCCAGGCCCCCTGCCCCAATCCCCCCCCCCCCCCCCGCTTCCCATGTTCGCCCCCATCGAAGAAATCATCGCCGACCTCGCCCACGGCAAAATGGTCATCCTCACCGATGACGAAAACCGCGAGAACGAAGGCGACCTCATCATCGCCGCCGAAAAGGCGACCCCTGAGGCCATCAACTTCATGGTGACGGAGGCGCGCGGCCTCGTCTGCACCCCCATCACGCGAGAACGCGCCCTCGAACTCGGACTCCCCGAGATGACCCGCAACACCGACCCCCTCGGCACCTGCTTCACCGTCTCCGTCGACGCCAACGAGGGCACCACCACGGGCATCTCCGCCTTCGACCGCGCCAAGACCATCCGAGACCTCGCCGACCCCGCCAAACTCGCCCAGGACTTCCACTCGCCTGGACACTGCTTCCCACTCATCGGACGCACTGGCGGCGTCCTCGTCCGCACTGGCCACACCGAGGCCGCCCTCGACCTCATGCGCTTCGCAGGCATGACCCCCTGCGCCGCCATCTGCGAAATCCTCAAGCCCGACGGACACATGGCCCGCGTCCCCGAACTCACCGAGTTCGCCAAACGGCACAAGCTCAAATTCGGCTGCATCGCCGACCTCATCGCCTTCCGCAGACGCACCGAACGCCTCGTCGAGCGCGTCGAGACCGTCCACCTCCCCACCGAATACGGCGACTTCGAACTCTACTGCTTCCGCGCACGGCACAACGGCCTCGAACACCTCGCCCTCGTCCACGGCGACGTCTCAGGCAAGGAGGACGTCCTCGTCCGCGTCCACAGCGAGTGCCTCACTGGCGACGTCTTCCACTCCCACCGCTGCGACTGCGGCGAGCAGCTCGACCGAGCCCTCCGCCAGATCGCCGCCGCCCCCTGCGGCATCCTCGTCTACATGCGCCAGGAGGGCCGCGGCATCGGACTGGCCAACAAGCTCCACGCCTACCACCTCCAGGAAAAGGGCCTCGACACCGTCGACGCCAACGTCCGCCTCGGCTTCGCCCCCGACCTGCGCGAATACGGCATCGGCGCCGAAATCCTGCTGAACCTCGGCGTCAGGAGCATCCGCCTCCTCACCAACAACCCCAAGAAACTCGTCGGACTCTCTGGATACGGCCTCGCCGTCACTGGACGGGAGCCGCTCGTCATCCCCCCCCATCCCGAGGACGAAAAATACCTCGCCACCAAGCGCGACCGCATGAACCACCTGCTTTAGGAGAAACACCATGGACAAAGCCATCAAGACCATCGAAGGCAAACTCGACGCCACTGGACTCAAGTTCGGCATCGTCTGCGCGCGCTTCAACAGCATCTTCGTCGAACAGCTCCTCGCAGGCGCCAAGGACACCCTCCTGCGCCACGGCGCCTCCCCCGACGACCTCACCGTCGCCTGGGTGCCAGGCTCCTTCGAAACCCCGCTCGCCGTCAAGACCCTGGCCGAGTCAGGCAACTACGACGCCATCATCGGCCTCGGCGTCGTCATCCAGGGCTCCACCCAGCACGCCACCATGATCAACAGCGAGGTCTCCAAGTCCTTCGCCCAGATCAGCCTCCAGACTGGCGTCCCCGTCATCTACGGCGTCGTCACCACCGAGAACATCGAGCAGGCCATCGAGCGCTCTGGCAGCAAGGCTGGCAACCGCGGCGCCTCCGCCGCCCTCACCGCCATCGAAATGGCCAATCTCCTGCCTGGACTCCGCGGCGAATGCAAAGCCCCCCGCGCAGGGAAGAAGTCCCGCTGACCCGCCCCCGCCATCCCGTCCCCAACCGCCTCCCCGTCCCATCCGTCCCCGCCATGCCCGCCGAATTCTCCCCCAACGCGCAACCACCAGGCCCCGCCCCCAGAAAAATCGCCAACCGCGTCCCGCGGCATCTCGGGCGCATCCTGGCCATGCAGTTCCTCTTCTCCTGCGACCTCACCCACGACTGGACGGAGGACGACACCCGCCTCGCGCTCTTCCGAGAATACGCCCTGACCGACGAGGAACAGCGCCTCTCGCGCTCCGAGGAGACCCTCGACTACGCCAGGGAATACGCCCTCGGACTCATCCGGGGCGTCTTCCGCGAACACGCACGCCTCGACCAGCTCATCACCGACGCCGCCCAGAACTGGTCCCTGGGACGGATGAGCTGCATCGACCGCAACCTCATGCGCATCGCCGTCTACGAACTCGTCTGCGAGATGCCCGCCGACCGCGAAATCACCGCCGCGATCATCATCAACGAGGCCATCGAGATCTCCAAGGTCTTCGGCGACAACAAGTCCTCACGCTTCATCAACGGCGTCCTCGACCGCATCCGCCGCGACCTCCAGAACCAGCCCTTCACCGCCGCCCCCTGATCCCTCCCCATGTTCTCCCTTTTCGACAAACTCAAGGCAGGCCTCCAGAAGACCAAGACCGCCATCGTCCGCAGCATCCAGAGCGTCTTCACGGATGTCAAGACCTGGGACGAAAGCACCTACAAAAAACTGGAGCAGAGCCTGATCGCCACCGACCTGGGTCCCGCCGTCACCGCCGAACTCATCGCCGAACTCAAGGACCGCTATTCGCGTGGCCTCATCTCCACTGGCACCGACATCCTCGCCGCCTGCTCCGAAAAACTCAAGGCCATCCTCGACCAGGGCAGCGTCCCACCCGTCAACAACGCCGCGGACGGCCCCACCGTCATCCTCATGGTCGGCGTCAACGGCAGCGGCAAGACCACCTCCATCGCCAAACTCGCGCACCACTACATGAGCCAGGGCAAGAAGGTCGTCCTGGGCGCGGGGGACACCTTCCGCGCCGCAGGCGCCGTCCAGCTCGGCATCTGGGCGCAGCGCCTGAACTGCCCCGTCGTCGAGGGCAAACTCGGCGGCGACTCCGCCGCCGTCGCCTTCGATTCCGTCAAGTCTGGCCAGCGCCAGAAGGCCGACTACGTCATCATCGACACCGCAGGACGCCAGACCACCCGCGCCGACCTCATGGCCGAACTCGAAAAGGTCAAGCGCATCACCGCCAAGGCCATGCCTGGCGCCCCCCACGAAATCTGGCTCACCGTCGACGCCTCCATCGGCACCTCCGCCCTCGCCCAGGCCCGCGAGTTCGGAAAACTCTTCCCCATCACGGGACTCGTCCTCACCAAACTCGACGGCTCGGGCAAGGGCGGCTGCGTCATCGCCATCCGCAAGGAACTCGGCTACCCCGTCCGCTTCATCGGCGTCGGCGAGGCCATCGACAATCTCCAGCCCTTCGACGCACACGCCTTCATCCAGGCACTCTTCGAGTAACCATCCCCCCGTGGCCAACTAGGCTCCCCGCCCATTCTTCCCCCCATGAAATCCCGCCTCCCCATCCTGCTGCTGCTGTCCTGCCTGGCGCTCCTGGCGGTCGAGCCAGAATTTCGGCTGACCTACAGCATCTTCTTCCCCGCCACCCACATCCATACCAAACTCGCGCGGGAGTGGGCGCAGGCGATCCATGAGCGCACGCAGGGCCGCGTCCAGATCGACATCTACCCTGGCTGCGTCCTCTCCGGCGCGGGCGAGAACTACGAATGCGTGACCAAGGGCGTCTCCGACCTCGGCATGAGCTGCTTCTCCTACTCGCGAGGCATGTTCCCCCTGATCGAGGGCCTCGACCTCCCGCTCGGCTACCGCGACGGCAAGCAGGCCACCCGCATCGCCAACGCCTATTTCCGCAAATTCCGCCCGAAGGAACTTGACGAGACCGAGGTCATGCTGATCCACTCCCACGGCCCAGGACTCCTCGCCACCCGCCCGCAAGTGCGGCGCGTCGCCGACATCAAGGGCCTCTCCATCCGCGGCACAGGCATCTCCGCCATGGTCATCCGCGCCCTCGGCGGCAACGCCATCGGCATGGGACAGCCCGACACCTACGAGGCCCTCCGCAAGGGCGTCGTCGACGCCACCCTCTGCCCCATCGAGACCCTCAAGGGCTGGAAGCAGGGCGAGGTCATCGACTCCGTCGTCCGCATCCCCTCCGCGGGATACACCACCGCCATGTTCGTCGTCATGAACCGCGACACCTGGCGCTCACTCCCCGCCGACATCCAGCAGATCTTCCGCCAGGCCAACGAGGAATGGATCCCCAGGCACGGGCAGGCCTGGGACGACGCCGACAAGGCAGGCGAGGAATTCGTCCGCTCCCTCGGCAAGTCCGTCTCCACCCTCGCACCCGACGAGGACGCCATCGCCGCCAAGGCCATCCAGCCCGTCCTCGAAGCCTGGGCCGCAAGCGTCGACAAGCGCGGCCTCCCTGGCCACGAGGCCCTCGCATTCCTCCAGGAGCAGATCCGCCTCCAGGACAATCCCCCGCTCGCCCCCCTGCCGCCCCCCGCACCCGCACCCGACGCGGCGCGGCGGCGCCCCTGGCATCTCGGCTGGCTCCTCACCGTCTACGCCCTCCTCGCCGTCGCAGGCGTCTTCACCATCAAGGGCGGCGCCGCCCAGGAGGCCTTCTGGAGAGTCTACCAGGACGTCGCCGCGCGCCTCGCCTTCGCCCTCGCCCTCGTCTCGGGACTCTCGCTGCTCGCCATCATCGCCCTCACCCTCGCCGACATCGTCGGACGCAAGCTCGGCTGCCCGCTGCGCGGCGCCATCGACATCGCGCAGCTCCTCGCGGGCGTCTCCACCGCCACCGCCCTCCCCTACGTCACCGCCCTCAAGGGCCACATCGCCGTCGAGTTCTTCTTCCAGCGCCTCCCCCCGCGGCGCCGCGTCTTCTGGGACACCATCAGCCGCCTCGCCGTCATCACCTTCTTCCTCTATCTCGCCATCACCGCCTTCCAGCAAGGTTCGCGTCTACTCGCCAAGCACGCCGTCGGACTCTCCATCGCCATCCCCATCTTCTGGATCCAGTGGGTCATGGCCGCCGCGTTCTGCCTCACCATCCTCGTCGTCGCCTTCAACCTCATGCACCCTGGCAAGGCAATGATCCAACCCAAGGCCTGATCTGCTTTCCACGCCATGTCCACCATCGCCATCGGAATCCTCGGCTGCATAGCCCTGCTCGTCCTCCTCTTCCTCTCCATGCCGGTCGGCTTCGCCCTCGCCATCGTCGGCAGCGTCGGCTTCCTCGCCGTCATGCACAACCCCGTCGCCGCCTACCATCTCATGGTGACGGTCACCACCGACACCTTCACCAAATACGACTACAGCGTCATCCCCCTCTTCATCCTCATGGGGCAGGTCGCCTTCCACTCAGGCATCTCCAAACGCCTCTTCAACGCCGCCTACCACTGGCTCGGCTGGCTGCCTGGCGGCCTCGCCGTCTCCACCGTCGGCGCCTGCGCCTCCTTCGGCGCCATCTGCGGCTCGGGCCCCGCCACCGCCGCCACCATGGCCGCCGTCGCCCTCCCCGCCATGCGCGAGCGCAAGTACTCGATGAGCCTGGGCGCGGGCACCGTCGCCGCCGCAGGCGGCCTCGGCATGCTGATCCCTCCAAGCGTGGTCTTCATCGTCTACGGCATCATGACCGAGCAGTCCCCCGCCCGCCTCTTCATCGCAGGCATCCTCCCAGGCATCCTCCTCGCCCTGCTCTTCTCCGTCTACCTCGTCATCCGCTGCGCCCTCAGGCCCGACCTCGGCCCGCGCGCCATCGGCTCCACCTGGCGCGAACGCTGGAAGTCCCTCGCCGACATCACCGAGACCATCCTCCTCTTCCTCCTCGTCATCGGCGGGATGTTCCTCGGATGGTTCACCCCCACCGAGGCCGCCGCCGTCGGCGCCGCGGGAACCCTCGTCATCGCCGCCTGCCGCAGATGCCTCACCTGGGCCATGCTCAAGCGCGCCCTCCACGAAACCATCCGAACCAGCTGCATGATCCTCGTCATCATCGCAGGAGCCATGATCTTCGGACGCTTCCTCGCCGTCACCCGCATCCCCGAGGTCATCGCCAAGACCCTCGTCAACCCCAGCCTCCCAGGCTGGTGCGTCATCTCCCTCATCCTCCTCTTCTACGTCGTCATGGGCACCATCGTCGACTCCCTCGCCCTCATCCTCATGACCATCCCCGTCTTCTTCCCCGTCATCAAGTCCCTCCACTACGACCCCGTCTGGTTCGGCGTCATGATCACCACCGTCGTCCAGATCGGCGTCATCACACCCCCCGTCGGACTCAACGCATACGTCGTCTCGGGAATGGTCCGCGACGTCCCCCTCCAGAATGTCTTCCGCGGATGCCTCCCATACGTCTGGCTCCTCCTCCTCGGCTCCGCCATCCTCCTCGTCTTCCCGCAAATCACCCTCTGGCTCCCCAACCTCATGCTCGGAAACTGACGCCATGGCCGAAAACACACCCTTCCGCATTCTCTGCTGCACCGACTTCTCCGACAACGCCCTCGCCGCCTTCCGGCACGCCGTCGAGCAGGCCTCCCGCCACCCAGGCGCACAGCTCTACCTCCTCCACGTCGTCCCCGAACCCGATTCCCAGTTCTGGAAGACCTACATCTACCAGGCCGACTTCGACATCGACGACCAGGCCAGACGCGACATCGACGCCCGCGTCGACGCCGACTACCGCCCACTCGTCCCGGCAGGCGTCACCCTCGTCCCCTCCTACCGCATCGGCCGCGACTACGAGAAGATCCTCGAATTCTCCCGCGAAATCAACGCCGACCTCCTTGTCGTCGGCCGCCAGGGACGCTCCCGCTCCCCCCTGCGCGCATTCTTCTTCGGCAATGTCGCCGAGCGCGTCGCCGCCCAGGCCGCCTGCCCCGTCCTCATCGTCCCCGCAACCTGATTCCCACGCCGCGAGATCCCACCATGTCAAACGCCCCCGCCCCCAACACCCTCCTCCAGGCCTTCTCCAATGGCGAAATCGTCTGCCCCGCCTGCCACAAGCACGCGCCGCGCGCGGGACTGGAGCCCTGCTCCACCACCAAATGCCCCGCCTGTGGCGCCGAGATCTTCGTCCCGCGCCTCCTGGGCGACTATTTCCTCTATGCCCTGCTCGGCATCGGCGGCATGGGCGCCGTCTACAAGGCCATCCAGACCTCCGCCCCCGACAGCGCGCCCGTCGCCGTCAAGACCCTCTCCCCCGCCTCCAACGGAAACCCCGCCGACATCAGCGCCCTCCTCAACGAGGCACGCGTCGCCGAACTCTTCACCGACTCAGAGTTCATCGCGGGATGTCTCGCCCATGGATGCGTCGGCGGCGAATACTACACCGTCTCACCCTGCATCGAAGGCGAACGCCTCGACCGACGCATCCAGCGCCTCGAGACCCTCCCCGAATCCGACGTACTCAAACTCGCCCTCCACCTCCTCGCCGCCGAACAGCACATCTACCGCCGCGGCTTCCTATTCCGCGACATGAAGCCCGAAAACGTCATCATCAACCAGTACGGCTACGCCATCCTGCTCGACTTCGGCCTCTGCCTCCCCGTCGAGCAGGTCGCCCAGCCCTCCGGAAGCGAATACATCGCGGGCTCCCCCTACTACATCCCCCCCGAACGCCTCCTCGGCGAGGCCGAGAACGCCGCCTCCGAGATCTACTCCATCGGGATGATCCTCTACTACGCCCTCACTGGGCACAACTACTTCAACGCCGACGAACTCGACGCCCTCGTCAAGCGCCACGTCTCAGGCCTCCGCGTCAGCAGCGCGGGCAAGATGGCAGGCATCCGCCAGAGCCTCGCCATCCTCATCGACGGCATGATCCGACAGGAAAACGCCGAACGGCCGCAGGACTTCGTCTCCGTCGCCGATTCCATCCGCGCCATCATGCAGGAAATCTCATGACCTTCGACATCCTCCAGCGGGATCCCGCCTCCTTCGCCCGGCGCGGACGCCTCCATACCGCCCACGGGGCGGTCGAGACCCCCGTCTTCATGCCAGTCGGGACCCAGGGCACCGTCAAGGCCATGTCCAACGCCGAACTCGAGGAGCTCGGCGCCCAGATCATCCTCGGCAACACCTATCACCTGAACCTGCGCCCTGGAATGGCCCTCATGCGCGAGGCAGGCGGCCTCCACCGATTCATGGGCTGGGACCGCGCCATCCTCACCGATTCGGGCGGCTTCCAGGTCTTCTCCCTCGCCAAACTCCGCAAGAAGACCCGCGACGGCGTCTGGTTCCAGTCACACCTCGACGGCAGCCGACTCTTCCTCGGCCCCGTCGAATCCATGGCCATCCAGAAGGACATCGGCTCCGACATCGCCATGTGCTTCGACGAATGCACCGAATGGCCCGTCTCCCACGACGACGCCGAAAAGTCCCTCGACCTCACCCTCCACTGGGCGGAAATGTGCCGCGAACAACCCCGTGCCGACGGGCAGCTCGTCTTCGGCATCGTCCAGGGCTCCATCTACCGCGACCTGCGCGAACGCTCCATCGCGGCCCTAAAGGCGCTCGACTTCGACGGCATCGCCGTCGGCGGCGTCTCCGTCGGCGAATCCGAGCGCCAGATGGTCGAGGCCCTCGACTTCTGCGCCCCCCACCTCCCGCCTGAACTCCCCCACTATCTCATGGGCGTCGGCACCCCGCGCCAGCTCATCCTGGGCATGCTGCGCGGCATCGACATGTTCGACTGCGTCCTCCCCACCCGCATGGGACGCAACGGCAGCGCCTACACCCCCGACGGCACCATCCCCGTCAAGGCCGCCCGCTACGCCCACGACTACTCCCCCATCCAGGAGGGCTGCACCTGCTATGCCTGCCGACACCACACCCGCGCCTACATCCGACACCTCCTCCACGTCGGCGAAATCCTTGGCGCCCGCCTCATGACCATCCACAACCTCCACTTCTTCCTCGACCTCGCCCGACAGGCACGCGCCCACCTCGAAGACGGCACCTTCCCCGCCTTCGCTCAGCATATCCTCGACACCTATCCCGAGGCGTGACACCACCGCCACCCCGATGAGCGCGGAGCGGGGGGTGCGGGGGGCTTAGCCCCCCGTCGTTTGCATGGCTGGATGATGGCACCAACCCACACCCGTGCCCCGCCCCGCGAAGCCAACCCGCCCGTGAAGCGCCAAGCCCCGCCTGCACACCCGCCCCGCCTACCCCCGCACATTGGCCGGCCGCGCAGGAGCGCGGCCCTCCCACCGCCCACAACTCCCCCCGCCCCCGATGAGTGCGGAGCGGGGGGTGCGGGGGGCGTGCCCCCCGTCGTTTGCATGGCTGGATGATGGCACCAACCCACACCCGTGCCCCGCCCCGCGAAGCCAACCCGCCCGTGAAG
>JAEEXV010000018.1 GCA_016287975.1 Lentisphaeria bacterium | reverse complement strand
GCGTCGAAATGCGCGTGCCGATGCGGGGGACGAGTTCGTCGAGGCGCCGCTGGTATGCCTCGGGGAAGAATTCGACGGGGGCATGGGCGAGGGCCAGGAAGTCGGCGGCGTTGCCGAGTCCGAGGGCCTCGGAGGCGTCGCAGACGCGGGCGACGTAGGTCTCGCCGACGAGATCAGCGAGGGAGAAAGTGGGATTCTGGAGCATGGTGGGATTCAATTGAACTGTTCGACTGGAGTTATTTCGCCGTCCCTGCGGGCGGAGCGGGCGGCGGCGGCGCCCATGGCCATGTAGTGGAGGGCCTCCTCGATGGGGATGGGGGATGGGCCGTCCTCGGCGACCATCTTGACGAAGTTGTGGACGAGATATGGGTGGCTGCCGCCGTGCCCCTGGGGCTGGAAGTCGGTTTGGAAGTCGTCGTCGCTGGCGTTCGGGTCGTAGAGTTTTCGGAAGGCCATCTCGACCTCTGGCGGGAGTTTGTCCCGCATTTCGGCGTCGGTGTAGTCCTGTTCCTGCCAGACGACTTCTTCGCCTGGGACGTCGCGGTTGTGGAGGAAGGTGTGGTTGCGGGTGAAGGAGCCGTTCTTGCCGAAGATTCGGAAGGTCTCGCTGTTGAGGATGTCGAAGGAGCGTGCGGCGACTTCGCGGAACTCGCAGATGCGGAGGGAGGCGCCGTTGGCGAGGCGGTAGAAGGCGGTGATGTCGGAGTAGTCGTAGTCGGCGAAGAAGGGGTCGCGGTTGGTGTTGGGGGTGCCGATGGCGCTGACCGAGAGCGCGCGCGTCTTCATGACGTGGATGGGGCCTGAGACGGAGTGGGTCGGG
This sequence comes from Lentisphaeria bacterium, assembly GCA_016287975.1. The sequence continues at coordinate 14,997 of JAEEXV010000018.1, read as the reverse complement.
TAGTTCATCGGCGTGCTCTTGAGGCCGCGCGCGCGGTAGGGCGCCATCAGCGCCTCGTGCTGCTCGCCGACCTTGCCAGTGGTGCGGCCCTCCTGGACTCGGCGCAGGTTGCAGCCAGGGTTGTCGAGGTCGTGGACGTATTCGCCCTCCGCATAGACGAACTCGCCGAAGCGCCCTTCGGCGGCGAGGCGGGCGCAGAGCATCGTCTGGGGGCGGTAGACGGTGGTCTCGCCCAGCATGTACTGGCGGCCGCTGCGCTTGACGGCCTCGGCGATGCGGCAGCCCCAGTCGAGGACCTCGGCGTCGTCGGGGAGGGAGATCAGCGGCACCGCGCTGTAGACGTGCTTGCCTGCGTTCAGGACCTGGAGGCACTGCGGGGCGTGGAGCCAAGGCTGGGTGATGACGACGACGGCGTCGACGTCGGACCTGCAGAGGTCGTCGAGGGTCTCGTAGCAGTCGCGGGGACTGACCTTGGGGGCCATGAACGGGTCGTCAAGGAACTTTCGGATCTTGGCGGGCTCGCAGTCGCAGAGGGCGATCTTGTCGACGAGCGGGTGGGATTTGAAGAGTTTGGCGAACTGGGAGCCGAACATGCCGAGGCCGACGAGGCCGAGTTTGATGCCCATGGGGATTCCTCTTGGATTATGCGGTGATGACGGCGAGATGCAGTTTGCGGAGACGGTCAAGGGTGGGCGGCGGGGGCCGACAGGCTATCCTGGCGGGGCAATGGGCGCTTCCAGGCCAATGGCCTGGCACGGAACCCGCCGCCGATGGGGTCGCACATAAGATAATGCGCGAAACGATAATTACAATTGCAGAAATAAGCGGATTGCTTATTTTTCTGGGGGAAAGAGGGTGATGGAGTAGTCTCCGGGGGTGGCGGTGACGGTGCCGTTGCGGGAGGTGATGCCTTTGGGAAGGGGGCGGTCGGGGGTGCCTGGCAGGACGATGGCGGCGGTGGTGTTGTCGGGGACGGAGAAGTCCCATTGGAGGCGGTCTTTGACGCGTCGCCAGGCGGAGGAGATGGGGCCGTAGGGGGAGAGGAAGACGGCCTGTGCGTGTTCGAGGCGGCGCCCTGGCTGCGGGGCGAGGGTGAAGTGATGGTAGGCGTCGACGGGGGCGGAGATTCCCGCGATGGTTTCGAAGAACCATTCGGCGACGGCGCCGTATGCGTAGTGGTTGAAGGAGTTCATGTGGAGGTCGCCGAAGCCGCCGTCGAGGGTGAAGCTGTTCCAGCGTTCCCACATGGTGGTGGCGCCCTGGGTGACGGGGTAGAGCCAGCCTGGGTAGGTGGTCTGGAGCAGGAGGTCGTAGGCCAAATCGACATGGCCGTGGCGGGCGAGGACGGGGAGGAGCAGGGGGGTGCCCAGGAAGCCCGTGGAGAGGTGCAGGCTGCGGTTGTCGCGGATGTCGTGGACGAGGGCGGCGACGACCTTGGGCACGAGGCGCGCGGGGAGCAGGTCGAAATGAAGGGCGAGGAGGGCGGCGGTCTGGGTGGCCTCGGTGAGGCCGTCGCGGTCGGTGAAGCATTTGCGGAAGGCGTCGCGGACCTCGGCGGCGTGGCGGCGGGCGTCGCCGGCTTCGGCATGGCGGCCGATGGCGTCGGCGATGCGGGCGAGGAGCTGGTACATTCCTGCGAGATAGGCGGTGGCGATGAGGGGCTTGGAGGTGGGGGCGTCGAGGTTCAGCCAGTCGCCGTAGTGGGCGGTCTCGACGGGGAGTCGGCCGCCGTTGGAGCCGCGGACGCAGGCGAGGTAGGCGCGCATCTGGTCGAAGTGGCGTTCGAGAATGCGTCGGTCGCCGTATTTGCAATAGAGGTTCCAGGGGACGACGAGGCCTGCGTCGCTCCAGCCTGCGGCGGGGGGGTGGATGGCCGAGGAGGGTTCGGGGCAGGGGCTGACGGCGGGGTAGGCGCCGTTGTCCTTCTGGCAGAGATTGAGGTCGGTGACCCACTTGGTGTAGAAGGCGGGGGCGTGGACGCAGAAGGTGGCGGTGTTGCAGAAGACCTGGGTGTCGCCAGTCCAGCCGAGGCGCTCGTCCCGCTGCGGGCAGTCGGTGGGGATGTCGAGGAAGTTGGAGCGGAGGCCCCAGCCCGTGTTCTCGAAGAGGCGGTTCAGGAGCGGCTCGGAGCACTGGAAGAGGCCCGTGCGGGGCAGGTCGGTGGAGAGGACGACGGCGGCGATGTCGCGCTTGCGGAGGCGTCCTGGCCAGCCAGAGATTTCGAGGTATCGGAAGCCGTAGAAGGCGAAGACGGGTTCATAGGTCTCCTCGGCGTCGTCGCCGCAGGTGTAGCGGGTGGTGGCGTCGGCGGAGCGCAGGTTGGCGGTGTAGAGGGAGCCGTCGGGGTTGAGCATTTCGCCGTGCCTGACGACGATGGTGGCTCCGCGGCAGGGGCCGTGGACGGTGAAGCGTTCGCGGCCCGTGAGGTTCTGGCCGAAGTCGACGATCCAGACGCCGCCTGGCCGTCGGGCGACGGCGACGGGGGGGCGCGTCTGGAGGCGGCGCACGGGCGCGCCAGAGTTCCAGGTGATGGCGACGTCCGCGTCGGTGGCGCGGGCGGGGGTGAAGTGTGCGACGGCCTCGTACCACTTGCGGGTGCGCCAGGCCTCGTAGGCCTCGCCGTCGTAGAGTTCGCTTTTGCGGATGGGGCCGCAGGCGGGTTCGAGGCGGTTGAAGTCGGGGCCTGAGCCGATGACCTGGCGGGTTCCGTCGGCGAAATGGAGATGGAGTTCGCAGCGGAACATGGCGTCGTGGCGGTAGGCGGTGCCGACGGTCCAGATCTGGGTGTTGCGGCCGTGGTGCCAGCCTGCGGCGAGGGTGAGATAGAGGGAGTTCTCGCCTGGCTTGAGGAGGGCCGTGACGTCGTAGGCCTGGTATTGCACGCGGTGGAAATAGTCGGTCCAGCCAGGGGCGAGGACGTCGTCGCCCACGACCTGGTCGTTGAGTTCGACCTGGTAGACGCCGAGGGCGGTGGCGTAGAGGCGGGCGGCGCGGACCTTGCGGCGGGGCAGGGTGAAGCGGCGGCGGAAGATCTGCGGGGGGAAGGAGGCGGACGGCCCAGGCGTGCCCGCGGTCCAGGCGCTGTCGGCCCAGGGCGTGCCGAGGAAGCCAGTCTCGAACCAGGCCTCCTCCTCGCTCCAGGCGCCGATTCTGCCCGCGCCGTCCTTGACCTGGACGCGCCATTCGTAGCGGGTGAAGGGGCGGAGGGCGTCGCCGTCGTATTCGATCTGCTGGCTCAGCGCGTCCTCGATCCAGCCGCTGTCCCAGGCGAGCGCGCCGCCCGCCTCACGCACCTGGATGCGCCGCGCGCGCTGGGATGGCACGCCGACCAGGCGGTAGCTGAAACGCGGTCGCGGCTCGTCCATGCCGAGGGGATTCTGCAGATATTCGACGCGGAGCTGGACGGGGCCGTGGAAGTGTGGGTGGGACATGGGAGGCTGTTCGACGAGATGGATGGTGGGGGAAAGGGCGGCGGTCACCATGCGAAATATAGTTTCAGGAACGGGGTTCGGACGATGGTCTGGCGCTGGTGTGGGGAAACATCGTGGCTGAAGCGTGGATCGGCTTGGTGGCGGTTCGCTACTCTTCCTCCTGCCTGGCGAAGGTGTGGAACCCCGCGGGGCAGGCGGTCGTCTTGCCGTCGAAGGAGACCTCCGCGACCAGTCCGAAGGGGACGGTCACATGCAGGTTGAGGACGCCGTAGCGTCGGAACCAGTGGACGGCGACGGCGCCCATGGCGGTCTCGACCTTGGCCTGCAGGCTTTGCAGCCTGGCGGGGAAATGCGGCTCGATGTCCACGCGGCGTTCCGCAATCCTGGGGCGGATGCCCGCGAGGCAGGCGTAGAGGACATACGAGATGGCGCCGTACATGGGATGGTTGTGGGAGTTCATGCCGCCGTTGGCCTTCTGCTCGTAGCGCTCCCAGATGGTGGTCGCCTCCTGCTGGAACATGTATCCGAAGGAGGGATAGTCCTGCTTGGTGAGGATGGCCCAGGCGTCGTCTTCATGGCCATGGCGGATGAGCATTTCGCAGAGATACCGCGTGCAGAGGTTGCCAGTGGTGAAGCGGTAGCCGCTTTCGCGCAGTTCCCTGGCCAGGGCGTCGGCGGCCGTTTGGGCCGCGTCCTCGGGGAAGAGCCCGAGCCAGAGCATCAGGGCCTGGGAGCCCTGCGAGCCGCCGCCGAAGGTCTTGGCCGCGGGGTCGTACCACTTGGCGAGAATGGCCTCGGCGGTCTCCTGCGCCTCCGCTTCATAGCGTCGGACGTCGGCGCGCCTTCCCAGCACGGCCGCCATCCTGGCAAGCAGTTTGCAGTCGTAGTAGAGGAAGCCCGTGGAGACCAGCAGCGGCGGGGTGACCGCGGAGTGCGGATCCTCCTGGCTCTTGCAGGCGTAGGCGGGCGCCGCCCAGTCGCCCCAGTGGCTGTAGTTGACCGTCCCGTCGGCGTCCCGATGGGCGCGGAGGCAGCGGACCCAGGCTTGGTAGGCGGGATAGGCCTCGCGGAGGATGGTGTCGTCGCCGTCGAAGAGGTAGTTCTGCCAGCCCGCGATGAGGAAGGAGGATGAGACGGGGTCGGCGGGGCGGTATCCCCAGATGTAGGGGGCGGTGCAGGTGATGCCGCCCTCCGCGCTCTGCTCGTCCATGAGGTCGCGGGTGACTTTGCGGAAGATCTGGTTTGCCTCGAAGGCGTAGGGGAAGGATTCGAAGCGGACGGTGGCGTCGTTCATCCAGCCCATTCGTTCATTGCGCTGGGGGCAGTCGGTGAGGAGGCTGTGGAGGTTGGAGCGTTCGGTCTGGAGGCAGGCGTCGGCGACGGCGTTGGCCATGGGGTCGCCGCAGCGGAAGCCGCTGTCCTTGTCGAGGGGGTTCCGCAGCGGTATGGCCAGGGGCGGCTCCTCCAGCATGACGCCCTGGGGGCATTCCACGCTGGCATAGCGGAAGCCATGGTAGGTGAAGGAGGGGACGAAGGCGGTGCCGCCGCATTCCCCCCCGCCCGCGATGTAGGTGTCGGTGGCCCTGGCGGAGCGCAGGGGGGCGGTGAAGAGGTCGCCGTCAGCGGTGAGCTCCTCGCTGTGGCGCAGGATGACGCGCTGGCCTTCGCGGAGGCCGCGGGGGAGGGTGACGGAGAGGACGCCCGCCAGGTTCACGCCGAAGTCGTAGAACCACTTTCCGTCCTTTTGCCACTGGGCGACGGGGGCGACGGCAGGGGCTTCGCAGACGGGGGACAGCACCATCGGCTCCATTTTGCCGCCAGGGCCAGGGTGGAGTTTCGCGGGGACGTAGCCCGCGAAGCCGGCCGTGCACCAGGCGGGGTTCTCCAGGCGCGCGTCGTAGGTGCAGCCGTTGAAGACGTCGGCGCCGACGAGGGCGCCCGCGCCGCACTCCCACGTCCCGTCGGTGAAGAGCCATTCCTCGCCGCCGCGTTCATAGACGAGGTGGAGTGCGGCGGTCAGGCAGGGCTCGCCTCGGAAGGGCACCCGCGAGTAGTCGTCGTGGTCGTTCTTGAAGTTGGTGCTGGAGACGCAGGCGTTGTCGCGCCAGCCCAGCCCGACCATGACGCCCAGGCAATGCTCCCCCGTCTCCAGGAATTCGTGCAGGTCGGGGTAGAGGATGTACTGGCAGCGCCTGGAATAGTCCGTGAAGGGCGGATCCAGGGGGCGGTTGCCTTCCAATGCCTTTCCGTCCAGGCAGACCCGCTGGTATCCGAGGCCGCAGGCGTACAACTCCGCGCGGCGGAGGCGCCTGCGGATGCGGAAGGGCCTGCGGAAATAGCGCGGGCGGTCGAGAGGCAAATCCAGGGCGGAGGCGATCCAGGGCGCGCGCCATTCCCCCGCGTCGGCCAGGAAGAACCAGGATGAGATGCGGGCCGTCCCCGATTTGCGGGCCGTGGCCTCCAGTTCGACCTCGATCCGCTGTCCTGCGGGAAGCGCGGGGCCGTCGTAGCGGTAGCGCTGCTCCGCTGAGGCGATTTCAGGCGTGTGGAAGCGGAAACGCGTGCCAGGGCAGCGGAATGCCAGGCGGAAGGACGCCTGCCCGTCCCCCTGTTCGCTGCCGTTGAGAATCCAGGAGAAGACTGGCGCGGCGGTGGCGCAGAAGTGGGTGCGCGCCTGGTCGGTGAGGCGCTGGAAGTCCAGGGAAAATGCGGAGATGGTCAGCATGGCGGGGAAATGGGGTTTGGTGGGCGCATCGGCGAGGGCATTCCGGAGGGACCGCCGGCACACGCGGGGTAAATGCGGTGCCTGGATAATCCGGAAGACTCGGAAGATTCGGAAAACTTGTAAGCCTTCTTCAAAAATCGCGGGGGGCCAGAACCATTTGGAATCAGAAGCCAGGGCGGATGGGCGGCAGTTGCCCGCCGTTGTGGTGGAAGCGGAAGGAGTCCGAGCCGACCATCGGGACGCCGTCGTAGGCAAGCGAAAAGAGCGTGCCCTGGAAGCGGAGTTCGATGACGATTTCGCGGCCGATCCAGGCTTCGGGGCTGCCGCCGCGCCAGGAGGGGATCCAGGCGGCGTTGTCACCGCTGAACGGCTCGCAGTCCTGGTGTGAGAAGCCCTCCAGGGGCTGGTCGTTGTCGATGTTGTACAATGCGCAGGTGGCATGCGAGGCCACCAGGTTGACGACGGGGCCCTGCCTGCCCTGCCAGACCAGCGACCGCGTGGCCAGGCGTGATTCCTGGCGCGCATCGTCGGTCTCGAGTCCCGCGAAGCCATCGGGGCGAAGGCGGAAGATGCAGATGCCCATGTCGTCGATCGAAAGACCGCTGTCATGGGTGCCGTGTTCGTGCGTATTGACGGTGCAGTAGAAGAGATGGCCGCCGTCTGGCTGCCGAATCGGCGCGCCCGCCGAGACCATTCCCGCGGGGCGTCCGAAGTGCCTGGCGATGTCGGGATGGTCGAGCGGGATGAAGGGGGTTCGCAGGAAACGCCACCAGTTGTGTCCGTTCAGGGAATAGGCCAGTTCGAAGTGCATGGTGCCTGGGCGGAATTTGTTGACGCGCGCCTGGGGGTGGCGGGCGAAGATGTGCGGGAAGCCGATGAACCAGCCGTCATGGGCGATGGCGGGCATGCCGTACAACTCCGCCAGCGGTTCGTCGAGGGGGTCGCACTGGAGGCAGAGTTGCGCAGGGGTGTAGTGGCGCCAGTCCCGCGTGTCGGTCCACGCCACGCGCCGCTGCCCCCAGCATGGGCGCGTGAGGATCGTGGTGCATTGCGTGACGGGATTGTGGAAGCCGCCGAGGACGGGCTCGGTTCCGTAGGGATTCCAACTGCTGCCGATGACCTTGCGCCAATGGATCAAATCCTGGGAGGCCAGCACGTAGTCTTCGATGTATCCTGATTTCAGGTGGGAGTTGTCCGTGAAGAGCATCTTGTAGCGCTCCTCCTGCGGCGCGACGGGATCCGCCAGGATGGCGCCGATTTCCGAGGCCACCCCCCGCGAGGTCGGCAGGACGGCGTGCGGGAAGTCTCCGTGGATCCCAGCCTCGGCCGCCGTGCATCGCGGCTGGAAATCGATTCCGTTGTCACTGATGGCGGCCAGATAGCTGATATTGTCCTGGACATTGAAATCCCTCTGCCCCTGGTAGAACAGATGCGTGCGGCCCTCCGCGTCCATGACGGCCCAGCTCCAGCCGTAGAATACATGGACGTCGTGGTTCTGGTAGCAGCCGACCATGGCTGGCTGGCCATGGACGCGGCGCAGGTTTTCGCGCACATACAGCCGCTGGTCGTCGAAGAAGAGATGCTTGAACATGGGTGGCTTCGTGGAAGGTTACTTCCTGATGCCCAGGGGCGAGGACCAGATGGCGCTTTGGTCGTCCTTGACCTGGAAGAAGAAGGCGGTGGCGCCGAAGGGGAGCGTCCCTTGGATCGAATGGGTTGCGGAATCCAGGGTGGCGGGGTAGGGCAGCCAGCGGCGGTCCGCCCAGAAGCCCGTCGCCCGCGTGGCGCAAAGGCGCGCCTCCACGATCTTGCGTCCAGCGGGCTGGAAGGCGCAGGAGAGTTCCTGTCTGGCGCGCTGGAGTTCGCCCCATTTCGGCAAGGGGCGCCGTTTCAGGATGGCTTCCGCGAAAACGGCTTCCGTGCGCGAGGGCAGGGAGATGCTGTGGTTGTGCGGATAGGCGATGCGCAAAGAACGCTGCGCCATGCCGGAGACCGCGTCGGTGGTCTTCTGCCAGGTGGGCATGGGGAAGGCGATGTCCTCGGCGTCGGAGAGAAACAGCACGGGGGTTCGGATGTTTTTCATGACGGGGGCGGGATCCCAGGTCTCCATCCACTGGATCGCCTGGCGGTGCGAGACTTCTGGCCGCCCCAGGAGGATGCTGGTGGGCATGGTCGCGAATCTTGTGGAGGCGTAGACGGGGATGGCGAAGCGGTAGGTCCCCTGCGGCGCGATGCCGACGGCGCCCAGCGTCAGATAGCCGCCCCACGAGACGCCCGCGATGCCGATTTGCGAGGCCTCGACCGACGGCAGGGAGCGAAGCAGGGCGGTCGCCCGCAGGACGGCGGCCGTCGCATGGTACATCCACTGGTCGGCGGCGGGCCAGTCCTGTTGCTCGAAGCCGCCCCATCCAGGAGGGCCGCCGTCGGGCAGGCGCGGCGGATGCTGCATGCGGTTCGGGGGTGCGTCGGGGGCTGGGAGCGCGCCGCAGGTGTCCATGGCAATCGCCGCATAACCGCGCTTCACCCAGATGTCCGCCCAGTCCGCGAAGGCCGTTCCGCCGCCTCCATGCACCAGCACGATCCCTGGCACACGATGGGGCGCATTCGCGCCCTTGGGAAGGCCAAGCCACGCAAAACAGCGGGTCGGCTTCCCGCGGAACGGCGCCCCTTCATAGAAAATCGCCCGTAGGCCAGGATGCTTCCGTTCCACGCATGGCTGGAAACCTGGAGCCTTGCCCAAATGGCGTTCCACATCAAAACGCGCGATGTAGTCGGAGGCCTTCATCATCTTTTCATCCCATTCAGGCTGGATGGCAGTTTGCTAATGGAAGCGTCATTCAAGAAATGCGCGCGCAAACCAGACCGTAGCCATCGCGCGTAGTTAACGCAAATTCTCATTTCTCATTTCCTCCATCGTTGTTTTCTTCCATTGGGGGCGGAGTCCCCTGCGACAACCGTTCCAGTTCCGCCTCGAATTCTTCCACGCTGGGCATGTCGTCTTTGAAATTTGCAGGAAGCACCTTGGTGAGTTCATAATCACTGACTCCCAAGGGCATGTCAGTTTTTCCAATCAGGTAACGGACGAGAGGGGCATTCTTGCCCTTGCATACAAGAAGCCCCATCGCGGGGCAGTCTCCTTGTCGGTTCAAGACTAGATCGCAGGCTGCGACATATCCTTGCAATTGCCCGAGGTCAGATGGCTCGAATTCTCCAGTCTTAACTTCGACGGCGCAGTATCGGTGTTGTGGAATGAAGTAGAAGAGCAGGTCTATTCGCTTTTCCTCACCACATACTTCAACCACCTTTTCCCTGCCCACAAAGGCAAAACCATTGCCGAGTTCCAACAGTAGCGCCTCAATGTTCTTTACCATTGCTGCTTTCAGTTGGGTTTCATTGTATTTTTCGCTGAGTCCCTGTACGGAGAAAACATAAGGATCTTTTGTTAATTGCTGGGCGAGGTCGCCGTCAGGCTCTGGCAAGGTGCGTTGAAAATTCGTGACCGCCTTGCCGTCCCTGGAATAGAGATCTGTGGAAATCCAGTTTAGGAGCACATTGCGGCTCCAATTGTTTTCCACAGTCTTCAACACATAGAAGAGTGCCTTCTTCACGTCGCCTTTGCATTTGTCAATAATCAGGCGATGATGTCCCCAAGGGACTAGAAATAAGGGGACTATGCCATGACGGCCTAACCAGATTCCATCTTTCGCGGGGAATTGTTCCACAAGTTGTGGAACGGTAGTCGTCTTGTCGGCCCCAGATGATTGTTCCGCAAGTTGTGGAACAATAGACGCCTTGGAATACAGTTCGTAGAATCTTTGGCAGTAGATGATGTTTCCCTTGGAGAGGCCAGTGGCTTCTGGAAGCATCAGTTTCAAGTCGGCACTTAGTTTGGAATAGAACTTTGCTCCATATTGCACCCCAGAGTATTTTTCGCTGATGTCCTTGCCGAGGCTCCAATTGAATTCCAGTATGGCGCGATTGACGGCAACTGATGATTTGATTTGAGTGCTGCGGTAGCGCCTTTTGAGTTCCAACAGCCAGGAGCGGTATTCGGAGGACAGAATCGGTTCGTCCATTGCAATTAGATCTCCATAGGGAATTCTTTCATGCTTTCACCAAGTGGCGTCGGGCGTTCTCGCGGGTTGGCATTGCATAATATAGGCGTATCATTTTCAAAATGTGCGGTCCATGCCTAAAAAGCAGACGATTTCATCCCCTCCAGGCTGGATGGTAGGCTGCGAATGGCACGCCATTCAAGGAGAGCACGCGGCAGGCCCGTCCGTAGCCGTCGCGCGTGGCGGGCATGGCGGGCAGTTCCTCGCGATGGCCCAGGCGCGAGACCACATTCCACTCCGCGCGGTTCATCGCGCGGACATGGAATGCGTCCCACAAGGAGAGGCGGGTGGCGCCTGCCTTGTAGAGGCGCAGGGCGTATTCGCGGAAGAACTCTGGCGGCCTTGTGCATTCCCACGGCACGTCGAAATAGACCCGAAGGCTGGTGCGCCGCTCCAATTCCAGATAGGGCGGCATGGCCTGGAGCATTCGGTCGAGGTCGTTGTCGCAGAAGCGCCGAATCGGCGGCAGCAGTCCGTGGCACTTGCATTCGCGGTATTTTGCAAGGCTGATGCGTCCAGGATGCGCTTCGTCCAGGAATCGCTCCGTTTCCTCGTACACGGACATGTTCCCTACGACCACCGTGTCGACGAGGCCCTCCTCCGCCCAGCGCCGAATGTCGACGCCGAAGCGGGCGTTGTCCTCCAGGGTGTAACAACCCACGATTGCCAGCCCGATTTTCCCCTGGCCAGAGGCCGCCGCGTAGTCGTCGAGCGCGCGGCGCATCCGCCGCATGAGATCCGTCATCAATTCGCAGTGGACGGCCACCAGGCGCGGGTCGTCCAGCGGGAGCAGTCTCGGATCTTCGTCTGGGCAGAGGGCGCGGAAGCGGTCCAGCACGGGCTGCTCGAAGGCGGTCATGATGCCGCGATGGAAGAAGAGCGTGATGCCGTCGAAGCCGTAGGGAAGCACCTTCAGGCATTCGCCGATGAGATAATCCTGTGCCTGCGGAAAGGCGTAGGAGATGACGGGGAATGGCTCGCCGTCGCGGTCGACGCAATGCCATTCGGGATGTTCGGCGGCGAAGTCCACGCCCGCGATGGAGGATTCGTCGTAGGGGATGGGGCAGACGGAGAGGCAGTGGCGCAGCGCCGCATAGACGCGCCGTCCGTGTGCATGGCACTGTCGCGTCAGGTAGAAATAGCATTCGGCCGCATGGGGGAGCAGTTCGCGGAAGGCCTGGAAGCGGCCTGTGAAGGGATCGTTGCAGCCGTCCTCGTTGGCGCGTCTTTCCAGAAAGTCGCGGTTCATGAGGAGGGGATAGAACTCCACGGAGAGCAGTTCCGCATCGGAGTGCACCATGCTTTGGACAAAGGGCGCGAAGAGATCTGGCGGGGCCTTGCGGACAAGCTGGAGCCAGTCCAGGTCCGTGTGGGCGTGTAGGGTGCGGTTCTGCGTGGAGGCCAGATCGTTCTGGCAGGCCTCCACTTCTGCGGGGCTCATCGGCTCGAAGCGCAGCCAAAGCAGGCCAATCACATACGGGGAGTCGTCCAGCAGTTTCGTGACGGTGATGGACTGGCCAGTCAAGTCGGCGCACTGCCAGGGATACTCCTCGGCCTGCTCCATCCTGCTCCAGGCGGGGTAGGCCGGATTCGGGAGGCTGCGGCGGAAGAAGGTCGCGCCGAGGTCCCGCGTGAGTCGCAGGGTTACTCCAGGGCTCGGATAGCCGCTGCACACGAGGCAGACGTGGATGCGGTGCCAGCCGACGAGATGCGGGGAAAACGTCACGGGCGGCGGGGTGCAATGAGGGCGGCAGAGGAGCATGACGCCATTGCCGTGCGTGGTCGTGTAATCGGCGAACTCCCAGGTCGGCGTGGCGGCGCCATTTGCCTCGCCTGCCAGTGCGGCGCGGAAATCCGCGAGGCGTGTCCCTGGCAATGCGTCTCCATTTTGCGTCATGGCGGTGATTTCCTTGAATCGACGGGGGCGTGGACTGGGATTACGGCGAGATCACGCTGCGGAATCCTATGAAGCGCAGGGTGCCGTAGTTGGCAGGTGCGTCGGGCGCGACGCCATTCGGCAATTCAATCCAGGAGGCCACTTCGCCGCCAGGGCGCCGCCGCACGAGGTTGACGCGCCACTGCGCGCCTGGATAGGCGCCGTCGCGCTGCCCCAATTCGCCCAGCGGGATGGTGCAGAAGGCCTTCCAGACTTTCGCCTTGGCGTCATAATATACCGTGTATTGCCATTTGCCGTTCCAGGTCAGGTCCTCCTTGCCGAAGTCGGGATGCGCGGGATCGTCGCGGTAGCCTTTGCGCGCCTCCGCGCAGGAGTTCGGGACGGGGTTGAACTCGAATCGGTAGCAGCGTCTCCCCGTGCCCTCGACATCCAGGTAGATGGCGAGCGAATCGCCCTGGCGGCAGTCGCCGTCCCGCCCCGCGGGCGTGATGGCGGCGGGATCCTGCGGGGAGGCGGCGGTCACGGCGAGGTAGAGGTTCCCCTGGTCGTAGCCGATGCGGAAGCGGGTCTGCATGGCGTCCTTTCCGAAGGAGGGCGCGCCTTTGTCGTCGGCGCCCTTCTGGCGGAAGGTTTCGAGTTGCGCGGGGTTGCGGAGCTGCGAGGCGAGGCACACATAGTCCTCGGGGGCGAGTTTCATCTTCAGGGAGGCCTTCAGGGGCGCGAAGCCCTGCGCCAGTTCTGGCGGGAAACTCGGATTGAGGGAGCCGCCGCCGAACATCACGATGTTGCGGGGCGTGTCCCACAGGAACGGCCAGTCGAAGCCAGGCTCGCGCCGCATCTTGCCGCGGTCGTCATACCAGTCGGAGACCATCTTGGCGGCGCGGTCATACTCCCGCTGGTAGGCGGCCAGGATCGCGGGGGTCCGCGCCACCGCCCAGGCGTCGGAGAGGGCGTAGAGGTTCGTGCGGGCCTGCAGCAGGCCGAACTCGCGGCGGACCAGGCGGATGCGCGCCTGCACCTGCGGATCCTTGTCCAGGGTCGAGGCATACCACAGGCGGTTGGCGAGAAACTTGACGGTGGACGGGGGATAGGTGAACTGGTGGAGTTGCCTGGGGTTGCGCGGGAAGGTCTCCAGGACATCCAGGGTCGAGGAGCCGTCGCGCAGGGAGAGGCGGGCGTCGACGGCGGTGAAGAACTGCCGCATCGGCGCGGCGGCCTTGCCGTAGGCCGCGTCGCAGAACTCCTCCAGGAGTTTCACTGGATCCTGGTCGGGATCCTCCAGCAGTCTGCTGAAGACATAGTATTGCGGCCCCTCCAGTCCGAGGGCGGTCCCGAAGCCGCATTTGTAGATGGAGACGACATGGTTGTCCCGCAGCACGCGCAGGGTGTCGGCGAGGTAGCGGACGCTTCGCGTGGGATCGAAGATGCAACTGCTGTAGGTGCCCCACAGGTAGAGGTAGGCGATCTTGGGGACGTCCTTGAAGCGGGCCCACTCCTGCATGAACTCGCGGTGGTTCCGCCAGATGCACAGTTCCAGGATGACGTTGTCGGGGAAGGAGTCGAAGGACTTGGGCGGACGGGCGGTGTGGGAATAGGCCAGGAGGACGATTTTCAGGTCGGGGAGGCGGCGTTTCATCTCCTCCGCGATCCTGCGGTGGACTTTCCAGAGCAGTTCGCCCGTGTCGCCGCCGCCCAAGGCGCGGCATTGGTCGCATTCGCACGGCACCAGGCCGTCGGTCTGCCCCAGCTGCACCCAGCGGAAGCCCTTCGCATACTGGGATTCCAGTTCCTTCATGAGGAGTTCCTGGACCTCGGGATTGCTTACGCACAGATGGCCCGCGCCGCCAGGGCCGTAGAATGGCCGACGCTCCCCGTTGACCAGCACGAAATATTCTGGATGGGTCTTGCCGTAGACCCTGGCGGGCACCGCGACGGGGTAGGAATGCCCGCCGTAGTTCTTGGCGGAGGGGATGTCGTTGTGGTTCAGCGCAATGGTCAGCGTGCGGTCGCCGTAGCACCTGCCGTTGCAGTAGGGGAACGCAGGCGCGCCCAGGAAATCCAGGGCGGCGGGCACGGTGACGGTCGGGCGGGGCGGGATGTGCAGGCCAGACGACCCTGGCAGGAGGAAGCGCACGCCCAGCTCATGGTCCAGAAACGACGTGACCGCCTTGTGCGTCCCGCGCCATTCGCGATAGGCGCGGGTCTCCTGCTGGTTGAAGCCCTCGAACCAGAGCAGATACTGCTTGTCATGGAACTCCATCTCGCCAGTGATGCCAGCGGAGCGGTCGCATCCGACAAGGAAGAGGTCCTTTCCCACGACGCGCTTGCAATAGGTCCATTCGGTCAGGCGCTCCAGGGGGATTCCCGCCGCCTTGGCGCGCCTGGTGGCGCCCAGGTAGATCGCAGGCCCGCCCGAATGCCCGCTCTCGCTGCGGATCGGCAGTTCCACCCCCGACATCCGCTTCAGGGTGCCCTGCAGCAAGACCGCCGCCTCGCCGACACGCTGGCGGGGATCCGAAGCATCGGGCACGACAATCGCATACTTGGAACGGCCCTCATTCGCCAGCACCAGCGGGGCGGGCGCCGACGGCGCCGCGGAAAGCACGGGAAGCGCCCCCAGCAAAAGGGACAGGCACGGCAAGGTGAATTTCGCAAGATTCATGGTGTTTCCTGGCTAAGACTTCAGACCCATCTTTCGGGGCCCCCAGACCCATCGCGACCCCAGACTTCAGACCCCAGACCCATCGCGACCCCAGACCCCAGACCCCAGACCCATCGCGCCCCCAGACCCCAGACCCCAGACCCATCGCGACCCCAGACCCCAGACTT
>JAEEXV010000184.1 GCA_016287975.1 Lentisphaeria bacterium | reverse complement strand
GGGGCTGGGCGGTGGCGCGTGTGCTGGCCCGCTTGGGGCTGGGCGGGATGGCGGATCCGACCTGCGGGCAAGCCCGCAGGCACACGCCGGGTGAATGCGGGGCCCGCTTGGGGCTGGGCGGTGGCGCGTGTGCTGGCGAGCGTCGCTCGCCAGCGGGGGGCGGGGGTAGGCTTATACGGTGAAGATGCCGTTGATGTCCTTGCCGAATTCGCCCTGTTCGGTTTCGACGCGGATGACGACGCCTTCTTCCTCGACATTGAGTTTGGCGAGGAACTGGAGTGCCATGTCCTTGGTCGCGCAGAAGTAGCGGAATACCTTGTTGATTTCGCCAGTCTCGGTGCGGACGTCTTCTTCGCCGATCTTGTCGACCTTGATGCCCTCGGATTCCTGGAGGTCGTCGAGTTTCGGCAGGATGAGTTTGACGATGGGTTCGCTGGAGACCTTGAAATACTGGGCTTCGGGGAGTTCAGGCCAGACCATGGAGGCCTCGCGCCAGCGGGCGTAGTTGAGGGCCTGTCCGCCGAGGAAGGCGACGGCCTTGCCCTGGTGTTCGTAGGAGCCGAAGCGGATGTCGTTGCGTCCGTTCTTGAGGGCGATGAAGCCAGAGGCGTCAAGGTAGAGGAAGGAGAGGGAGGTGAGGGCGTTCTGGGCGGCCTCGATGTTGGGGAAGAGGTAGGCGACGTATTTGAAGTGGTCGGGGTCCTTGGCGGCGTCATCCCAGAATTCCTTCTGGAGTTTGCCTTTTCCCTCGAAGAACTTGGAGACATCGAGGTCTTTTTCGCCGCCATGGGACTTGAGCCACCAGACGACGCCGCCCGCGATGAGGATGAGAACGACGACGCCGATGGCGATGGTGGTGGTGTCGAGGCCCTTTTCGGCTTCAGGCTCCTGGGCCTGCGCTTCCCTGGCCTTGCGTTCGGCCTCGGCTTTCTCCTTGGCTTCTTTGTCCCTTCTGGCCTGTTCCTCGGCTTCGGCCTTGGCCTTGGCTTCTGCCTCGGCCTTGGCCTTGGCCTCGGCGGCGGCCTTGGCGGCGCGGGCCTCCTCGATCTTCTTCAACTTGGCGAGATACTGGTTCCGCTGGATGGAGGGCTGGCTGGAGGGCGGGGTGGTGAGCATCCGCGCGCTGGCGATGCGGCCCTGGGCCTGGATATTGGAGTTTCTGGCATTCTGCACCTGCGCCGCGTGTTCCTTCTGCTGGCGCTGGTTGTCGGCGAGGACGGCGTCGATGGCGTTGTCGATGAACTCCTTGGGGGCGAGCCATTCGTCGTTCACGTAGGTGTAGCCGTTCTTTTCATTGACGAGGAAGTCCTGCTGGCGGCGTTTCTGGGAGGCGCTGCGGAGGCCCTTGGCGACGAAGGCCTTGCGGTCTTCGATGAGTTTTTGCTTCTGGGCGTCGATCCAGTCGGCGCGGAGCTGGCGGTTGACGTCGTGGTCGAATTTGGCGATTTCGCCGTGCTCGCCATCGTTTTCCTCGATGTTGCGCATGTCGTGGATTCGGACGGTGCGGTTGCCGTCGAGGAGGATCCTGCCATTGGCCATCCCCTTGAAGGTGCCCTTCATGGTGGTGGTGGTATGAGGGTTCTTGAAATAGCGGATGGTGACCTTGTCGTTTTTCTTGTAGAGCGGGTATTCCTTTTCGGCGGCGGCGATCCACTGCGCGTCGGTCTGGTCGGGATATTTGGCGACGGCCTGCGTGGCGAGGAGGCGGCGGGCCTGCTCGTCGGATTGCTCGACCTCGATGAGGGCGGGGCGGTCGGAGGATTCCGCGAGTTGCGGATGGCGCTTGAGGAGTTCCTGCGTGACGGCCTGGGAGAGGGCCTGCGCGGTGGCGGCGGGGCCCAGGCGGCGGTTGGCATCATGGAGCAATTTGGCCAGGTCGGTCAGGCGCTGGTCGGAGACGGAATCTTCAGGGATGACGGTCTCGGGTTCGCTCTCTGCGGCAGGGGCTTCGGCGGCGGCGGGAGCCGCGGCGGGGGCCGCAGCGGGGGCGGGGGTGGTGTCGTCGGCGCTGCGGAGGATGGTCGCGGCGCAGAGGAGAATCGTCAGCCAGACAAGAATCTTTTTCATGAAGGGGAGGTTCCTTGAGACGTATGGAAAAGGGGAGGGATTTTCGCTATTCGTATATTGTATGCCTTGATTGGGAAAATGCCAGCCGAAACGGAAAAAAAAGGCGTTGCCGATGGGGGTCAGCCGAGGCAGATCTGGGAGACGCAGCGGTTGAAGGCGGCTTCGCCGCGGAGGATGGTGATCTCGACACGGAGGAAGAAGAACGGGAGCAGGTCGCGCGGGAGGGGCGGGAGGCGGACGGCGTCCTTTTCGGTGGTGAGGAGCATTTCGGCGCCTGCGGCGCGGGCCTTGCGCCCGAAGGCGGCGAGTTCGGAGGCGTGGTAGCGGTGGTGGTCGGCGAAGTGCTGCTTGTAGACGATTTCGGCGCCGAGCATGGTGAGGTAGCGGTTGAAACTTTCGGGGACGGCGATGGCGGAGAGGGCGGCGACCTTGACGCCCTTGAGTGCGTCGAGGGGGAGGCGCTGGGAGGCGTCGCTGACGTGCTGGAGGTATTTGGGGACGTGGTTGCACTCGATGATCTCGGCCTGCGGGTTGTGCCGCTTGAGGAAGCGCCGAAGATGGTGGAGGGATTCGCGGCCGTCGGACTTGGTGAGGAAGATGTAGTCGGCGCGGCGCAGGTTCTTGATGGGTTCGCGGAGCATGCCGACGGGGAGCATCTCGTGGTTGTGGAAGGGGTTGGTGGAGTCGACGAGGAGGATGTTGGTCCACGGGCGGAGGCGGAGATACTGGAAGCCGTCGTCGAGGATGAGGGTGTCGGCGCCGTGGCTGGTGGCGTAGATGCCGCCCTTGAAGCGGTCCTTGTCGACGACGACCATCGCGCCTGGCTGCCTGGCGGTGCCGACGAGGTTGCGGGCGAGCATGTAGGGCTCGTCGCCCGCGACGCTCGAATCCAGGAGCACCTGCTTGCCGTCGGAGACGACGCGCGGGGGGACAATGTCGGGGTTGCGGGAGAAGAGGCTCTTGAGGCGGATCCAGAGCGGGCGGGGCTTGCTGCGGTAGCCTCGGGAGAGGACGGCGACGTGCTTGCCGCGGGCGAGGAGGGTGCGGGCGAGGAGTTCGACGACGGGGGTCTTGCCTGTGCCCCCGGTGGTGAGGTTGCCGACGCTGACGGCGAAGCATCCGAATACGTGCTGGCGGAGGATGCCCGCGTTGTAGAGGGTGAGGCGGAACTGGACGGCGTTGCGGTAGAGTCGGCTGAGCCCGAAGAGGAGCACGCGGATGACGCGGGCGAGGCCAGTGCGGCGCTGGCCGTTGATGATGCCGACCACGTATTGCTCGATGCGTTCGGATAGGTCCTGGAGGCTCATGGGGGAAAGGTCAGACGCCGAGGGAGAGGCTGAGCTGCGCAAGGCGCTCGCAGAAGCGCGCGCGGCAGGTCGACGCATCGGGGACGATGGCGGCGACGTTCTGGACGGGGGAGACGACGGAGGCGACGTGGCGCGCGGTGCGCGCGGAGGGGGGCAGGTCCGGTGTGAGGGCGCGCTTCAGGCGGGCCAGGTCGGTGGTGAAGGGGATGCAGCCGTGCAGGAGGACGGCGGGGCCCGAGAGGGCGAAGGCGCTGCCGGAGATCTTCTCGGCGCCGTGCCAGACGCTGAAGCGCTCGCAGAAGCGGGCGTCGGGGACGCCGATGTCGCGGAGGGCCTGGACGACGAGGGCGAGGATGTCGGCGGGGGCGTAGCAGCGTCTCGGGAGGAGGAAGGCGTAGTTCTGGTTGCCTTCGTCGTGGTAGACGGCGCCGCCGCCCGAGATCCTCCGGAGGACGGGGATGCGCTGTTCGGCGCACCAGGCGAGGGCGCATTCGGCGGCGGGCTCCTGGTTGCGGCCGCACTGCACGCATTCGCGGTTGGTGTAGAAGAGCAGGCGTCCCTCGTCGGGGAACGGGCGCTGCCGGAACAGCCGCTCCTCGGCGGCGGCGTTTTCACGCGGGTCGGTGCTGTCGAGAAAGGCGATTCGCACGGCAGGCGGAGGGGTGGGCTATTCGGTGCGTTGCAGGCGGTCGCGGACGAGTTCGGCGAGGGTGCGGGTGGGGTCGCTGCCAGTGGCCTGGCTGATGGTCTGGGCGCTGGCGGCGATGCCTGGGTTCAGCGCGAGGCGCACGATCTGCTCGATGGCGTCCACGCTCAGGACTTTCGGGTCGGCTTTCGGTTCGTCGTTCATGGTGTATGCCTTTACTGGTCGAGGCGTTGGAAGGCGTCGAGGAACTCCTGCATCTGGGCGTCGGTGCCGATGGTGATGCGGATGTAGTCGCGGACGCGCGGGAGGTCGAAGTAGCGCACGATGAGGCCTTCCCGACGAAGGGCCTGGAAGAGTTCGGCGGCGGGACGGTGCGCGGGGTGGACGAAGAGGAAGTTGGTCTGGGAGGGGAGGACGGCGCAGCCGAGGTCGCGGAGGGCCTGGGCGGTGGCGGCGCGGGTGGCGCGGATGCGGCGGACGAGTTCGCGCAGGTAGGGCTGGTCGGCGAGGGCGGCGACGGCGACGGCCTGGGTGAGGCGGTCGACGTTGTAGGAGTCCTTGAGCTTGAGCATTTCGTCGATCAGGGGTTCCTGGGCGAAGGCGAGGCCGAGGCGGAGTCCTGCGAGGGCGTAGCTCTTGGAGAGGGTGCGCGAGACGACGACGTTGGGGAATTCGGCGACGAGGTCGAGGCAGTCGTCGTCGGCGAAGTCGGCATAGGCCTCGTCGATCCAGACGACGCCCTGGAAGCGCCCGCAGAGGTCGCGGATGGCCTCCTTCGGGAAGGTGGTGCCCGTGGGGGCGTTGGGTCGCGCGAGCATCAGCAGCCGTGCGTCGCCCGCCTGTTCGAGGAGGTCGGCGGGCAGGCCGAAGTCGGGGTCGAGTTCGATGGGGCGCTGGACGGCGCCCTGGAGGTCGGCGAGGACGGGGTAGAGCGAATAGCTGGGGGCGGTGAAGGCGAAGGGCTGTCCCGCGTCGACGAAGGTGCGCAACGCGATGGTGAGCAGGTCGTCGGAGCCGTTGCCGCAGAGGATGCGGCTGGCGGGGATGCCGAAGACCTCCGCGGCGGTCTCGCGGACGGGGCGCGCGGTGGGCTCTGGGTAGAGGCGCATCGCCTGCCAGTCGAACTCGGCGAGAGCGCGCTGCACGGCGGGGCTGGGCGGGTAGGGGTTCTCGTTGGTGTTGAGTTTGACCAGTTTGCTCAGGCCGACGGGCTGTTCGCCTGGCGTGTAGCCGGCGATCGCATGGATGCTGGGACGGGCGTAGATGGGCATGGCGGGAGCCTTGCGGGATGAAAAGGGATGAGGGAGGCACGCGCCTCCCTTGCAGACATTGTGATAATATATCCGCGCACAGGCGGGCGCGTGGACGGCACCCGCGATTTTTGCGGGCGCGGGGGAGCGGGGGCCACCTGCGCGACCAGCCAGCATGCGCGGGGGAGCGGTGCCGCGGTGCGGGCGGTGCCTGGCGCTTCACGGGCGGGCTGGCGTTGCGAGGACGGGGCGCGGGGGTGAGCTGGCGCCTTCATCCAGCCATGCAAACGACGGGGGGCTGC
>JAEEXV010000183.1 GCA_016287975.1 Lentisphaeria bacterium | reverse complement strand
GCGAGCCGCCTGGCGAACCGCGTCTGCGTGGTCACCGGCGGCGCGCAGGGCTTCGGGCTCGGCATCGCCGAGGTGCTGGCCGCCCAGGGCGGCATCCTGGTGCTGGCCGACATGAACCTCGCGGGCGCCGAGGCGGCCGCGGAAGGGCTCTGCAAGCGTTTCGGCAAGGGGCGCGCGATCGCGGTCGGGGTCAATGTCGCGGACGAGGCGTCGGTCGAGCAGATGATGCTGGCGATTGCGCGTGAACTGGGCGGCATCGACCTCTTCGTCTCGAACGCGGGCGTGGTGCGCTCGGGGTCGGTGATGGAACTGACCGCCAAGGACTTCAAGTTTGTCACGGACATCAACTACCTGGGCTATTTCCTGTGCGCGAAGCATGCGTCGCGGCTGATGGCGGCGCAGATGACGGCGCCCGACAGCCGCTGGACGGACATCGTGCAGGTGAACTCGAAGTCGGGGCTGGAGGGCTCGAACAAGAACGCCGCGTACGCGGGCTCCAAGTTCGGCGGCATCGGGCTCACGCAGTCCTTCGCCAAGGAACTGGTGACCAGCCACATCAAGGTCAACTCCATCTGCCCTGGCAACTACCTCGACGGGCCGCTCTGGAGCGATCCCGTGAAGGGGCTCTTCGTGCAGTATCTGAACGCGGGCAAGGTTCCGGGCGCCAAGAGCGTCGAGGATGTGCGCGAGTTCTACATGGCCAAGGTGCCGATGCATCGCGGATGCCTGCCCGCCGACGTCGCCAAGGCCATCCTCTACTGTGTCGAGCAGGACTACGAGACCGGGCAGGCCATCCCCGTGACGGGCGGCCAGAACATGCTGCATGCGTAGCGGAGCGGGGATGGGCGGGTGAGCGGAGCCCCCGGCGGGCAAGCCCGCCGGCACACGCCGGGCAAATGCGGGGCCCGCGCGGGGATGGGCGGGCAAGCGGAGCCAACCGGCGGGCAAATGCGGGGATGGGGGCAAGCCCCATGTTCCCCCGCCTGTGCGGCTTCCCCGCTGTTTTCGCGCGGGGGCGCCACACACCATCCTCCGCGGTGCTGTGCGCCGCATTCTTGCGGCGGAAGTTGGCACACGCGGGGCCTGCGCGGTATGGGGGCTATGGCTGATCTACTGCTCTGGCGGAGGATTGGCGCCGCCCTCGCCATTGTCCTGGCGCGGCGGGCCGAATTTCAGCAGGCGGCGCTGCTTACGGTTGAGTTTCGGCGTGCCGTCGGGGTTGAGGGCGATGGGCTTGGGCGCGTCTGGCATCGGCGGCTCAGGCTTGGAGAAGCGCTTTGGCGCGCCGTAGGCGTGGTCGTCGCGGTAGGGCTTGCGGTCATACGGGCGGTCGCCGTAAGGACGGCGCTCGTAGGGGCGGTCGTCGCGGTAGGGCTTGCGGTCATACGGGCGGTCGCCGTAAGGACGGCGCTCGTAGGGGCGGTCGTCGCGGTCGCGGTATGGGCGGTCGCCGTATGGACGGCGCTCGTAGGGGCGGTCGTCGCGGTCGCGGTATGGACGGTCGCCGTAAGGACGGCGCTCGTAGGGGCGGTCGTCGTAACGGCGCTCGCGGAACGGACGCTCCTCGCGTTCAGGGCGCTCCTCGCGGAACGGGCGCTCCTCGCGCTCCTCGCGGAACGGTCGCTCCTCACGCTCCTCGCGGAACGGTCGCTCCTCGCGCTCGGGTCGTTCTTCGCGGAACGGTCGTTCAGAGCGTTCTCCGCGGAATGGGCGGTCTTCGCGGTAGTAGGACTTTCGGCCGTAGGGGCGGTCGCGGTCGTAGGAATCGCGTCGGCCGCCCTGGCGTCCATAGCGGCGGTTCCGCTTTTCGAGGAGGTAGTCGATTTTCTCCTGGGAGAGTCCGATGCGCTCGGGCCCCTGGTCGGAGGAGGCGGCGAGGGCGCGGGAGAGCATCTTGGTGAAGAGGACGACGGGGTCCTGGTCCTCCTGGGCGATCATCTCGGTGACCTTCTGGTAGAGTTTCGGGTCGAGGTTGCTGGCGAAGAGCTCGGCCAGGAGGCGCTGGA
This sequence comes from Lentisphaeria bacterium, assembly GCA_016287975.1. The sequence continues at coordinate 20,559 of JAEEXV010000183.1, read as the reverse complement.
GGCGCTGCGCGTTGACCTCGGTGCGGCTGGGGATCATGCCGAGGGTGAGGTTGGCTCCGACGGAGCGGCGGATGGCCTCGAGGCTGCGCAGTTCGCGCGGGGTCACGAAGGTGATGGCCTTGCCCGTCTTGCCTGCGCGCCCAGTGCGCCCGATGCGGTGCACGTAGGAGCGGCTGTCGAAGGGCAGGTGGTAGTTGAAGACATGGGAGACGTCGTCGACGTCGATGCCGCGGGCGGCGACGTCGGTGGCGACGAGGATGTCGAAGTCGCCGCGGCGGAAGGCAGCCATGACGCGGGTGCGCTGGGCCTGCTCCATGTCGCCGTGGAGGCAGTTGACATTGTAGCCGCGTCCGCCGAGAAGGATGTTCAGCGAGTCGGTCTCCTCGCGGGTGCGGCAGAAGACGATGGCCTTGGTGACCTGCTCGGATTCAATCAGGCGCGCGACGGCGTTGGCGCGCTCGTAGTCCTCGATGATGAAGTAGTTCTGCTCGATCTCGTTGTTGGCGGCCTCGGGATAGTCGGTCTCGACGCGCACGGGGTCGCGGAGGATGTCGCTGGCGAGGCTTTCGACCTGCTTGGGCATGGTGGCCGAGAAGAGCATCGTCTGGTGCGGGCCTGGGAAGTGGCCGAAGATCTCCTTGACGTCGTCGATGAAGCCCATGTCAAGCATTTCGTCGGCTTCGTCGACGACGATGACGGCGGGGTTGACGCCCTCGAAGTGCCCTGAGTTCATGAGGTCGATGAGGCGGCCCGGGGTGGCGACGAGGATGTTGACGCCGCGGCTCAGGAGTTCCTCCTGGCGGCGGTAGGACTGGCCGCCAGTGAAGGCGACGGGCTTGAGGCCCGTGAAATGCCCCAGTTTGAAGAGTTCGCTGGAGATCTGCGCGGCGAGTTCGCGCGTCGGGGTCAGCACCAGCATCTGGAGGCCTTCCAGGCTGCGGATGCGCTCCATGCCCGCGAGGCCGAAGGCGGCGGTCTTGCCAGTGCCAGTCAGCGCCTGTCCAAGGACGTCGCGCCCTTCAAGCGCGATGGGGATGGCCTTGACCTGGATGGGAGTCGGTTCAGTGAAACCCGCGGCCGCGACGCCCTGGAGCAGTTCCGGGCACAGCCCGAACTGGTCGAAGGTCGCCGTTGGCTCCTCGGCTTCAGCGGCGGGCGCCTCGTTTTCCGTCGGCTGGGGGGTGCCTGCCACTTCGGGCTGCTGGTCGATGGGGGTGGTCGCCTCGGCTTCGGGAGGCGTCATGTCGTTGGTTTGGTCGCTCATAGTAGTCTATGCTCTTTTTTCTGGAAATGTAAAATACTTAATATAAAGCGCAATCCAAGAATTGCCCAGGGGCATTCGGACAATTCCATGGGCGGGCGGCGGCGATCATGGCGGATCCTGAACCAGACTTGCGGGACCCCCGACCCATCTTACGGGACCCAAGACCCCGACCCATTTTACGGGGACCCAAGACCCCAGACCCCAGACCCGATTCGGGGACCCCAGACCCCAGACTTCAGACTCCCGCGTTCTGTGCCGGCCCATCTTGGGCCGGTGAATGCCACCAGTCCCATGCCCGCAATACGGCCTCGCCATGGCGGACATCCGCATGCCTGGGGTCATTCCCCTGCTCGCTTATACCATTCGGGGTGAATGCCGTGGAGGGAGATTTTGTAGTGGATGACGCGGGGGGAGAGGCCGAGGGAGCGGGCGGCGGCGGACATGTTGCCGTTGGAGCGCTTGAGGGCCTCGACGATGAGTTCGCGTTCGAAGGAGTTGACGAGGGTGTTGAAGTCGGCCTGCCCGTCGGGGAGGAGTTCGGTGCCTGATTCCTGTCCAGTCTGGAGGGATGCGGGGAGGTTGTAGCCGTGGATGCAGTCGTCGGTGGCGGTGAGGACGGCGCGCTCGATGCAGTTTTCGAGTTCGCGGACGTTGCCAGGCCAGTGGTAGCTCATCAGCATGTTGATGGCGGGGGTGGAGAGGCGGCGGACGTTCTTGTTGTATTTGGGGTTGAGTTTGCTGATGAAGTGCTCGGCGAGCATGATGATGTCGGAGCGGCGGTTCTTGAGGTCGGGGAGGTTGATCGGGAAGATGTTGAGGCGGTAGTAGAGGTCCTCGCGGAACTTCCCCTGGAGCATGAGTTCCTCGAGGTTGCGGCTGGTGGCGGCGATCAGGCGGACGTCGGTGTGGATCTCCTCGTTGCCGCCGACGCGGAAGAAGGTGCGCTCCTGGATGTAGCGAAGGAGTTTGACCTGTACGGCGACGGTGAGGTCGCCGATTTCGTCGAGGAAGAGGGTGCCGCCGTCGGCGGCCTCGGCGCGTCCGATGCGTCGGGCGAAGGCGCCCGTGAAGGAGCCCTTCTCGTGTCCGAAGAGTTCGCTTTCGACGAGGTTTTCGGGCATGGCGGCGCAGTTGAGGGTGATGAAGGGGCCGCCCCGACGCGGGGAGAGGTTGCGTATCGCGTTGGCGACGAGTTCCTTGCCAGTGCCTGAACTGCCGCGCACCAGCACCGTCGCGTCGCTGGGGGCGACCTGGCGGATCAGTTCATAGACCTTTCGCATCGCGCTGCAGTTGCCGACGAGTTCGCCTGGCGCGGTGGTGGAGTCGAGGGCGCTGCGCAGGCGGCGGTTCTCCTGCAGCAGTTGTTCGCGCTCTTCGATTTCCTGCTGGCGGGCGGCGACGGCCTCGGCGGTGAGGTTGCCGATGATCTCGATGAACTTGATCTCCTCGCGCAGGTCGAGGCCCGCGTCGGCCTCGCAGTCGATGGAGAGGGTGCCGACGACCTGGCTGTCGTGGTAGATGGGCACGCAGAGGAAGGAGACGCCTGCGTCCTTGCCGGATTCCTTGCCGCGGGCGCGGGTGCGGTCGAGGAAGCGCTTGTCCTTGTCGATGTCGGGGACGATCTCGGGGGTGCCGGTGGCGGCGACCATTCCAGTGATGCCTTCGCCGAGGCGGTATCGTCCGCGCTTCTGCTCGGCCTCGTCGAGTCCTGTGGAGGCCTCGATGGCGAAGACGTCGCCGTGGCGCAGGGTAAAGGTGCCTCGGAGCATGCCCCTGCGTCTGCTGAGGATGGCGAGTACCTGGCTTAGGAGCGCGGGGACGTTTCGCTCATGCACGACGACGCTGCTGATTTCGCGCAGCGCCTCCAGTTCGGTGATGTCGCCTCTGGCCTTCCTGGGATGTTCCATATCGGGTTCACGATCCTATTCCACCTTCCACACTTTCCTGGCGGTGCGGTCCGTGCCTTCCGGGCCGTAGCCGCCGATAACGGTAAGTTCGTCTGGAGCGGAGCCGAAGAACATCACCCATTGGAGCGGGGAGGCGGTGCGCCGCGCGTCGAGTTCGGCGTAGCCGCGCAGCCGCAGGCCGCGGGAGACGGTCTCCAGTTCGGATTCCTCCAGGCCGGCTTTGCGGAGGGGCTCCCAGAACTGCTGCTCCTCGAGGTGGCTGCGCAGGATTTCCGGGGAGACGCGCAGGCGGTGCAGGTTCTCCAGGCTGCCGCCCCTGGTAAGGGTGGGCACCATGAAGGCCATGGGGCGCTCTGGCGGCTGGTAGGTCGCGCAGCCGTAGCCGAGCGCGAGCGCCGCAGTCAGGATGGCGATTCGTCGGTTCACGCGCAATAACGTATTGCATCAAACGCAGTCGGCATGGCGAAAGGCGAAAAAAAAGGCCGTTGCAGGCGTTATGTTATGCGCATGTCGTTTCCCGAGGTGACAGGCGAAGTATTGGCGGAGGTGGCGCGGCACAACGCGTCGGCGGGGACGATGCTGCGGAACTGGTATGCGCATGGCGGGGTGGCGTGGACGCCGGGGATGATCGCGTCGGCGGAGATCGTGGGGCGGCTGGAGTGCTTTGCGCCGTGGGCGGAGGTGGCCAGGTCGCTGCGACGGCTGGCGCGGGCGTATCTACCGCCGCCGGAGGCGTTGTCCGAGGCGGCGCGGGCCTCTTTGCCCGTGCCAGAGTGGACGCCCGCGCTGCTTCTGGAGGGCGGCTGCGGGAGCCTCCTGGAGTTCTGGGCGGAGGTGCCGGAGTATGCGGGGCGAGTGGAATTGGCGTCGGAGGAACTGCTGCCGTTTTTCTGCGCGTGCGCGGATCCGCCTCGCTTCGGCACGGCGTCGGGGAGATATCCTGAGCAGTTGGCGGCGCTCAAGGCGGAGATGCCGCCGCCGCGGATGATGTGTGACTTCGGCTGCGGCGTGGGGCTGGGGACGCTGGAGGCGGCGAAGGCACTGGGGGCGAAGATGTGCATCGGCGTGACGCGGGAGCCGCTGGAGGCCTGGATGGCCAACGAGCGGCGGCTGCCGCATGATGCGCGACGCTCGGCGGAGTATGCCCGTTATCGGGAGGTGGCGGCGCTCTTCACGCCGGGGGACGTCTGCGCGGTGCGGGGGACGTGGGCGGCGCAGTTGATCTTGTGCAACGGGCTGGTCGGCGGACGCTTCCTGGAGCGGGCGGAGCGGCTGAGGCGTTTCTTCTGCAATGCGGCGGCGAATCTGGCGACGAGCGGCTGCCTCGCGCTGGCGAACCACTTCCACGAAGGGCGCCGCGCGTCGGTCGAGGCGGCGCTGCGGCTGGCGGCGGAACTGGGCTGGCGCGTCAACGGCGACTGGCGCAACGCGCGGCTCACGCCTGCGTCGCGGGAGGCGCATCTGCGGCTGGTGGAGGCGGTAGGGCGGGCACCACGAACGGGCAGTCGTTGCAGTTGTGGTTGAGGGCAAGGCAGAAGTTTCGGAAGACATCCATGATGCCCTGCTGCTGGGCGGCCTTGCGCAGAAGCTGCCGTTCGCGCGAGGGCGGGGTCAGGAAACGGTGCGCGGCATCCCTGAGCAGGTGATTCTCCTGGCCGCGCGGGAGGCTCATCCAGGCGTCGCGGACGTCGGTGAGCAACCTGGCGTCGTCCTCCATCTCGGCGACGGCGCCGAGATAGGGGAGCCAGATATTGAGGGCGAGGTCGGCGCGGCGTTCGCGGCCCAGGAGGGCGGCAGGCGGCTGCACGGCGGTGTGGAAGTCGCGGATGCCGCGCCAGAGCGGGGGCTCGGGGGCGGGGGCGAGGAGGCGTCTCAGGAGGCGTCGCGGGGCGCCCGCGTCGCGGGCGGTCTGGCGCAGCCAGGCGGCGGGACGGCACTGGCATTCGACGAGCCAGAAGACGCCCGCGGCGAGACGGCGGTGGACGCTGTTCAGGGGGCGTCCGCCGAAGGGGGCCCAGGGCAGGTCGAGGGATTCGAGGCCCGTCGACCACCAGTATTTCCAGGCGTCGTCGAGCCAGGCGGCGAAGGCGGGGAGGATTTCCTCGCGGGTGGGGTCTGGGAGGAGGCCCGCGCGGCCGAGGAAGGCGGCGAGGAGGTGGTCGGGCGGGGTGTCGGGCGCGAGGGAGGCGAGGGGCATCGCCTGGGCGAGCATCCTGAATGGTCGGCGGTTGGCGGCGTATCCCAGGCCGTCGAAGACGGTCTCGTAGAGGGCCTGCTCCTCGCCGCGCTCCGCGCATTGGCGCAGGAGTTCCTGTCCGTGGCGGGAGAAGCGCGCCCATCCCGCGGCGGCGAGGATCTGGCGCAGGTCCTCGTCCTTGGTGAGCGCCCAGCGCAGGGCGCAGGCGCCAGGCGCGACCTCCTGCGCATGGGAGTAGAAGGCGTTCTCGACCTCGGCGAGGAGTTTCCGCCAGCCCGCGTGGAGGCGCCGATTGAGTTCGAGCGTGGGCAGGCCCGTCGCGCGGTCGGCGCCCGCCAGGTCGTCCTCCCAGACGACATGCAGGATCACCTCCGCGTAGGCGGGGTCGCGGTCGTGCCCGTGCGTGAACCACTCCGAGGCGAGGCGGTGGACCTCGACCGCGCCGCGACGGAGGCGCTCGCCCAGCAGCAGCGCCGCCCCTGAGAAGTCCGGGCCCTTGCCGCGGTTCCAGAGCCCGCTGGAGAGGACGCGCAGGGGGGTGCCGTCCGTGCAGCGCGGGCGCGGGGTGAGCATGTGGTCGTTCCAGATGACCTGGAGGAACTTTTCGGAGAAGGGGCAGGGCATAGGGGATGGCGGGTGGAGATCGGGGCGTTCGGGAACCTGCGGGGGAAAACGGCGTCTTATGGGAGTGAGCGGGGGAAGCAGGCAATGGGAGTGCAGGAGAATATGATGGACATTTGCGTGGGTGCCAGGAAAATCTCGAAAATCTTCGTAGTCGTGGTTTTGGCGTTGACAACGGGGATTTTCGCGGGGCCGTCGGCGGCCAGGCTGACGCCGACGGTGGCGGCGATCAAGAAGGCGCTGCCGTGGGTGGTGAACATCGGCACGAACGAGCAGATCATCCAGGTGAACGACCCGTTCAACCTCTTCTTCACGGAATACTTCAATCGACAGCAGCCCCCCGCGGCGGCGCGGCGCTATTCGCCGCTGGGGTCGGGGGTGATCGTGGATCCGCGCGGGCTGGTGCTGACCAACTCGCATGTGGTGCGGCGCGCGCAGCAGATCGAGGTGCGGCTGTGGGACGGCAGCGCCTATCCCGCGCGGGTGGTGGGCTATGACGCGCCCAACGACCTCTGCCTGCTGCAACTGGCGGGGGAGTACGACGGGCATCCGCTGAAGGCGGCTGAATTCGCGGCGGCCAACGACCTGCTCCTGGGCGAGACGGTGCTGGCGGTCGGCAACCCCTTCGGCCTGGAGCACTCGGTCTCGCAGGGCGTCATCTCCGCCTTCAACCGCTCCTTCCAGGAAGGCGAGGTCTCCTTCTCCGACATCATCCAGACCGACGCCGCCATCAACCCGGGCAATTCGGGCGGCCCGCTGATCAACCTCGACGGGCAGCTGATCGGCCTGAACCTCGCCATCCGCGCCGACGCGCAGGGCATCGGATTCGCGATTCCCCTGGCGCGCATTGAACTCTTCCTCTCCTACTGGCTGAAGCCCTCGCATTTCTCCGACGGCTACCTCGGGATGACGCCGGATTCCGACGTCGAGGAGACGACCGCCGACGGCGTCCGCCTGCCCGAGCTTCTGGAGAAGGGGCCGCTGGCGAAGGCGGGCCTGAAGGCGGGGACGGTGGTCGCCGCCGTGGCGGGGAAGCCAGTGCGGCGCCCAGTGGACTTCGGGCGCGCGATCTGGGGCTACAAGACGGGGGACGTGGTGGAGTTGACGCTGGCGGGCGGCGCGAAGCACCAGGTGAAACTGGAGCGGATGCCGTCGGAGTTGCTGGTGCAGACGCGGCTGGGGCTGAAGCTGCAGGAACTGACGCCGCGCGTGCGCAGCGTGCTGGGGATTCCCGAGGAGGTGCGCGGCGTCATGGTCGGCGAGGTGGTGACCGAGCCCTTCTTCGGGATGCAGGAGACGCGCTGGCGGCAGGTCATCCGCCGCGGCGACATCATCACGCGCTTCCAGCACAAGCCTGTGACCAGCGTGGAGGATCTGGCGGCGCTGCTGAAGGGGACGCGCTCCGGCGAACTGCGGCAGCTGGGCATCTTCACCATCGGCATCAACGGGCGCAGATACGTGCCCCTCTCCATCGAGAACCTTCGGCTGAACTGACACGATGAAAACGGAACGGACGACGGGATTCAGGCATCTGTGGAAGGCCACGGGCTATTCGCTGGCGGGCCTGCGGGACATGCTGGGGGAGACGGCCTTCCAGCACGAACTTCTTTGCGGGCTGGTCGAATTGCCCGCCGCGTGGCTGCTGCCAGGGCTGTCCCTGGGCTGGCGGCTGCTGCTGACGCTGGTCTGGCTGGGCATGCCCGCGATGGAGACGGTCAACACCGCCATCGAGGCGGTCGTCGACCTGGCCAGCCCCGAGCGGCATCCCCTGGCGCGCAAGGCAAAGGACCTGGGGTCCTGCGCGGTCTTCTTCGCGATTGTCGCCAATGTGCTGGCCTGGGTATGCGTCGTCTGGATGCTCTGCACGCGCTGAAAGCGGCCGACGGCGCGCGTTTTTGGAACCGCCGTTTATATTAAATGACATGAAAACCGCGACCATTCTCATCGTCTTGCTCATCGGGGCGCTGATGCTGCTGACAGGGGCGATCATCCTGCCGCAGCGCAGCCAGATCAACGAACTGAAGGCGGAACTGCGTCGGCAAAAGGAATATCAGGCGCAGCTGGATCACGAACTCCGCAGAATCGTGGCCGATATCGACAAGCTGCGCGCCAACGACCCCGCCATGGTCGAGGCCGTCGCGCGAAACAAATTCGGGTATTGCCGACCTGGGGAGGTCCCCTATACCGTCGAGAAGGCGGCAAAACCAGAGGACCCGAAAAAGTGAACCTGGCGGAAGTCCAGTTGCGGACGCCCATTTCCGAGGCGGAGGCGCGCGGGCTTCGCTGCGGGCAGGTCGTCCGCGTCTCAGGGCGCATCTACACCGCGCGCGACGCCGCCCACAAGTATCTGGCGTCGCCACAGGCGGAACTGCCCCCCGAGGTGAATCTGGCGGGCGGCGTCGTCTACCATTGCGGCCCCGTCATGATCAAGACCGTGGACGGCGGCTGGCATGTCACCGCCGCGGGGCCAACCACCTCCGCCCGCGAGGAACCATACATGGCCGAGGTCATCCGCCGCTACGGGCTGCGGGCCGTCCTCGGAAAGGGCGGGATGGGCGAAAAGACCCGCCGTGCCTGCCAGGAGTGCGGCTGCGTCTATCTCTCCGCCGTCGGCGGCGCCGCCCAGGTCCTTGCCGCCGCCGTGAAGCGCGTCGCAGGCGTCTCGTTCCTCGCCGAATTCGGCTCGCCCGAGGCCATCTGGGCCCTCGATGTCGATGGCCTGCCCGCCATTGTCACCATGGACGCCCACGGCGGCGATGTCCATGCCGAAGTCCTGGCGGCCTCCGCCGCCTGCCTGAAGCAGGCGGAAGCGCGGCAGCCTTGATCCCCGATTGGAGTTTTGTGACATATTCCAAAAATGTGTTACACTTCTTTTGCGAGGGGTTATATTAAGGGCACTATGCGATACTTGAAGGACAGTGAGAAGGTGGCGCTGGTGTGCGGGGCGCGTCGGATCAGCTACCATGAATTGATCGGGCGTGCGCAGTGGTATGGGGAGCAGGCGGCGTTCGGGGCGGGGGAACGGGTGGCGATCTATGCGGAGAACACTCCCGAGTGGGCGGTCGCCTTCTACAGCGTGTGGCATCGGCACGGGATTCCAGTGCCGATCGATTTTATGGCGCCAGCGGAGGAGGTGGCGTATATCCTGGACGACTGCGAGCCGTCGGTGGTGTGGTGCTCGGCGAAGACGGAGGGGGTGCTGCGGGAGGCGCTGGGGCTGGCGAAGCGGGCGCGTCCGCAGGTGCTGCGTCTGGACGCGGTGGAGGGCTATTCGGATCGGGGCGGGGAACTGGATTTCGGCGAGAATGACGAAAAGGACATCGGGGTGATCATCTACACCTCGGGGACGACGGGGACGCCGAAGGGGGTCATGCTGACCTTCAGGAACCTGTGGGTGAACATGCAGGCGGTGATGGACGTGGGGATCTACCGAGAGGAGGAGCGGGTGCTGGTGCTGCTGCCGCTGCACCATGTCCTTCCGCTGCAGGCGACCCTGCTGGTGACGCTGACCAACCACGCGACCTGCGTCTTCGCGACGGCGATGTCGTCGGACGCGATACTGGCGGCGCTGCAGGAGAACCAGGTGACGGTGCTGGTGGGGGTGCCGCGGCTGTTCACGCTGTTCCACGGGGCGATCATGGCGAAGATCCGCGCGTCGTGGATTGCGCGGCTGCTGTTTGGGATCTGCGCGCTGGCGCGCTCGTGGCGGCTTTCACGCCTGGTCTTCAAGGCGGTGCAGGCGAAGTTCGGCGGCGCGATGCGGTATATGCCTTGCGGCGGCGCGGCGATCGACGACCAGGTGGTCAAGGACTTCCGCACGCTGGGCTTCGAGATCTTGCCTGGCTACGGCATGTCGGAGACGGCGCCGATCATCTCCTTCCCTCGCCCTGGCAAGGTGCGCCTGGGGTCGGTGGGGCAGTTGATCAACTGCAACGAGGTGCGCATCCAGGACGGCGAGATCACGGTCAAGGGCGAGAACGTCATGAAGGGCTACTATCGGCGCCCCGGGGAGACCGCCGCGATGTTCGACGCCGAGGGCTGGCTGCACACGGGCGACCTGGGCTACCTGGACCAGGACGGCTACCTCTTCATCACGGGGCGGAAGAAGGAGATCATCGTCCTGCCCAACGGCAAGAACATCAATCCCGAGGAGGTGGAGACCCATCTCATGCGCCACGGCGGCGGTCTGGTCGCGGAATGCGCGGCCGTGGGCTCGGGGAACGGTCTCAAGGCGCTGGTCGTTCCAGATCTCAAGCGGGTGCGGGAGCGCCGAATCCTCAATGTCGAGGAGACGATTCTGGACGAGGTGGTCGAGCCGTACAATGTCGGCGCGGCCCCCTACAAGCGCATTCTCCAGATCGCGCTCTTCACCGAGCCGCTTCCCCGCACGCGCCTGGGCAAACTGCGGCGGCATCTGCTGGGGCAGTTCGTGGAACGGCAGGCGAATCGGAAAGAGCGGTCGACGGCGGAGCCCGCGCCGCAGACCCCCGAATACCGCCTGGTGGAGGAGTGCCTGCGCCCCCTGGTCGACGACCAGCCCGTCACGCCAGATGCGCATTTCGAACTGGATCTCTCGCTGGATTCGCTGGGGAAGGTGGAGTTCCTCGCCGCGCTCTCGGAGAACTGCGGCGTGAAACTGGAGGAGACGGCGCTGGTCGATTATCCGACGCCGCGACTGCTGGCGGCGCACCTGGCGGAGGTCGCCAGGGCGGCGGAGGCCGCGCCGACGCACTCTGCGGTGAGCTGGAGCGAGGTGCTGCGCTCCAGAACGCCAGTCGCCCTGCCATACGCCTGCTGGACGCATCGGATCTATGCGGGCATCGTCTATGGGCTGCTTCGCTGCCTCGGCCCCGTCCGCTGCTCCGGACGCGAGAATCTGCCGCAGGGGCGCCCCTGCATCATCGCCCCGAACCACCAGAGTTACCTGGACGCCGCCTATCTCTCGGGCTGCCTGGATGCCGCGTCCTTCCGCCGCACCTGCTTCTACGCGACCGCCAAGCATGTCGGCGGACGCCTCGCGGGCTTCGCGCGGCGCCACAACATCATCACGATGGACATGAACGGCGACATCCGCCAGTCTCTTCAGACCCTGGCGGCGGCGCTCAGGGACGGACGCAATGTCGTGGTTTTCCCCGAGGGCACCCGCACGCTCGACGGAACGCTGGCCCCCTTCCGCAACGCCTTCGCGATCCTCGCGAAGGAACTGGACGTGCCCATCGTGCCCGTCGCGATCGACGGCGCCTGCCGCGTGCTGCCGCGCGGCTGCTTCTTCCCGCGCCCCTTCCGCCCCGTCCGACTGGCCATCCTGCCGCCCATTGTCCCGTGCCCCGACGACACCTACGCCACCCTCGCCGCCAAGACCGCCGACGCCATTCGGCAGGCGCTCGGCAAGCACTGACAAAACGGAAAAGAGGTGCTATCTTATTGCGTCTGACCAGACGCCAGAATAGCTCAGCTGGTAGAGCACTTGATTTGTAATCAGGCGGTCGTCGGTTCGAATCCGACTTCTGGCTCCATCTTTTAAGCCACTTCGCGGCAATATGTTGCGAGGTGGCTTTCTTTTTGCCGCAGGACCTTTTCGCAAGGGCATGTTGCAAGCCTGCGAAGACCGCTTCGTCGCGGCAAAAAGCCATCCCCGATAAAAAACCGCCGCAGGAACCTTTTACAGGTCGTCCGCGGCGTAGAGCCACCAGGCTTTCCCCGATGGTTTGGTGCACCTCAGCCTCAAAGTCAACTTGAGCGGGCTGTCCTCGGCAGTGTCCACGTGGTTGCTCACTCTGCCGAATCTATGGATACTGTAATGCCATGACTTCTTTTTTCAAGTGCTTGGGGCAAAATAACTGCCGCAGGCTTTCGCGCTGCGGCACAGAGCCACCAGGCTTTCCCCGATGGTTTGGTGCACCATAGCCTCAAAGTCAACTTGAGCGGGCCGCCAAGGTGGCCGCCGCCGCGGGCTGCCGCCTGACCCGCGAATACGCCGAGAAGACCTACGGCGTCCAGCTGGAGGAACTCCCGCAGCAGCCCGCCGACCCCATGGGCGGCATGGGCGGCATCCCGCGCCCCTTCTCGGATTCGCCCGACCCGATGTCCTACCCCGACCGCCGCACCGCCGCCGACATCGCCATGGCGGGCGTCCGCCGCCTGGTCGACGCGGACGCCTTCGCGGCGTGGCGCGGCCCCATCGAGGTCGCCTGCCGCGAGGCCTTCGGCGGGCTGGAGAAGATCCAGGACCCGCAGAAGCTCCTCGACGCCTTCCGCGAGCGCGCCCCCCGCTTCCTGGAGAAACTCCCCGGGCTCCTCGACGCCTTCGACTCCGACGCCATCGCCGAGGGCATCCACGACGCCATGCTCGCGGGGTTCCTCAACGCCTACCTGCCCCCGGATTTTTGGAGAGCCAGGGGCACGGCCAAGTAGCCGCTTTCGACGCCGCCTTCGAGGCCAAGCACCCGCGAAATCCCGAAGACGGAAGGTTCAGGAGCAAGGACGAACTCGCCATAGCCAAACTGCGGCGGAAGTTTGGCGCGGATATTGTCGACGACGAAGGGTATTCGACCAAGCCACTCCCCGTAGTATCCGAATACCTGGGCGCGGCTGTCGAAGTCCCGGACGGCGGCTATGTGGTCGCGAAGGGGCTGATTCCCGACAAGAAACTCAACAGGATGTCGAAAAAGCCTGTCGCAAAAGAGGAGAACGTTCGTCTATTGAAAAAGGCTTGGGGAGGGGGAAAACGCCGTTTGGCACATGCGGGATTGGGCGAAGTCCAAGTTCCCTTTAAGTTCATTTCGCACAGCAGTTCAACCTACAGCGACCCGCTGGTTCTTCAACTTCTTTCTGACTATTCCCTTTGCAAGACGTTGTTCAGTTCCGGAACGGCCCGCGCGGAGCGCATCCTGCTGGTCAAGGAGGGGAAGATAGATTACCGCAAACTGGAGTGGGACGAGTGCTGGCACGTAACCACCCGGACCGCAATCAATGGACGGGAACGACTGGTGGACTTTACAATCTACAAACGGAAAGGGGCACATCATGCATACGATTTGGACCTTGTGAAAATAAAGTAAAGCCCGAACTCCCGAAGACCGCACTTTTCCACCTTCAAGACGCTCGGCTCACCCCCTTGACGGGGACTTACACCTGATGGGAGCGGTAGCTGTCGGTGCATCGCCTTCTTTTGCAGGGAAGGCAGGTGTGGGGCTCGTGATGAACACATCACTTAGGCCAGCGAAGGGTGAGTTGCTGACCGCCGCTTGAATCCTCGGGATTTCAGGCTTCTTTCATACTATACCGCCCCGCCGCGTTTTTGCAAGCGGCCTCGCGAGCCGGAAAATCGTGGAAATCGAGCCGGAAAATCGTGGAAATCGAGCCGAATCACCTGTATCACATCTCGGTATATGACAAATAAAAAAGCCGAACACTTAATTCCAGGCCGATATGCAAATGCATCGATCGCTTCCCGGGGCTGGTTCGGCTTGCTGCATATAATAATGCTTTCCCATCGGATTGCAAGCCGTCCGTGCAAAAAAAGCGGGGTTTACGGCGGGTGCGGAAAGTGTGGCGTTTTTCCCCTGTCCCGCGTCGTCGGGAGTTGTCCGTCGGGAGCGGAAAGGTTGCGCCGTCGGCGCGGGCGGGGGCTTTCGCGTGGCGGTTGACGGGGGGCGGGTTTGATATGGGAAAGAACCGGGACAACTATGCCATCCTCGACGGGGTGGCGTTCGACGACGCGGGCGCTGGCGCGCCGGCGGAGTTCCTGGTGCTGAAGTTCGGGCGGACCGCCTTCGTGAAGGGCGGCGAGCGGGGGGAGATCGACTTCACGCCGGAGGACGCCGCGCGGGTCGTGGCGGCCTTCCGGTCGGAGGGGCGCGACCTGGTGGTGGACTACGACCACCAGACGATGCGCGGCGGCGAGGCTCCTGCGGCGGGCTGGATCCGCTCGCTGGAGGCGGGTTCCGCCGGGCTCGTCTGCCGCGTCGAGTGGACCGCGCGCGGGCGGGAGCGCCTGGACGCGCGCGAATACAGATACATGTCCCCCGTCCTGCACTTCGGCGCGGACGGGCGGCACCCGGTGCGCGTCTCCTCGGTGGCGCTCACCAACCACCCCGCATTCGAGGGATACCGGCCGCTCGTGGCCGACGACGGCCCGGGCGTCACCGGGCGCAACAAAGGAGAACACAGGATGGACGAACACCTGAAGAAGATCGCGGAGGCCCTCGGCGTCGCCGTGGCCTTCGACGACAAGGACGGTGGCGCGGCGTTCGCCGAAGCCGCTGTCGGGAAGGCCCGCGAACTGCGGCAGGCCGCCGACGCGGCCGCGGCGTTCCTCGCCCTGCACGGCGCGAAGACCTTCGACGACGTGACGGGGAAGATCAAGGGCATGGTGCCCGCCGCCGAGAAGGCGGAACTGGAGCGTCGCCTGGCCCAGGCCGAGGCCGAGAAGCTGGTCGCCAAGGCCTTCGACGACGGGAAGCTCGTCGAGGCGCAGCGCGAGTGGGCGCTCGGCTACGCGGCCCGCGACGCGAAGAGCTTCAGCGACTTCGTGGAGAAGGCGCCGAAGGTCGCGCCCGAGAAGGACCCCGTCCACGGCGCCGACAAGCCCGGCGAGAAGGAGGGGAAGCAGCTCTCCGACGAGGAGCTCAAGGTCCTCAAGGCCTGCGGCGTCACCGATGAGCAGATCAAGAAGTACACCAGCGAGAAGAAAGAGGAGGAATAGCCCATGCCCGCACTCACCGCACCCCGCGACACCAAGCAGGCCCTCGGAGACCTCGTGAGCCTGCCCGTCTCGTCCGGCGCCGTCGTCTACGCCGGCGGCCTTGCCATGGTCGTCCCCGGCGGCTACGCCGTCCCCGCCGTCGCCTCCGTCTCCTCGGGCGGCTCCTCCGTGGCCGCCGGCCAGGTGGTCGGTCGCGCCGAGCACGTCGCCAGCGGCGGCGAAATGGTCCAGATCCGCCGCGGCGACTTCCTCTACGACAACGACGCGACGCACCCGCTCGCCGCCGGAGACATCGGCAAGGCCTGCTACGTCGTCGACGACCACACCGTCGCCGCCGAGGGCGTCACCGTCGCCGGCGTCTTCCTCGGGCTGGCGGACAGCCAGGCCGTCGTGCGCATCAACCCCTAACCCCAGAAGGAGAAGCCACCATGGACATCAACGCCGCCAACATGCGGTTCCTCTTCCAGGCGGTGAGCCTGCGGTTCAAGGACGCCTTCGAGACCGCCCGCGAGCCGTCGTACGAGCAGTTCACCATGACCGAGCGCCTCGCCACCCACGAACTGCAGATGCCCTTCCTGGAGCAGCTGACCGGGATGCGGGAATGGGTCGGCCCGCGCGTGGTGAACAACATGGCCACCAACAAGATGACCATCGTCCCGCGCAAGTTCGAGCTGACCTACGGCATCCCCGCCGACGCGGTGAAGGACGACCAGTACGGCATGTACGCCTCGCTCTTCGCGCAGATGGCGACCCAGGCCGCGCGCCTGCCGAACGACCTGGTGGAGACCCTGCTGAACAACGCCTCCACGGCCAAGTGGTGCGACGGCGGGAACTTCTTCGGGACCACCCGGAAATACGGCAAGAACGCAGTCGCGAACCTGACCACCGACGCGCTCTCCGAGACCTCGCTGAAGGCCGCCTGGACGGCGATGCGCGGCTACAAGGGGCACGGCGGCGTCTCGCTGCGCGTGAACCCGACGCTGCTCGTCCACGGGCCTGCGCTGCACTGGACGGTGAACGAACTGCTGGAGGCCCCGGTCAAGGGCGACGCCAACGGCGCGACCGTGCCGAACCCGGTGTACCACCTGGTCGGACACCTGGAGGTGCAGAACCTCGAAGGCAACAAGTGGTTCCTGTGCGCCTCGAACGGCGTCTACAAGCCGGTGTGCTACTTCGAGCGCGAGGCTCCAGGCACCCTCGTCCGCAAGGACCGCCCCGAGGACGACAACGTCTTCAACGAGGACAGCTTCCTCTACGGGGTCACGGGGCGCGCGGAGGCCGCCTTCGTCATGCCGCACCTCATCTACTTCGGCAACGCCAGCTGACCGCGATGGGCTACTGCGACGCCAACGGGCTGGAGGACCGCATCACCGGCGGCATCCTGGCGGGGTACGTCCCTGAGACGGGAGACGACCGCGCCCGGGTGCTGGCGGGGTATGCGCGGCGTGCATCGGCGCGCGTGGACGCGGCGCTTTCGGCGCGCTTCTCCGTGCCGGTGGCGTCCGAGGCGGCCCAGCCGCTCCTCGAGGACCTGTCGCTGACGCTGGCGCTCTGGCAGATTGCCGCCGACCGCGGGCGGGCCTCCAAGGAACTCCCCGCGGGCGTCCAGCTGCCCTACGAGAACGCCCTTCGCGTCCTCGACGGGCTGGCGAAGGGCGATCTTCAGCTGCCGGGGGCGCTGGAGGCGGCGGGCTCGGCGGCGGGGCTGCAGGTGACGAGCCCTGAGCCGCAGTTCGCGCCGGATTCGCCAGGGATGGAGTTCTCGTGATGGCGCGCGACCCCTTCACTATCCGCGTCGCGTCCGCCCAGGGGCGGGTCCTGCTCCTCGCCGCCGTCGGCGAGTCCGTCGCCATGGCGGCGAGGCTCTCGGCGATGTCGCACAGCCGCGGCGGCCAGTTCTGGCCGTCCATCGCCAACTCGGTCAGTTTCCAGAACCCGGGCGGGGACCGCCTGCGGGTGGGGGCCACCCACTACGCCGCGGCGCAGAAGCAGTTCGGCGGCGTGATCCGCGCGCCGGGCTCGGGCCCCGGGTCCCGCCACGCGAAGGCGCTGACGATCCCGCTGGGCGAGGCCAGGCGGAACGCCTGGGACGCCGCCGACGCGGAGGATGCGGGCTACCGCCTCTTCCGCGAGGGCGACACCCTCTTCGGGCGGCGGGGGAAGACGAAGCGCGCGAAGGCGGTGCCGCTGTTCCTGCTGCGCCGCCAGGTGCGGCAGAAGGCGGAGCCGTGGTTCCCCGCTGGCGCGGCGCTCAAGGCGGCCGTGGCCGAGGGCATCCGCCTCTACGAATCCAGGAACGGGGGAATCCGATGAGCGACACCGCCGCCACCACGACCACCATCCGCCAGCAGGCGCCCTTCACCGAGCACTGCCGCCCCGTCGGCGAACTCATGGAGCGCGTGCGCTCCCTCTGCGAGGGGGCGGGCGTCCCCGCCCGGCTCTACCGCGGGACCTCGCTCTCGCAGCTGTCGCTCCTGTGCGACAGCGCCCTGACTGGCACGGGCGGAGCGCCCGCCGCCGTCGTGTGCTTCCAGGGTAGCGACTTCGGGAACCACCCGCGCCGCACGACCCACCTCACCGTCGTCGTCCTCTCGGGCGACACCCGCCCGGCGCCGGGGCTCCCCGACGCCATCGCCGCCGCGCAGGCCGTCGAGGCCGCGTGCGACCGCCTCGTCACCGAATCCACCGACGCCGGCGGCCAGCCGGCCACCGACCTCATGCTCGTCGTCTCGGAGGAGGCGCTCGAGCTCTCCGACGCCGGCGCGTCGTGCGCCGTCGCCATCGGCATCGACATCCAGGACTACTAACAGGAGGACAACCATGGCAGACACCATCACCTTCAGCGCCACCCGGGGGCAGACCAGCCTCTCGGTGACCGTGACCCCGGTTCCCGGCTCGGTGCGGGCGGGCGGGGGCCACGACGACCGCGGCGGCGGCACCATCCCCTCCGCCCGCGCGGGCTTCGCGATGGCGGGCTCCTGCCAGGCCGTGCTCGTGACCTCGGCCACCTCCGACATGCAGCAGGACCTCGCCAGCCTCCTGTCCGTCATCTCCCCCGTCGGGCCCGGCGACTTCACCGTGACCGGCGCGGGGCGCTACGCGGACATCCACTCCTACGAGGCGCTGGTCGACCTCTCCATCGGCGGCGACGCGGTGCAGACCGCCGACATCGAGTGGAAGGGCACCTACAACACCGCCAGCAGCAGTTCCAGCAGCAACTAAGGAGGAAAAGCCCCATGTCCTGCCGCCTTCCCTTCAACCAGATCACCTTCGACGGCACCCTCCTCGCGGGGCCCGCCGACTTCGTCTACGGCACTGGCACCCTGAACCTCAAGGGGGAGGACCAGGCCGTCACCACCGCCGACGGCGCGATCCACAACTACCGCAGCGCCCTGACGCCCGACGCCGCGTGCGAACTGCGCGGCGACAAGCGCCTCTCCGCCACCGGCGCCCCCGAGACCTGGAGCGGCCAGACCTGGCCGACCGTCTCCGGCGCCGTCAAGCTGGAGTACGTGGCCTCGCGCGGTGCCACCCCCTCGACCGTCAAGGAGTTCACCGGCATCCTTTCCGCCGAGTTCGACTCCAGCACCAACAAGACCAGCGTCAACATCACCGGCTGCGAGGCAGCCTACTGACCCCGATCCTCTCACTCCCGGAGAAAGCAATGGACCTGAAACTCGGCCTTATCGTCAAGCTGCCCGACCCCGCCAGCCCCGCCAACCTCGTCACCTCCCAGTTCGCCACCATCCGCGGGCACCGCGAGATGGAGCAGCTGCTCCGCGACTGCGCCAAGGCCGATGTGGCCGAGTGGAAGGCCGCGCGCGCCTTCCAGCTCGCCGTCGAGCGCCTGCAGGACGCCAAGGCCGACGAACTCGACGCGGCGGCGGAGGCAGCAGGGGCGGCCAACGAGGCGCGCATCGCGGCGCACCAGGCCGTCTGCGACGCCGTCCGCGCCTTCGTCGAGGGCGGCTTCCGCCTGGCGGGCTCCTCGCCCGAGAAGGCGGCGGAACTGGCGGCGCTCGTCGGCCCGGAGCAGCTGGACGATCTCAAGGCCAAGTGCCAGTTCGGCGCGGGCGTCGTGGATTTTACGAGGGAGGCCGCCCGATAGAGGCGGCCCCGCCCCCGGAACTGGCGCTGCTGCGCCTGGCGGCCCCGCTCTTCTTCCGCTCCGACCCGCCGACGCAGCGGGAGGAGTGGCGGATGCAGGCCGAGCAGCGGGCCGTCGCGGCGGCGGCCTGCGCCCTCCGCCTCCCGGTTGACTCGCCCCCCGAACTGGTGGAGGCGTGCGGGCGGGACGAGGAGGGGAACCTACTGGCCGCCGAGATCTGCCGCGCCGCCGCCGACGCGGCAATCGCCGAGAGGACTTCCAGCCATGACCAGTGAATCCAGCATCGACTTCAACGCACTCCGCCGCCAGGCGGAACTATACGGGCTCTCGGGCAGGGAGCTCCTCCACCGCCCCGACGCCGAACTCGCCGCGACATGCAACGGTCTCGGCGCGCAGTGGATGGACGGGGTCTCCGTCTGCGGAGTGACCCTGTCCGACTTCTTCAACAGCCTGTGGCCGAACTGGATCGTGTGCGGCGCGATCCACGACGTGCGCTATCATCTCGGAGGCACGGAGGCCGACCGGAAGCGCGCGGACGAGGAGTTCCGAGACAACTGCCGAAAGGTGGTAGCCGCACAGTACAACCTCTTCGACATCCGCCGCTGGCGGGGGTGGTGGGAGGCTCGGGCGGCATACAAGGCCCTCCGGCGGTTCGGCAAGAAGGCGTTCAACTCGGAGGCATGACTGCGATGACCGACACACAGCGAGACGACCTGCTGATCCGGCTGGCATCCGATGTCGCGGAGATGAAGATGCAGACCCGGAACGACTACAGGGCCATCTACGGCAACGGCAAGCCCGGATTGATCGACACCGTCGCGGTGCTGGAGCGGCGGGTCTCCGAACTGGAGGGGGACGTGAAGGCGCGGAAGCGGAACTGGCTTGCCATCTGCGGCATCGTCGCCTGGGTCGCCAGCGCCGCCGTCAACCTCATCGGCGCGTGGCTTCAGCACGGGAGATAATGGGATGAAACGAGCAACTACTGCAATCTTCGCGGCTCTTGCCGCCTTCCTTATGACCGGCTGCACCGGCCTCAAATACATCACCACGGATCTCCGCGGGAAGAGCGTCGTGATCGTCAAGTCCGGGTGGGGTGTCGACCTTTCGGTGGGCGCCGTTACCGACACGGGCGCGCCGCTCTCCGTCGAGGCGGGGCGTATCGCGACGGTGTACGTCTCCTCGAAAGACGGAGACAAGCTGCCGCCGAATCTGGCGGACATCATCCGCGCCGCCCGCGGAGACATCGAGATCACCGCCACGGGGATCCGCGAGGGCGCCGCCCCCGCCGCGAAGTAGCCTGGGCCGAAAAGGGGAGGGCAGGACATGGCCGACACCAACTACACGCTTGCGCTCGACATCGCCGCCGACGGCGCAGCCGCCCTCCAGGCCGCCGACGCCATCGAGAAGCGCTATGCCTCGCTCGGGGCGGGCATTGGCGACACAGTCCGCAAGGCCCTCGAGGACGCCTTCTCCGCCGCCGCCCAGACTCTTGACGCGGCACTGCAGCAGGCGGCGAAGGGCTTTTCCGACGCCATGAAGGGCGCCGTCCCCGCCCCGCCTCCACCGCCCGAGCCCGCGCCAGAGCGGCAGGAGCCGCCTGCCGAGGAGCAGCAGTCCCCTGGCGACGACGCCCTCGCCAAGGCGCTCCAGGACGCCGCCAAGGCCGTCGGGGATTCCACCAAGGCCATTGAGGATTCCACCAAGGCCATTGAGGCCGCCACGAAGTCCATCGACGAGGCGGCCAAGACGATCGGG
>JAEEXV010000182.1 GCA_016287975.1 Lentisphaeria bacterium | reverse complement strand
GGGCGCGGGCCCGCCGCACCCCCCGCGCCGCGCTTTGTAAGGATACGGCGACCACCGAGATCGACGCTCTGGCCCTGCGCGCCGCCCTGCCCATCCGCCTTCATCCAGCCATGCAAACGACGGGGGGCTCGCGCCCCCCGCACCCCCCGCTCCGCTCTCAGCGGGGGCGGGGGGAAATGGGGGATGCGGCGAATGGGGCCTGTGTGCGGGCGGGTTGGCTTTGCGGTGCGGGGCACGGGTGCGGGCTGGCGCCTTCATCCAGCCATGCAAACGACGGGGGGCTGCGCTTCGCTCCGCCCCCCGCACCCCCCGCTCCGCTCCCAGCGGGGGCGGGTTGATTTGCCTATGGGGCGGCGATGTGTCCTGCGAGGGCGGAGGCGGCGGCGACGGCGGGGGAGGCGAGGACGACCTCGCTTTCGGGGTGGCCCATGCGTCCGACGAAGTTGCGGTTGGTGGTGGCGACGGCGCGTTCGCGGGCGGCGAGGATGCCCATGTGCCCGCCGAGGCAGGGGCCGCAGGTGGGGGTGGAGACGGCGCAGCCCGCGTCGAGGAAGATGCGCAGGAGTCCTTCGTCGAGGGCCTGCCGGTAGATGGCGGGGGTGGCGGGGATGACGATGCAGCGCACGCCTGGGGCGACGTGGTGTCCGCGGAGGATTTCGGCGGCGATGCGCAGGTCGGAGATGCGTCCGTTGGTGCAGGAGCCGATGACGGCCTGGTCGATGCGGAGGTGGCGGGCGCTGTCGGCGGTGGCGGTGTTGGAGGGGAGGAAGGGGAGGGCGACGGTGGGTTCGAGGTCGGCGAGGTCGATGGCGACGACGCGTTCGTAGTGCGCGTCGGGGTCGGGTTCGTAGACGCGGACGGGGCGCCGGAGGCGTCCGCGCAGATATTCGCGGGTGATGTCGTCGACGGGGAGGAAGGCGTTCTTGGCGCCCGCCTCGACGGCCATGTTGGCGATGGTGAAGCGGTCGTCGATGGAGAGGCGGGCGAGGCCGTCGCCCGTGAATTCGAGGGAGTGGTAGAGGGCGCCCTCGACGCCGAGGAGGCCGATGAGATGCAGGACGAGGTCCTTGCCGCCGACCCAGCGCCGGGGGCGTCCCGTGACGACGACCTGGATGGCGGGCGGCACCTTGAACCAGAGGCGTCCCGTGGCCATGGCGGCGGCCATGTCGGTGGAGCCGACGCCAGTGGAGAAGGCGCCGAGCGCGCCGTAGGTGCAGGTGTGGGAGTCGGCGCCGACGACGCAGTCGCCCGCTCCGACGAGCCCCTGCTCGGGGAGGAGCGCGTGCTCGATGCCGACGGCGCCCGTGTCGTAGAAATGGCGGATGCCGTGCCTCCGCGCGAAGGCGCGCACCGTCGCGCAGAGTTCGGCGGACTTGATGTCCTTGCAGGGGGTGTAGTGGTCGAGGACGAGCGCGATTCTGCCGGGGTCGAAGACGCGCCGGAACCCCGCCTGCCCGAAGACCTGGATTGCGACGGGGGCGGTGACGTCGTTGCCGAGGACCAGGTCGAGGTCCGCCTCGATGAGGTCGCCTGGCTTCACCGCGGCGAGTCTGGCGTGGTCGGCGAGGATTTTCTGCGTGGCGGTTGGCATGGTCGGAGTCGGGAAGGATGGTTGATGGAGTGCGGCGGGGCCTGCCCTATGCCTTTTGGGCCTTGGGCTTCTTGCTGGTCTGGAGGGCGCCTGCGGTGCCGAGGAGCTTGTTGAGAGCGCCGAGGTAGGCGAAGATGGAGGCCTCGATGATGTCGGTGGAGAGCCCGCGTCCCGTGAAGGTCTGGGTGCCGTTGCGGAGTTTGATCATGACGTCGCCGAGGGTGTCCTTGCCTTCGGAGATGGAGTTGATGGTGAAGACGTCGAAGGTGTGCTTCGGGGGGTGGATGAGGGTGTCGATGGCCTGGAACGCGGCGTCGATGGGGCCGTCGCCGAGGCAGGCGGTCTGGGACTTCTGGCCGTCGTGCTTGAGGGAGACGGTGGCGGTGGCGGTGGTGAAGTTGGAGGTGTGGACGGCGAACCAGTCGAGTTTCCAGTCGTCTTCGGAGCCGAGGGGGGTCACGCGGTGGTGGGTGAAGAGGGCGCGGATGTCGGCGTCGTTGACGGACTTCTTCTTGTCGCAGAGTTCCTTGAACTCGCGGAAGGTGGCGTCGAGTTCGTCGGGGGTGACGCGGTAGCCCATTTCCTGGAGGCGGGTGGCGAAGGCGTGGCGCCCCGAGTGCTTTCCGAGGAGGATGGTCTCCTCGTGGATGCCGACGGATTCGGGGGTGAGGATTTCGTAGGTGGCCTTGTTGGCGAGGACGCCGTGCTGGTGGATTCCGGATTCGTGGACGAATGCGTTGCGGCCGACGACGGGCTTGTTGAGGGGTGCGGTCTGTCCGATGATGTTGTAGATGGTCTGGGAGGCGCGGTAGATCATCGTGGTGTCGATGCGGGTGGCGGCGTGGTAGAGGTCGGGTCGGGTGCGGAGGGCCATGACGGCCTCTTCGAGGGCGGTGTTTCCCGCGCGTTCGCCGATGCCGTTGATGGTGCATTCGATCTGCCGTGCGCCGCCGAGGACGCCCGCGAGGGCGTTGGCGGTGGCGAGTCCGAGGTCGTTGTGGCAGTGGACGGAGAACTCGGCCTCGCCCTCCGCGCGGGCGATGACGTGTTCGACGAGGGCGCGCATTTCGGCGGGGGTGGTATATCCGACGGTGTCGGGGAGGTTGATGACGGTGGCGCCCGCGGCGATGGCGGCGTTGACGACGCGCACGAGGAAGTCGGGGTCGGAGCGGGTGGCGTCCTCGCAGGAGAACTCGAGGTCGGGGCAGAGGGCCTTCGCGTGGCGGACCATGGCGGCGGCGCGCTCGACGACCTCGTCGGGGGTCATCTTGAGCTTGTACTGCATGTGGATGGGCGAGGTCGCGAGGAAGAGGTGGAGGCGTGGATGCGCGGCCTCGCGGACGGCCTGCCAGGCGGCGTCGATGTCCTCGTCGGTGCAGCGCGCGAGGGCGGCGACGGTGCAGTCCCTGACGGATTGGGCGATGGTCTTGACGGCCTCGAAGTCGCCCGGGGAGGCGACGGGGAAGCCCGCCTCGATGACGTCGACCTTGAGGCGGTCGAGGCACTTGGCGACCTCGATCTTCTCGCGGAGGTTCATGCTGCAGCCAGGGGACTGCTCCCCGTCGCGCAGGGTGGTGTCGAAGATGTGGATGGTGTCCATGGGATCAGTTCCCGAGGGATTTCCGGATGACGTTCTTGCCGTAGTCGAACTCGCCCTTTTCCTTGGTGGCGTCGGTGATGGTGTGGGGTCCGCGCTCGATGGCGACCATGCCGGTGCGGACGAGTTCGAGGATGCCGAACTCTGCCATGAGGCGCTGCATGGCGCCGGTCTTGCTTTCCTCGCCGATGACGGCGACGGTGAGGCAGCCGAGGGAGACGTCGATGATGGAGGCGCGGAAGATGTTGGCGATCTGGATGACCTGGTTGCGGGTGTCGGAGTCCTCGGCGCGGACCTTGATCAGGACGAGTTCGCGGCGCAGTTCGTCGTCCCGCTTCAGGAGTTTGACGGAGTAGACGGGGAGGAGCTTGCGCAGCTGGTTCGCGAGCAGTTCGGCGCGGGCGTCGTCGGTCAGCACCTCGATGGTGATTCGGGAGACGCGGGGGTCGTGGGTGGCGCCGACGGCGAGCGATTCGATGTTGTATCCCTTGCGGGAGAAGAGCCGGGTGACCTGGCTCAGGACGCCTGCGGCGTTTTCGACGAGGACAGCGAGGGTGTGGAGGGACATGGTGGTTCTACCGTAGGAGGAATGAGGTGAGCGACTGTCCGTCCTGGACCATGGGGCGGACCAATTCGTCGGGTTGGATGGCGCAGTCGATGACGGTCCCGCGCGGGGACTGGAGGGCCTTTCGGAGGGCCTCTTCGAGCTGTGGGACGGTCCGCGCGCGGAAGCCCGCGAGGCCGTAGGCCCTGGCGAGGCGCGGGAAGTCCGGGGAGCGTCCGAGGGTGGTGGCGGAGTAGCGCCGTCCGAGGGTGAGGCGCTGCCACTGCCGGACCATTCCGAGGGCGTGGTTGTTGAAGACGATGGTGATGACGGGGAGCTTGAGCTGGGCGACGGTGGCCAGTTCGTTGCAGTTCATGCGGAAGCTGCCGTCGCCGGTGACGTGGATGACGGTCCTGCCTGGGTTGCCGAGTCGCGCGCCGATGGCGGCGCCGAGTCCGAAGCCCATGGCGCCGAAGCCGCCCGAGGTCAGCAGCTGCCCAGGGTAGTCGAACTTGAAGTTCTGGATGCACCACATCTGGTGCTGTCCGACGTCGGTGGCGACGATGGTGTCGGGGGGGGCGAGGCGCGCGATGGCGTCGCAGACCCGCCTGGGGTCGAGGGCGTCGCCGTGGTCGGGGTATTCGGGCGCGGTGGGGCGGGAGAAGACGAGGCGCTTCCAGTCGGCGTGGTCGCACGGCGGGATGCGGCTGGTGAGGAAGGCGGTCACGCGTCTGGCGTCGCCGATGATGTGGCGCGTGGTCAGGACGTTCTTGTCGATCTCGGCGCGGTCGATGTCGATCTGGACGATTTTCGCGCGCGGGGCGAAGTCGGCGGGGCTGATGGCGACGCGGTCGGAGAATCGGCATCCGATGGCGAGGAGGAGGTCGCACTGGTCGCAGGCGTGGTTGGAGGCGAGGGAGCCGTGCATGCCGATGAGGCCGGTGGCGAGGGGGTGGCGGCCCGGGATGCCGCCGCAGCCCATGACGGTGTATGCGACGGGTGCGTCGGCCTTGGTGGCGAGGGCGACGAGTTCCTTCTGGGCGCGGGCGCGGACGACGCCGCCGCCGCAGAGGATGAGCGGGCGTTCGGCGCGTGCGAGCATGTCGGCGACCTGCGCGAGGTCGTCCTCGTCGGGTTCCGGGGGGGTGAAGGCCTGGGTGGTGTGGGCGAGGAGGGAGGCGAGGCGCCCGTGGTTGTAGTGGTCGCGCCGCGGCAGGGGGGTGTAGGGGGCGCGTTCGGTGGTGACGTTCTTCGGGATGTCGATGAGGACGGGGCCGGGGCGGCCGCTGCGGGCGACGGCGAAAGCCTCGCGCACGCAGTCGGCGAGTTCGGCGGCGGACTTGACGAAGAAGGTGCACTTGGTGATGGGCATGGTGATGCCGGTGATGTCGACCTCCTGGAAGGAGTCCCGTCCGATGAGGCCCTCGCTGACATTGCAGGTGATGAAGACGACGGGGGAGGAGTCCATGTAGGCGGCGGCGATGCCGGTGACGAGGTTGGTGGCGCCGGGGCCCGAGGTGGCCAGGCAGACGCCGACGCGGCCAGTGGAGCGCGCGTAGCCGTCGGCGGCGTGGGCGGCGCCCTGTTCGTGGGCGGTCAGGACGTGGCGGATGCGCCTGCGGTAGCGGTGCAGTTCGTCGTAGACGTTGATGATGGCGGCGCCGGGGTAGCCGAAGACGGTGTCGGTCTCCTGCTCCAGCAGGCATTCCATCAGGATTTTTGCGCCGGTGTATTGCATGGTGTGGAAAATGAAAAAGGCCCTTCGAGGTTGGGTGGAACCGAAGGGCCTTTTGGCGGGGCGTCGCGCCGACTGGGCGGCGGGGGGAAATGGGAGGATTCGCTCTTCGATTCCAGGCTACAGATATCCGATTGCGCCGTTCGCGGCCAGTAGGACCGGCAGAACGGCGACCATAACCAGGACTTGGAGCCGAAGGGTGGACATGCGGGGATGCGGAAAGGGGGGAATGGAAATTTTGGGTTAATGTAATTGCCTTCGTTGGATTTGCAATCCGAACTGGCAAAAATGTGGCTTTTCCAGGCAAAGAGGCGGACCAGGGACCCACGACCCGGGACCCACGACCCACGACCCGGCGTTCTGTGCCGGCCCATTTTTGGGCCGGTCAAAGAGTTGGTGGATGCGAAAAAGGCGGGCGGGGTGGCATTTCGGGCAATTCCCGCTACATTAACTGCGGTGCGGGGGCGTTTGGGAACGGGAGCGACGGGATGGACGGGGAATATGAGGCGTTTTACAAGGCGTTGGCGGAGGCGGAGGCGCTGCGCCCTGCATTGAAGCAGGTGGTGCGTCGGCCAGTCGGGCCGTGCCGGACGAACTTCAACAACTGCGCGCGCTTCCTGATGGTGCTGGAGGGGCGGAAGCGGCTGTTTTTCGTGGACGCGGAGGGTCGGCAGCGCGAGCTGTCGCTTCAGCCAGGCGAGGTGGTCTTCGGGGTCCCAGGCAACTGTTTCTGGGACACGTGGGACACGCCGCACCGGATGCTGTCGATGGTGTTTCCGCCGCGGCTGCTGCGACTGGTGATGGTGGAGCATGACGGCAGTCCAGTGCATCGGCTGCCGACGGCGGCGCTCGGCACCAACACGACCGTTTCGATGCCGGGGTGGCTGGCGCGGTATCTGCATCTGGAGTGGGGCGGGGAGCCAGTGGCGCAGGGGATTCTGCAGGCGCTGGTGACGCTGGCGGAGGCGGAGCCCGAGGCTGGCGCGGCGGGCGGCGACGAACTGCTGCTGGCGCTGCTGAAGAACCTGCGTCGGCGGCTGGAGGGCGCGCGGCCAGACGGCGTCGGGCCGCATTCCCGCGCGGAGCAGTTGTGGCGTTCGGTCAACGACCTGCTGGACATGGAGTTCACCCAGGGGCTGACGCGCGAATATGTGGCGGCGCATTTTCGGATCCACCCCGATCATCTGACGCGGCTCTTCCGACGGCACGGGGAGGGCTTCAGTTCCGCCGTCCTGCGGCGTCGGCTGGAGCTGGCGTGCCGGCTGCTGCAGGACCGTCGCCTCGGGATCGCGGAGGTCGCCTACCAGGCGGGCTTTTCCTCGCCGAGCTACTTCACGCGGTGCTTCTTCCAATATTACCACATTGCGCCCGGCAAATGGCGCGGGATGGTGTAGGGGGGCAGGGGCGACGCGTTCGCGGGCTATTTGAGGAGCGGCTTGAGTCTTTGCTCGAAGTCCTGGCGGGGGCCCGCGTAGAGGAGGCAGGTGGCGGCCTTGCCGCGGGGGAGGTCGAAGGAGACGGAGCTGGCGTTCTCGGCGAGGACGGCGCCCGACATGAGGTCGGCGATGACCTCGACGGGCCTGGGCAGCGTGATGGTCTGCGGGCCGCCTGTGCGGCTGAAGACGCCGAGGTAGGGCGGTGCGACGTAGGCGGCGGGGAGGCCGGACTTGCCGCTGGTGTAGATGTGGACGCCTGCGCGGCCGAGGAGGTCGCGCATCAGGATGGCGTCGGGGAAGGGGTGGCAGACGACGATGCGGCGGCAGCCGTCGACGGTGCGCTCGGCGGCGGCGACGGCGCCGTCGGGGAAGCGGGCGAGGGGGCGGGCCTGGTCGTCGCGGATTTCGGCGAAGCGAGTGTACTGGGCGTTGCAGACGGTGCGCTTCCAGATGGTCTGGAGGGGCTTGCCAGGCATGGGTTCGTCGAGCCAGCGCACGCGGATGCCTGCGAGGCGGGCGGAGTTTTCGGGATGGAGGCGGTTGTCGGGGGTGAGGACGCCAGGGGCGCCGAGGAAGACGAGGGTGCGGCCGTCCTTGGCGACCTTGGCGGCGATGGTCTTCTGGAGTTCGTCGGTGTAGAGGAAGCTGTTGACGAAGACGACGGCGCGGTATGGGGTGAAGTCGATGCGGTCGAGGTCGCTTTCGAGGTAGGTGTCGGCGGGGATTCCCCAGTAGTCGAGGGAGAGGCTGGAGAACTTCTCGTGGCCCATGGCGGCGCCGTGTCGGGAGGCGTTGTAGGGGATGGGGGCCTCGCTGTAGACGAGGGCGACCTGGGCGGCGGTGGGGCGTGCGGCGGAGAGTCCGCGGCGTGCGTCGTCGAGGGCGATGAGCCGTGAGATGACGCGCATGGTTTCGGGGTCGCGGTACCATCCTGCGATGAAGTCGTAGAGGTAGGTGGTGGCGTTGCGGGAGACGACGGCCATGAAGTCGCGGGCGAGGGAGGCGGAGGTCTCGGACTGGGTGCGTTCGGCGATGCCCAGGTGGGGGTTGGGCTTCTGGTCGGAGCGGTGGGTGCGCAGGTCGCCCTCGTCGACCCAGACCTTGCCGTGGAGGGCGATGGAGGCGGTGAGGCCGTTGGGGAGGCGCCCCAGGTCGCGGCGGTTGTAGGGGGCGGCGCCGCCGAAGAAGTCGATGAAGGGGGATTCGAGCATGCGCCCTGTGGCGTAGTTGCCCGAGTCCTGGAAGTGGTAGGGGTTGGCGAAGTAGTGGCCGTGGAAGTAGCCGTAGTAGGAGCCGACGAGGAGGCGGTTGTCGGAGGCCTCCTTGGCGATGCGGGCGAAGTGGGTGATCGTGTCGACGGCGTATTGCTGGAAGAAGGCGTAGTAGTCGACGGAGGGCATGGTCTCGGGGCCCGTGGCGCGGAGGACGGGGCCTCCCGCGAGGCGGTTTTCACGGGAGGGCACCAGGTCGTCGGAGGCGAAGGTGACGCCGGGGCGGCCCCAGGCCTGCTGGAGGGCGGCGTCGGTCTTGTATTTGGCCTTCAGCCATTCGCCGAAGGCGCGCTGCATGGGCTGGGAGAAGTCGACGTAGGCCTGCTCGTGGTAGCCCCAGTGGTTCCATTCGCCGCAGTTGGCGTAGAGGAGGCGGAAGGTGCCGATGCGGTCGGCGTAGGGGGATTTGCGGAGGGCCTGGATGGTCTGGCGGACGACTTCGCCCATGTCCTTGCGCCAGGAGGGGGAGGCGTAGGAGGGCTGGAGTTCGGCGCGGAAGGCGTGGGCGAGGCGCTTCTTGCCGTTGTCGAGGCGGATGAGTTCGTCCTGGTGGCGGTCGTTCCACTCGGTGGAGGTGAAGAGGAAGAACTGGATTTCGAACATGGCGTCGGGGTTGGCGGCGACGACGCGAGCGGCGACGGATTCGAACTCCTGGATCATGCCGTCGCAGTCGTAGTCCTTTTCGCCAAGATACTTGTATGGGGCGAGAATCAGCAGGCTGCCGCGCATCCCCGCATTGGCGAAGCGCTCGACGTCGGCGGGGTCGAAGGCGCGCTCGAGGACCTGGCGGCCGTTGTAGTCCCAGTGGGACTGGTAGAAGTTCCAGACCTTGCCGCCGACCGAGAGGCGGTTGCCGACGGGGGTCTTCACAACCTTGCCGACGGGCAGGTCGGTGGAGAGGGCGGGGTTGTCGACGGGGATGCGGCAGCGGTAGAATTGCCTGTCGGGGAGTTGCACGGCGAGGGCGAGGGGGCGCACGCGGTAGGGGACGGGAGAGGCCTGGTAGGCCTGCTGCAGAACGGCGCGGGGCAGCGCGGCGTTGCCGAGGGCATCGACGGCGAGCGGGAAGGGCGCGCCGCCGTCGAGGGTAGCGGTCGTCGTGAGGCGGGGCTGCCGCCAGCGCGGCAGGCGGAGAGGCGCGTCCTGGCCGAGGGCGACGGTGCCGGTGACGGGGATGGCGGCGTCGGTTGGATCGGAGATGTCGCCCTGGATGGAGAAGTCGCGGAGGGCGACGCGGGCCTTGCCCGTGCGGAGGCCGAAGCCGAGGGTGCGGTTGACGAGGTAGGTGGCCTCGCCGACGGGCTTGCCGTCGATGGCGGCGCGCATCTTGCGGTCGGCGTCGCTGCCTTCGAGGGTGAAGGTGAAGGGGCGTCCTGGCTGGATGAAGTCGGCGGCCTTGGCGAGGACGACGGGGCGGAAGTCGCGGCCCTGGACGGTGAGGTTGCCGCCAGGTCCGTCGAGGGTCCAGAGGATGTTTCCTGCGAGGAGGCCGCATCCGGTGTCGGCGAGGCGGTCGAGGGTCAGGGTGAACTGGACGCGGAACCTGGCGGTGTCGTAGAGCGGCTCGGCGTCGAGGGACTGGTTGTCGGCGAGGTTGCGGAGGAGGCCGTCGCCGTGGCGCCAGCGCCTGGCGTCGTAGAAGGCCTCGGCGGCGGGCTGTCCGCCGGAGACGATGCGGTCGGGGGCGGCATCGATGCGGATGTCGCGGAACTGGAGTTCGGCGGTCTGCCCTGGGGCGGGGCGGTAGACGATGACGATCTCGGCGAAGGCGGCGCCAGGGCGCCACTGTTGGTCGCGGGTTCCCGCCTTCTGGCGGCCAGAGACGGTGCCCTCGAAGCGCTGCCACTCGCCGGTGAGCGTGACGCCCGCGGCGGCGCAGTAGTTGAAGGGGGCGCGGTCGCGGTGGAGGCGGACTTTGGTGTGGGCGGGATAGCCTTTGGCGAGCGGGGCCTTCAGGCGGATGCGTCCAGGCTCGGCGGCCTCGATGGCGGCGAGGTCCGCGTTGGGCAGGTCGGAATAGTCGTCCTGCGCGTGGAAGGCGAGGAAGTCGTTGCGGCCGCGCACGAGGAGGGAGAGGGCTTCCGCGACGGGGATCTCCGTGGCGCCCGCGGGGATCTCCCGTGGCAGTGCGAAGGCGTTGCTGGCGGCGTTGACGGTGCGGGTGAGGATGGGACGCAGTTGCGCGTCCAGTTCCCTGAAGCCGAAATAGAGCACCGAGCCCGCGGGCGCCTTGAACTCGCCGCTCAGGATGCACGGGCGGTTCGGCCGCACCTGGATGCGGCGCCGCGAAATCGCGGTGCCAGCCCCCATGGCGAAGACATCCTGGCGCACGGGGGCGCCAGTCCACTCGGTGAAATCGGTGGCGAGGAGCAGGGAGGTGCAGAGGAGCACGGCGATGGCGGCGCGATCGGGCAGCATGGCGACAGGCGGGTTTTTGGCGGCAGGCGGTCGGCAAGGAACAAGCCGACTCCCCCGAGAACTTCCAGGATCACCGATCCTTGGTGGTGTCGAAGAGGAAGCCGCTTTCGTTCATGTTGTTTTCGAACTCGATGGTCTTGGCGAAGCGTGCGGAGCCGTCGACGAAGACGAGGTTGAGGCCGCCGCCGTGGCGGGTGGCGGCGGCGAAGTTGAACTGCCAGGCGCCGGACTGCTTGCTGTCCTTGATGCCGTTGCCGTTGGTGTCGCGGGTGACGGCGTTGGCGGGGATGCGTGGATTGGCAAAGGTGGCGCTGTTGTTTCCGTCCATGAAGGTGGCGATGCGGGGCGGGAGGTTGAAGAACTTCTGGGCGTTGGGGGAGCCGTGGACATCGAACGGGATGCTGGCGTTGACGAGGGTGGCGGTCTGGTCGCCGGAGTTGCAGGCGTAGGTGAAGCCTGCGCTGTAGGTGACGAAGGCGGGGCAGACGAGTTTCTGGGTGCTGCCGAAATACTTGTAGCCGATCTGGGAGTTGGTGTCGTTGTTGGCGTATCCCGAGAGGTAGTCGTTGAGGGCGTACCACCAGCGCAGATGACGGACTGCAATGGGGTTGTAGGCGGTGGAGGCGTACGGGAGGGCGCTGTCGTTGGATTCGGCGTAGAGGGTGAGCGCGAGGCCGAGCTGCCGCAGCTGGCTCAGGCAGCTGATGGTGCGGGCCTTGTCGCGGGCCTTGGAGAGGGCGGGCAGCAGCATCGAGGCGAGAATCGCGATGATCGCGATGACGACGAGGAGTTCAATCAGGGTGAACTGCTTGAGGCGGGTGGTCATGGTGTGTCTCCTTGGGGTTTAGAGGGTGAGGGAATAGCCGCGCAGGCGGGCCTTCGGGGCGCCGTCGTGGATGTAGGTCAGGATGAAGATTTCGCCGTCCGAAAACTGGGCCCAGCCTGAGTATCCCAGGTCGCCTGGGACGGAACTGTCCCAGTCGATCGGGAAGATGCGGGCGCGCGCGCCGCCGCGGTCGGGGGCGGTGAGGGATTCGGCGTCGGTGAGGGCGCCGAAGAAGTTCTGCTGGCCGTCGATGCCGCCGTGGTAGAGTCGGAAGGTGACGAGGATGCGTCCGTCCTGGAGCCATTCGGCGACGGGGCGGTGGCAGCAGGGCAGCGGGAAGGGGACGGGGGCGCTCCAGGTGCGGCCGCCGTCGCGGGAGAGGACCTTGAAGCAGTCCCGTCCGTCGAGGCCGTTTTCGCGGAGGAGGGCGGCGACGGCGCCGTCGGGGAGTTCGAGCAGGGTGGCTTCGCAGAGGCTGAGGCGGGGATGGACGGCGAGGGGGACGGGGGCGCTCCAGGTGCGGCCGCCGTCGTCGGAGGCGATGCAGAACTCGGCGTTGCGGCCGTCGACGGGGTGGTGGGCGGCGAGCAGCATGCGGCGGGAGGCGGTTTCGAGGAGGCGGCTGGGGACGATGCCGTGCAGCGGGAGCGGCGCCAGGTCGCTCCAGGTGGCGCCGCCATCCCGCGAGCGCGCCCAGAGGACTTCGGCGTTCGCGATGGCGTCGTTTCCCTCGTAGAGGGCGTTGCCTGGTTTGAGGGGGATGCGGTCGACGACGAAGGCGAGCGTGCCGTCGCGGAGCAGTTGGATGCGGGGGCAGTTGTAGTACCAGCCCGTGCCGTCGCCAGGCGGCGTCAGCGGCCGCGGGGCGCTCCAGGAGCGGCCGCGGTCGCGGCTTTCGAGGAGCTGGATGCGGCTGTGGCGGCGGTCGCAGTGCGCGTTGCACTCGTTGTAGACGGCGAGGAGGCGCCCGTCCTGCAGCAGCGCCACGTCTGGCCAGCCATGGAAGAATCCGTCGTCCTGTGGAATGGGGAGTTTTTCAATTTTCATACATTCGGCCCCGATTTGGCATCCGAGGATATTATAGACAGATTTTGGAATTGCACAAGGCAAGAAAACCGACATTTCTTTCACAAAACCGACATTATGCGGGATTGTGGGAGGGGATGTTTGACATGGGACGTCAGAATGGGCGGCGTGGCGGCGGGAAGGGGGGCGGGCCTTATATTATCGGCATGCCGCCGCACTGCGGCGGAATGGGGGTATACTGGCAACATTCAGAGGCGAGACATGGCACAGAATCTTTTGGGGCAGATCAGGAAGTCGTTTTCCCTGGCGAAGGTGCAGGAATACACCTATGATCTGCTGCAATACGAGCGGTCGAGTTCCTATCCTGACTTCGACCTGGGGACGCGCTATTGCATGGAGGCGCTGAAGGCGGCGGGCTTCCAGAAGGTGGAGCGGATCGCGCACAAGGCGGACGGGGTGACGACGGCGTGGGACTGCACGATGCCGCAGGCGTGGGAGCGCACGGGGCGCTCGACGCTGCGGGTCGTGAAGGGCAAGGTGCCCGAATCGGCGCGGATGCTGGCGGACACGGATTGGAACCCCATCCACGCGCTGATCTGGAGCGCGCCGACGCCGCCTGGCGGCGTCACCTGCGAGATCGTGGACTATGAGACGCTGGATCCCGCGAAGCCCGAGGTGAAGGGCAAGTGGGTGCTCTATTCCCGCGTGCACGGCAGCACGGTGGACGGCGAGGACTACCACCGCCTGGCGGAGGCTGGCGCGGCGGGGCTGGCGCTGGTCGACCTGTCGACGGCGGAGGAGTTCCCCGAGGAGATCTTCTGGACCAACGGGCAGGGATGGTGCGGGTGGTACCACAGCAAGGAGGACCCGCGCCTGCCCGTCTTCGCGCTGACGCCGCGGCGGGGCAGGCGGCTGGCGGAGGAGCTGAAGGAGGGGCGCATCTGGGTGCACGCGGAGATGAACACGCGCATCTACGACGGCGAGATCTACACGGTCACGGGCGTGATCCCTGGCGAGAGCGAGGAGGAATACGCGCTGGTCTCGCACATCTACGAGCCGTTCGCCGCCGACGACACGATCGGCTTCGCGGTCGGCTGCGAGTTCGGGCGGCAGTTGGCCGCGCGCGGGGTGAAGCCGAAGAAGACGCTGCGCGTCATCTTCTCGATGGAACTCTACGGGCTGGCGGCCTATCTCTCGGTGCCGAAGCACCGCAAGAACATCCTGGCGGCGTGCAACCTGGACGCCTTCGCCGTGACCAGCGCGCCCGAAGTGGCCTTCCGCCTCTCCCCCGTCTTCAACCCATGCTTCACCGACTGGCTGCTGCTCGACACGCTCCAGCGCGGCCTGCCGAAGCAGGAGTGGGCGATCGAATGGGGGAACCTCTCGGACGACACCTTCACCGGCTCCCCGTGCTTCAACATCCCGATGAACTGGGTGCACTCGCCATGCGGCATCTACCACCACAACACGGGCGCGAAGCTGCAGCCGGACTGGGAGAAGACGGCGGCGCTGATCCCGCCCCTCTTCAAGGCGGTGGAGGAAGTCCTGGTCGGCGAGATCCCCGACTACTCGGAGCGCGCGGCCAGGGAGTTCCAGAAGCGCGCGAAGGAACTCCTCGGCGACCCGCGCCTGACGGCCTTCGAGAAGCGGCTCCGCGTGCGGATGGAATACGACCGCCAGAACGGCCGTCTGGATTCGGCGGAGCGCTTCGGCGCGAAGCCCGCGAAGCGCGCCGCGCTGAAGGCCGCGTGGAAGGCCGCGCAGACGCGGCTCGCGGCGCTGCCCGAGGTGGACATGAGCGCGGCTGAATACAAGGCACTGAACCTGGTGGTGACGGAGAAGCTGCCCGGGCCGCCCTTCTCGCTGTCGCGCGTCCCCTATGCGGAGCGCCGCCGCGACCGCCGCATCCACCAGGTGCTGTGGGCGCTGTGCGACGGCAGGCGCAGCCTCCTCGAATGCATCCGGATCATGGACGCCGAGAAGGACTGGTCGGAGAATGCGGGCGCGGAGCAGCCGTCGCGCACCGGGAAGGCCGGCATCCTGAAACTCATCGACAGCTTCCGCTATGCCGAGAAATACGGCTACTGCAGACTGGCGAGCGCGCATGAGACGACGGCGGCGCAGTTCGCGAAGGCGATCAGGGGGCTGGGCGTGAAGAAGGGGATGAACCTGGTGGTGCACTCGACCTTCTCCTCGCTGGGCCGCGTCCCCGAGGGGGCGGAGGCCATCTGCCGCGCGCTTGAGGACGCGATCGGCGAAGGCGGCACGCTGGTGATGCCGACCTTCACCTTCAATCTCTACGAGGGCAAGCAGTTCGGCGCGCCGTTCGAGGTCGAGAAGTCGCCCTCCTGCACTGGCATCCTGAGCGAGACCTTCCGCCAGATGCCAGGCGTGCTGCGCTCCTACGACCCCTGCCACGCGTATGCGGCGTGGGGCGCGAACGCGCGGCGCTATGTCGAGGGGCACCACCTGGTGCCGACGGTCGACATCAAGTGCCCGCTGGGGCTGCTGGAGGAGGACGACGGCTGGGCGCTGACCATCTCGGCGGACGCGGCGGTGACCTTCATGCACGTCGTCGAATCCTCGTGGGGCGCCATCTGCCTGGGCACGCGCACCGAGGAATACGACGCCGTCCTCCACGGCGGCAGGAAGGTGAAGCTGCGCACCTGGTCGTGGCGCAAGAACACCTGCGCGAAGTGCCCCGAGCACCGCACCCTGGAAATCTTCCAGCTGATGCGCCGCGGCGGGACGCTGCGCGAGGCCAGGCTCGGCAACGCCCATCTCCAGCTCTTCCGCCTCGCCGACTACCGCAAGGCCTATGAGACCCTGCTCGCCGAGTGCTGCAACCAGAAGTCCCGCGCCTATCCGCGCACCGTCGACGTCTCCGTCAAGAGCGACTGGGACGAAAAGCGCCGCCGCTTGAAGCGCGGGACCACCGCCTACACGGGGGCTTACCTGGGGTAGGGCCCCGTCCGCGCAGTCGCTTCAACAAACTGGAAAGACATCATGAAACTGGCATCCTTTCAGGCAGTGATTTCCCCCGAGGTCGGCACGGCGGTGGCGGGCTACGGCCCGAACGACGTGTCGGTGATGAAGTACGACGACCTGACGCTGCAGGGCGTGTGCCTGGACGACGGGGCGAAGAAGGTGCTGCTGATCAGCTACGACCTGGTCGGGATGGCGCTGGAGCTGGTGCAGACGATCCGCGAGGGCTGCGCGAAGCTGATCGGGGAGACGGAGGCCGAGGTCATGCTCTCCTGCACCCACACGCACGGCGGCCCGCACACGCGCCCGCTCAACAACCGCGGCATGGACGAGGTGGCGTGCAAGATCGTGGTGGACCAGACGCTGAAGGCGGTGGGGGCGCTGAAGGAGGAGGACTTCATCGAGGGGGAGATGTACTTCTACTCGGCCTCCGCCGACGCCAACATCAACCGCCGCTACTGCGGCCCTGAGAACGTCTGCCGCTTCCTGCCGCACCACCGTCAGCTGGAGGGGATCGCGGACGGCTTTCGGGACACCGAGGTGGGGCTGCTGGCCTTCTTCGACAAAGAGCGGCAGCCGCGCGAACTGATCGTCAACTACGCGGCGCATCCGCTGGCCTCGCATGCGCCAGGCTACGGCGGCCACGCCATCACCTCCGACTATCCTGGGCTGCTGCGCAAATACCTGACCGAGGCGACAGGCGCGCACGTGACCTTCGTCTCTGGCGCGGCGGGCGACCAGTTCCCGATCGATTCGGAGATCGGCTTCATGAACCTGGACACCATCGCGAAGCCCGTCGCGCGCGAGGTGGTGCGCGGTCTCTCGAATGTCCCGCGCAACCCCGAACTCTTCCTGCTCAAGGACGCGCGGCTCCAGACGAAGCGCGTGATGGTGGAGGTGGGCGTGCGCGACCGCCCCGAGCACCCGCGCCAGATGATGCGCTACCGCCAGGTGAAGACCGCGACGCTGGAGATGCAGCTGCTCGCCATCGGCGACATCTGCCTGGTCGGCGTGCCAGGCGAACTGCTCGCCGAGACGGGGATGGAGATCAAGTGGAACACCCCGTTCCGCAGGGCTTTCATTGTCTATAACTCCACTGGCTACGAGGACTACATCGGCCACGCCAACGCCCTCGTCTCGGGCGGCTACGAGGCCGAATGCCAGCAGTTCGAGGGCCGCACGGGACTCAAACTCGTGACCGCCGCCGTCGACGGGATGTATGAACTGAGACCTGGCGCGGAATAGGCCGCGCTCGCCTGCGGGGCTTGGCCCGCCGGGCAAGCCCGGCGGCACACGCTGCCCATTCATCGGGCCCCGCCCACCTGCGGG
>JAEEXV010000181.1 GCA_016287975.1 Lentisphaeria bacterium | reverse complement strand
GGCGCGGACGCAACCCCTGCAGACGCGACCTCGCGGCCCTGTCATGGCTGTCGTTGCCGGGGGCGGGGGCTGCGGTCGGGCTTCCGCCCTTCCTCCGCCCCCCCCCCCGACAATGGCATCCCTTTCCGGGCGCCAGCCTGTCTTCGGCGCCCTTCCAGGGGTTCCGCTCGCCGCTTCGCGGCTCGTTCCACCCCTGGCTATGCTCCGACGCCCCCTTGCGGGGGCTTCCCCTATGCGGAACTGGTTGCGAAGGCCGAGATGGGTTGCAGGCAGAGATGACTAGGCGGCGATGCGCGTCGGGGAGAGGAAGGCGCCCTCGCTTGCGGATTCTGGTCTATATTATTACGTTTTTCCAGAACTGTAATAACGACGAGGTTTCATGTCGGCGGAGAGCGTGGGAATTGGATTGGGGCTGGCGATGGCGCTGGGGATTTTTTCCTTCAAGGGCGCGGTGGGGGCCTATTATCTGTGCGCGGTGCCAGGGAGCGGGTGGCGGAAAGGCGGGATCCTGGCGGGGGCGCTGGCGGGGGATGCGGCGTTGTTCTGCCTTGCCTTCTGGGTGCTGGAGCGGGTGGACTTGTGGCGGCTGGCGGGGGACTGGATGGGTTTTCTGAAGGCGGGGGTGCTGCTGCATGTGGTGCTGTGCGCGGGGCTGCTGGCCTGGGGGATACGGCTGCTGGCGCGCCGTGCGGGGGCGTCGCTGGGGGGGATGGAGGCGCGGGGGTGGCTGCTGCTGGTGGTGCCGTGTCCAGTGTGCGCGTCGGCGATTTTCCTGGTGTGCGCGTTTGCGGGGCTGTTGTTTCCAGGGAGTATCGGGCTGCTGCGCTGGGCGGTTCCAGTTGCATTTGTGGTCTCGGAAGTGCTGTTTCTGGGGGGCTTGCAGATCCTGGCGAGATGGCGTCGGCTGGAGCCGCTGGATCTGACGGGGCGGCTGATGATTCTGATCGCGCTCTATTTTCTGCTGATCCTGGTGATTGCGCCGCAGTTCCAGGAGGCGGGGAGGCTGTATGCGGTGGCGCGCGCGACGGCGGGCGCGTCGCCGTGGAACGGCGCGCTGGCGCTGGCGGTTCTGGCGGCTGCCGCGGGCGGAATCTGGGGGCTGCGGCGCCATAACGGAGATTGAACGATGGACTTGCTGGCTGGAATCAAGACCTACCTTTTCCTCTTGTCGAGTTGCCTGCTCTATCCAGTGCTGGTGCTGCTGGCGGCGCTCTCGCTGTGGAGTTTCTTCGAGTGCGGGCGGCTGCTGGCGGCGTGGATCCGCAGGAAGCGCCTTGCGCCTGGGGCGGACAGCGCGCCAGTCGCGGCCTATCGCGCGGCGGTGGGTGCGCTGCTGGCGGGGAAGGCCTCCGAGGCGGACATCCAGAATTTCCTGCGTCGGAGCATCCAGGAGCAGGAGGCGCGGCTGGACAAGTACCGTCTGGCGGTGCGCATCGGGCCAGCGCTGGGGCTGGCGGGGACGCTGGTGCCGATGGGGACGGCGCTGGCGAGCCTGGGGCAGGGGGACTTCTCGGTGATGACGGGGGAGCTGGTGGTGGCCTACACGACGACGGTGGTGGGGCTGCTGGTCGGCAGCCTGGCGTATGTGGTCTACACGGTGCGGCGCCGCTTCACGGAGGCGGACATTCGTGAAATGGAGCATCTGACCGAGGTCTGCTATGATGAAGTTCATGCGGAGTAGCCGAGAATGCAGGGCGGCGTCGGACGGCGGCGATCCGATGGGCGGGCTGGCGAACCTCTTCGACGTGGCGGTGGTCTTCATCGCGGCGCTGCTGCTGGCGCTGATGTCGGTCTTCGACGCGAAGGAACTCTTCGACCGCGATTCAAGTTTCACGGTGATCAAGCGGAACGACCGCGGCGAGATGACGCTGATTCGGAAGCAGGGTCGCCGAATGAAGGCGGTGAAGATGACGCGGGAGGAGGCGGCGGGGCGTGGCGTGCGGCTCGGCACGGCCTATCGGCTGGAGGACGGCTCGATGATCTATGTGCCAGAGGAGTAGCCAGATGGGGCGTGCGCTCGTTGGAATCTGGCTGGCCTGCGCGCTGTGGCTGCAGGCGGCGACGGTGGTCTTCCTGGGGGCGTCGGCGGATTCCGAGATTGTGGCGGAGGCCTTCCGCGGCGCGGCGTGGCCGCAGGGGGTGGCCTTCGAGACGCACTGCCTCGGCGTGGAGCCGCTGGAGGCGCTGCGGGCAAGCGCGCGGCGCGCGGATGTCCTGATTGTCAATGCGCGGAGCCGCGAACTGCGGGCGCTGGCTGCGGGCGTGGACACCGCGCGCACGCGGCTGTATGCGCTGCACGCGGACCTGCTGCCGCCTGGGGTGAAGGCGCAGGAGCCCGCGGAGGTCAAGGCCTACCGCGCGAATCGGCGTCCAGAGAACTTCCTGAATCTGGCGCGGTGGGTGGTGCGGCGTGAACTGGGCGTGGCGGTCGAGGTGGCGTCGCCCGTGACGCTGCCGTCGGTGGGGGCGGCGCATCCAGCGGCGGGGCGGATCTTCGCAAGGCTCGCAGAGTGGCAGGCGTGGGCGAAGGAGGCAGGGCATTTCCAGGATGGGGCGCCGACGGTGGCCTTCGCGGTGCATGCGGCGAGCGTGACCCCTGCGGAACTGGCGCTCTTCCGCAACGTCACCGACGAATGCGAACGGCAGGGGCTGAACTGCGTCGTCGTATTCGGCGACGAGGTGAGGGTGATTCGGGAACTGCTGCTGCGGCCAGACGGGACGGCGGCGGTGGACGCGGTGCTGGCGCTCTCCTTCAAGTTCAAGGCGGGGCTGGGCGCGCCGCTGAACGAGGCGCTGCGGGCGCTGGGCGTGCCTGTCTTCAATGCCCTGCGCCTCTATCGGCAGACGACGGCGGAGTGGAAGCGCTCCCCCACGGGCATGAATGACTTCTCGGTGGCGTTCGGCTTCATCGCGCCAGAGACTTCGGGGCTGATCGAGCCGTCGCTGCTCTTCGGCGTGCGGGAGGTGGAGCGCGAGGGGCGGAAGGCGCAGGTCGCGGAGCCGTTCCCCGGGGCGGTTCGGCAGACGGTCGCGCGGCTGAAGGGCTGGGCGCGGCTGCGGCGGCTGCCGAACGCGGAGAAGCGGGTCGCGCTCTTCGTCTACAACGGCTACGGCGGCAAGCAGAATATCGGCGCGAGCTACCTGAATGTCCCGCGCAGCCTGGTCGCCATCGTCCATGCGCTCGCGGCGGATGGCTATCGGACGGGCGGGCTGGAGGGGCTGGACGAGGCGGCGATGGCGAAGGAACTGCTGAAAAGCGCGCGCAATGTCGGGCCGTGGGCGCCAGGGGAACTGGACGAGTTCCTGGCGCACGGGGAGGCGGTGCGTCTCCCGATGCGCCGCTATCGGGAATGGTATGCCGCGCTGCCAGAGGCGCTGCGGCGCGCGGTGGAGGCGGAGTGGGGGGCGCCCGAGCAGGCGCGGGCGATGGCGCGGGGCGGCGACTTCATCCTGCCGATGCTGCGCCGCGGCAACGTGGTCATCCTGCCAGAGCCGATGCGCGGGTGGCTGGACGATCCGCACAAGCTGGCGCATTCGGCGACGCTGGCGCCGCCGCACCAGTATCTGGCGGTCTATCTGTGGCTGCAGCGGGAGTTCGGGGCGGACGCGATGGTTCATCTGGGGCGGCATGGATCCAGCGAATGGCTGCCTGGCAAGCAACTGGGCCTCGCGACCGCGGATGCGCCGATGGCGGTGCGCGGCGCCATCCCCGAGATCTACCCGTATATCTCGGACGGCATCGGGGAGGGGATCGTCGCGAAGCGGCGGGCGCAGGCGGTGATGATCGACCATCTGACGCCGCTGCTGAAGGAGTCCGAGGCGGAGGGCTTCCTGCCTGAACTCAAGCGTCGCATCGGCGAGTGCCAGAGCGCCGATCCAGGCGCGCGCCCCGCGCGGGAGGAGGCGCTGCGGGCCTTTGCGGTCGGGCAAGGGCTTGGCGAACGGCTGGCGCTGCAGGAGGGCGGATGGTTTGCGCGGCTGGAGGATTACGCCGAGAGCCGCGCGGCGGCGGCGCCCTTCGGGCTGCACGCCTTCGGGGTGTCCCCCTCGAAGGCGGAAGCGCAGGCGATGGCGGCGGCGCTGCCCGAGGCGCGCCGCGCCGCCGCAGAGGCGCATCTTGCATCGGCGGGGGAGGACGAACTGCGCGCGCTGCGGCAGGCGCTGTCGGGCGGCTTCGTGCCGCCTGGGCCATCGGGCGATCCGCTGCGCAATCCCGCCGTACTGCCAGTGGGGCGCAACTTCTATTCATTTGACCCCGCGAAGGCGCCGACGGAGGAGGCGATGCGGACTGGCGAGCGCCTTGCGGCGGAGTTGCTGGAACGCGAACGGGCGCGGCTCGGGCGCTGGCCGCGTTCGGTGGCGATTGTGCTGTGGGCGGGGGAGAGCATCCGCACGGACGGCGTGAACGAGGCGCTGGCGCTGGCGCTCCTGGGGATGCGCGTGCGGCACGACCGCAGCGGGCGCGTGGCGGGGGTGGCGCCATTGCCAGGCGCGCAGCTGGGGCGTCCGCGCATCGACGTGCTGCTGACGGCGTCGGGGGCGTACCGCGACCAGTTCGGGGAGACGCTGCGGCTGCTGGACGAGGCGCGGCGCCAGGCCGCGAGGCTGGCGGATGCCGAGAACTTCATCCAGGGCGGCACGCCAGGCGTCTTCTTCCCCGCGCCAGGGACCTACGGCACGCGGGTCAACCGCCTCGCGGGGGCCTCGGGGCACTGGGAGTCCGACGACGAACTGTCGGCGCTGTATCTCAGGAACATGGCGTGGACGGTCGGGGAGGACGGCGGGTTCGAGCGGAACCAGGCGGGGCTGGAGGCGGGCGCGAAGGCGGTCGAGGCGGTGCTGCACTCGCGCTCCAGCAATGTCTACGGCGTCACCGACATCGACGACATGTACCAGTATTTCGGGGGGCTGTCGCTGGCGGTGCGGAAGGCGTCTGGGCGCGCGCCCGAGGGGTACATCGCCGACCAGCGCAAGGCGGGGGCGGCGGGGCTTTCGGGGCTGCGCGGATTTCTGGCGGCGGAGATGGACGCGCGGATGTTCAGCAAGCCGTGGCTGCAGGCGATGATGGGGGAGGGCTACGCGGGCGCCAAGACGCTGGCGCGCATGGCGGACAATGTCTGGGGGTGGCAGGCGGTCACGCCAGAGGTCCTGACTGCCGCCGACTGGAACGACCTCTACGAGGTCTATGTGCAGGACAGGCACGGTGTCGGAGTGCGCGAGTTCTTCGCGGAGCACAACGAATGGGCGTTCCAGTCGATGGCGGGGCGGATGCTGGAGGCCGTGCGCAAGGACTACTGGAGCGCGCCCATGACGGTGCGCCAGCGGCTCGCTGCCGAATACGCGAAGAGCGTCATACGGCAGGGGATGGCGTGCTGCGACCACACCTGCAACAATCCGCTGCTGAACCAGATGGTGGTGAATCTGATTTCCATGCCAGGCGTGCTCTCGCCCGACCTGGCGATGAAGTTCCAGGCGGCCGTCGAGAAGGCCGCGGGGAAGCGTTTGGGCGACCAGGTCCGCGAACGGCGCGCGCTGCAGCGCGAACTCGCGGCGTCCTTCGGGGTGAAGAGCCGCGAGGCGCGGGCGGCGGAGTCCTCGGCCGAGGCGGCACCGCAGGAGGAGAGCGCGCGGGCGAAGGGGGACGCGCAGCCAGTCAAGGGCTTTCGGATGAAGCCGCGGGAACGGGAGGCCGAGAAGACCTCGCTGGCCAGTTCGGGTCTCAAGTGGACCATCCTCGTCGCCGTGTTCGGAGTGATTGCGCTGGTCTGGGCGGGGATGGGGCGCGGGGAATAGGCGGGGGATTATCTTATGGGCGTGCGCCGTCGGATTGCAGCGGTGCAGGCGCATGGAAGCAGAAACAGAGGAGAACGGCAAAATGGGCAGGATCTACAAGGTGGCGGTGATCGGGCTGCGGATGGGGGCGAACTGGGCGGCGGCGGCGAAGGAACTGCCGAATACGCGGCTGGTGATGGTCTATGACAAGTTCTTCGAGGAGAATGACCGCATCCAGAAGGACAAGGTGACGGGCGAGGGCATCGCGGTGGCGCGGGAGGAGGAGGAGGTCTATCGGTCGGAGGCGGACATCGTGGTGGTGGCCAGCCCCGACCATTTCCATCGGGAGCAGTGCGTGAAGGCGCTGGCTGCGGGCAAGCACGTGATCTGCGAGAAGCCGCTGGCGCTGACGCTGGAGGACTGCAGGGCGATCATCGCGGCGGTGAAGTCGAGCGGGCGTCAGTTCATGACGGGGCAGGTATGCCGATATGCCCCGGGCTTCCGCACGGCCAAGGCGCTGGTGGAGGCGGGCCGCATCGGCCGCCTCGTCTACATCGAGAGCGAATACGCGCACGACTACGAGTTCGCGAAGGGATTCCGCGAATGGCGGAAGGATCCCGCCATTCGGCGGCAGGGGTT
Source organism: Lentisphaeria bacterium (assembly GCA_016287975.1). The sequence goes on along the minus strand of JAEEXV010000181.1, from coordinate 3,779 downwards.
CCTGGGGGGCGGCTGCCACGCGCTGGATCTCACGCGCTGGATCGCGGGCGATCCCGTCGAGGTCTTCTGCTATATGAACCATGTCTTCATGCCCGACTGGCCGACGCCCGACACGGGCGTCGCCGTCGCGAAGTTCCCGAATGAGGTGATCGGACGGGTCTTCGTCTCCATCGGCGTGAAGCGCCCCTACACGATGCGGACGGTCATCTACGGCACCGAGGGCACCATCATCTGCGACAACACCAGCAACCACATCCAGATCAGCGAGAAGATACTGCGCGAACCGACTGGCACCATGGCCTTCAATGACATCCCTGTCGCGGTCGCCAGCCACAATGTGACCTCCGAACTGAAGGACTTCGTGGCCGCCCTCGACCAGGGCGTCCCCTGCGCCACCGATGTCTACCAGGGCACCCGCACCGTCGCCTTCGCCGACGCCGCCATCCGCTCCGCCCAGTCTGGGCGCCCAGAGGCAATCGACTACGATTATTGACGGCTGGGCCAGGTGTGGCGGCACGCTTGCGCGGGGGCGGGAATCGGCTTCCGCCGCAAGAATGCGGCGGCACAGCACCACGGGGGATGGTGTATGGGGCATGCGGCGCGAAAACAGCGGAGATGGCGCACAGGCGGGGCAAATGGGCGCGGCGCATGCGCGGGCGGGGCAAATGGGCGCGGCGCATGCGCGGGCGGGGCAAATGGGCGCGGCGCATGCGCGGTCGGGGCAAATGGGCGCGGCGCATGCGCGGGGCGGGGTCATGGGCGGCGGATGACGCCAGGGCCGAATTTGGAGCGGAGCGCGTCGAGAGTGCGGTCGAGCTGGCGGTCCTTCTGCTGGCGGAGGCGCTGGTCTTCGGCGGCCTGGTTTTCCTCGGGGAAGAGGGATAGTTGCCGCGGGGCGTTGCCTGGAGTGTTCTGGAGGGCGGTGACGCCGAATCCGACGAGGCGGACGGGGACGGGGCGGGCGGGCAGGCCCGTCGCGTCGAGGAGGCGGTCGGCGTGGGCGAGGAGGTCGCGGTTGAGGTCGGTGGCGGGGCGGATGGGGAGCTGACGGGTGATGGTGCGGAAGTCGGCGTAGCGGAGTTTCAGAAAGGCGCATCCCGCGAAGAGGCCATGTCGGCGGAGGCGGGCGCCGACGAGTTCGGCGAGTTCGCGGAGTTTGGCGCGGACGACGGGGAAGTCGCCGCAGTCCTCCAGGAAGGTGTGTTCCTGCGAGAGGGATTTCTCGGGGGGCGGTTCGGGTTGCACCTGGCGGTCGTCGCGTCCGAAGGCGAGGTCGTGGATGCGGGGACCGTAGGCGGCGCCGAGGACGCGTCGGAGCATGTCGGCGGAGGCGCGCTGGAGGTCGCCGATGGTGCGGAGCCCGTAGCCGCGCAGGAGTTCGCCTGTCTTGGCGCCGACGCCCCAGATGCGGCCGATCGGCAGCGGCGCGAGGAACGCGGCGATTTCGTCGGGCGGTTCGGGGACGACGGTGAGGCCGTCGGGCTTGTGGAGGTCGCTGGCGAGTTTGGCGAGGAACATGTTGGAGGCGACGCCGACGGAGGCGGTGAGGCGCAGTTCAGTGCGGATGCGGCGTCGCAGGAGTTCGGCGGTCTCGACGGGATGCCCTTCGGCGCCGAGCACCCCCGCCAGGTCGAGGAAGGCCTCGTCGACGGAGACCTGCTCGACGAGGGGCGAGACGGAGTGCAGGATGGCCATGACCTGCTGGGAGACCGCGTGATAGTGGTGGTGGTCGCCTGGGACGAAGATGGCGTGCGGACAGAGGCGGTAGGCCTCGCGCGACGGCATCGCGGAGTGGACGCCGAAGACGCGCGCCTCGTAGGAGGCGGTCGAGACGACGCCGCGCTGGTCGGGCGGCGCGCCGACGACGACGGGACGCCCGCGCCATTCGGGGTGGTCGCGCTGTTCGACGGACGCGAAGAAGGCGTCCATGTCGAGGTGCAGGATATGGTTGGTCATGCCGTGGGCGGGGCGGGTTGGGGCCTTGGCTGGCCGAGGGAGGAGATGGCGTCGAGGCAGAAGAAGAGGACGGGGGCGAACGCGAGGGCGTTGGTGATGGTGCCCAGGCCAGCGGCGGCGGGGAGGAGGGCGAGGCGTGTCCGCCAGGGGAGGTGCCCCGCGAGGAAGAGGAGGTTGCCTAGGACAAAGAGGAGGTTGGCGTATGCGGCGGCGAGGATGGCCTGCAGGCCGCCGTGGGAGCGCGGCCAAGATGGTGCCTTGGCGAGGCCGTGGAGGGTGGCCGCGATGGCGATGAGGAGCAGCGCGGAGGGGCCTGGGAGGCGCGCGAGGCCCGCGTCGAGGCAGATGCCGCCGAGGGTGGCGAGGGCGAGGGTGGTGGCGAGGGAGGAGCGGCAGGCGGCGTAGGCGAGGAGGATGACGAGGGGGTGGAGCCAGAGTTCGGGGAGATAGCGCGGGAGCGTCAGCTGGAAGCCGATGCACAGATAGAAGAGCAGCAGGAATCCAGTTGCGCGGAGGGCGAAGCCGAGGCAGCCGCTGCCCGAGGCGAGGGCGCCTCGGATGGCCTCCGGGTGGAAGGTGATGTCGATTTCCACCAGGGAACGGGCGTTGGGATCGGATATCTTGACCAGCATTATTTGGCGGTGGGGATGGCGAGCATCAGATACTGGAGGTTGTCGAGGGAGGCGGCGGGGGCGACGAGATAGTGCGGCGCGCCGTCGGGCCCCCATTCCAGGCGTTCGATGGTGCCGATGAGAAGGCCTGGCTGCATGTCCTCGGAGCCCATGTCGCTGGTGAAGACCTGGTCGCCAGGATGGCCGTCGTCGAAGGAACGGCCCATCGGGGAATCCAGCATGAGGTGGGCGCCGTGGCGCGCCAGCAGCGCGGTGATGCTGCGGGTGTTGATCTGGGCGGGGAGGGTGAAGTCAGGCGCGGACCAGAGGCGCACCGTGGCCTGGCGCATCGTGACGGCGGCGACGACGCCTGCGACGCCGTCCAGGGTGAGGGCGGCCTGGCCTGGGCGGATGCCGTCGGCGGCGCCGCGGTCGATGAGGACGGTGCCGCCGTAGTCGCTCCAGGCGGGGCGGTGGTGGATTTCGGCGACGACCAGGGAGTAGTCGCGCTCGCGCTTGACATGGCGCAGGAGCCGTTGCAGATACTGGTTTTCCGCCGCCAGGTCGCGCTTGTTCATGGCCTGCGCGTCAAGTTGCTGTTTGATGCGCGCGGTCTCGGCAAGCAGGCGGTCGCGTTCGGCGACGGTCATGGAGGGCGGGAGACCGCCGAGGGCCTCGCGGGAGACGCGCAACGACAGCGCGGCGAATTCCTGGCCAGGGTGGATGAAGGTATTCGCCAGCCGCGAAATGCGCTTCCGCCCGCCTGCGGGAAGCATCACCAGCAATCCCGCAAACAGCAGAAAGGAAAACAGGATGAGCAGGCGGGAATAGCGCATGGGAAAACACAGAGGGGCGGGGTGGCGACGCGGGGGCGCATTCGGGGTGGCGTCGCGGGGGGACATTCGGGGTGGCGGCGAGGGGCACATTCGGGGTGGCGTCGCGGGGACGGTGCAAATGGGGAGACTGGCGCCTTCCTCCAGCCATGCAAACGACGGGGGGCTCCCGCCCCCCGCACCCCCTCCATGCTCCACGGAGCGCACCCCCTCCGTGCTTCACGGAGCGCGGGCGGGGCTCCCGCCCCCCGCACCCCCTCCGTGCTTCACGGAGCGCGGGCGGGGCTCCCGCCCCCCGCACCCCCTCCGTGCTCCGCGCAGGGCGGGTGGCGCTCCCGGGCCGCGCCCGCCGTCTGGTCCGCGCGCGTCGCGGGTGGCG
>JAEEXV010000180.1 GCA_016287975.1 Lentisphaeria bacterium | reverse complement strand
GTGACCTATCTCAAGGCCTTCGAGGCGACGAAGGGGACGCGTCTGTCGCAGACGCGCCTTGAAGGCGCCTCGAACGAACGCGTCGGCTGGTCGGACGATCCCGAGGAGAAGTTTCTCTACGAGAACGAGTTCACGATTTACGAAGGCGACTGGGGCAAGCCCTACGCCGCGCGGATCGAGGTGTGGTTCCGCCCGGATTCAGGCCAGCCGGAGCGCAAGCTGCTGGAACGCACATGCAAGATTGAGGGATGGCAGCGCTAGCCATCCAAATCGATTTTTCCAACTCATTCCATACCAACCAAATACATTAATCAACCCTTCTGGCGCGGCCTGACTGCCGTGCCGCCAAAGAAACTTCCAACCATCAACCACCACAGGAAATCACACGCCATGGCCAACCTAAAAGACTACCAGAATTTCCTTGCAGTCATCCGCAAGCAGACCGGACTTGAGGCGCTCGTCCCCGATGAATCGGGCTTTGTGAGCGTCCGCGTTCAGGACGAATACACCATGAGCCTCCAGTTCATCGAGGCGACGGGGCAGATCCTGTGCTTTATCGAGGTCATCACGCTGCCCAAGATCACGGGGCGCGAGGTTTACCGCGACCTGCTGTCGGCCAACCTCTTCGGCCGCGGGACCGGCGGCGGCTGCTTCGCCTTCGAGCCGGAGACGGAGGCCGTCGTTTACAACTACCTCTTCAATCTCGACCGCTGCATCGCGGCGCCGGAGACCTTCGTCACCACCATCGAGAAGATTCTGCAGCTGTGCGACAGCTGGGCGGACCGCATCCGCGGCGACCTGAAGGGCAACATGACCGTGTCGGCCGACGAGGTGAGATTCGCGCGCTCCTCCTTTGAAATCAACCCGTAACCATTCCATGGAAGACGAGGCGACGCCATGCCACTTTCCATCGACACATTCCAATCCCTGGCCGAATCCAGCTGGTTCTCCTCCCGCGACATCGTCGTCAAGGGAGAGGACGAGGCGCAGCGCCTGAAACTGGGCAATCTGGTCTTCTCCTCGGGCGCGAAGGTCAACGACGCGACGATGCGCGCCTTCAAGGCGGCGCTGGAGGCCAAATACGGCGTCTTCGGCACCCATGCCTTCGACACTGTCGTGGGCACGCGCATGCAGACCCACAAGTCTCTGCGCGCCTGCGACGTCAAGGCGACCCTCTCCCAGCTGGAGACCGTCAAGAAATACCGCTTCATCGGCGAAATGAACCGCCAGCTACGCGTTTCGCCGAAGGTGAACGAACTGGCGCCCCTTGTCCGCAAGGAGCTGCGCCAGCTGCTGCACGACAACCCGATGGGCGACCCGCCTGTCTTCCTGGAGAACTGCCGGACGCAGGAGCGGCTGGAGCAGCTTGTCGACGACCTCATCGACCTCACCACGGCGACCGCAATCCGCAATGTCGCCGCGCGGCACGGGGACACGGGCGGCGTCCAGCTGGGCGTCCGCGAAGAGCTGGAGGCGCCTGTCGCGCCCGACGAGCCGGTCGGCCTCAAGGGGCTGACGGCGACCGCGGTCTATGCGCGGCACACGACTTCGGTTGAAGACCGCGTCAAGGGCGGCTTTCTCGGCGCCGGCATGCGCATCAACCGCAGCGGCGCGAATCCCGTCCTGCTGGAGAAGCTCAAGACGAACGGCGTGGAGCCGGGCTTCATCACGCGGAACGACTGGTCTATTGACGACACGCGCGGCCTGCTGGCGGACATCTGGTCGCCGGAGAGCCGCATGACGCTTGAGGCGCTCATCGCGCGGTGCCCGTCGCTGCAGGCGCGTGCCGAGGCGAATCCGCCCGCCTCCCGCCGCGAGCTGATCATGCTGGCGGGGCGGATGCATCCGGCGGGCGTCGCCGCCGTGGCGGAGTTCGTGCTGGAACGCGACCTCGCGCAGCCGGACAGCGCCATTGCAAAGGCCTTCAGGGCAAAGTTCCCCAGCATCGATCCGAAGACCATCATCCCGCCAGGCGGCAATGCGCCGACCCCTGAACAGAAGACGCTCATCACACGGGTAAAACGTGCGCTCTTCATTGAAATCCGCAATGCGGTCATGAACGAGCCGACCGACAGCGACGATTATGACAAATCTCCCATTTTCAAGCATTTCGCGGATAGGAGCATTGTCAAGCTCGACTACAATGAAGGCGACCGCCTCAAGCAGTTGAAGGCGGGCAGCCAGGGGTCCTTCCGCCTGCCGGAGCGCGTCGGCGTGAAAGGCGGCATCGTCAAGGGCACCTTCTACAGACGCTTTCGGCTGACCACCGCCGACGAGGCCTCTGCGGGAGCCGTCCGCGAGGCGCTGGCCAACGACCTCACGCGCCTCCTGGGGGTTCCCGCGCAGGAGCTCTCGCTGGTGCGCGGCGAGTACTCCGACGGCCACCCCAAGCTCATGCTCACGGCAAAGTTCGCCAACGGCTACAAGGACTTGGAGAATGGCTTCCTGCGTGACGGCCAGGCGGTTGCGCCGCCTGGCGCCACCCCGCTGGAGCCTCTGGGCAAATACAAGGCCCTCTTCCTTGCGCTGGCCGACCGCGACGCCGTCGGCTCCCATGGCCAGAACAAGGGAATTGTGGACGGGCACTTCTTTGCCATCGACCCCGGCCACTCGCTGGAAGGCAACGGCAGGGATCTGGAAATCCATGACGACCTCTCCTTCCGCGACAAGAACGCCGGCGTCTTTGAGAAGCGCTTCCGCAACTTCAGCGTCTTCGACGACGACACCCGCTTCGCCAAATTCGAGGGCGTCCTCAAGCTGCGCGAACTCGTCGCCCCCGGCTCGACCAAGCTCAACGACCTCTTCACCTCCTACAAGGCCAAGTTCAACCCCCTCGAGCCAGGCATCAGCGACGCCGAGAGGAAGCTGCGCGGCGCCATCCTCTCGAATATCGCGGACATGGAGGCGGAGTTCCGCACCCAGATCGGAACAATCCTCCATGTCTTCGCCTCCCAGCTCATTCTCTACGACGCCCTTCAGCCGCAGGGGGACGATGTCCAGCGGGGGGCCATCGAAAGCCTCTCCAATCTGGAGAAGCTGACCTCGCCGACCACCTGGAAGAGTCCCCATGGCGAAGTCGAGCTCAGGCATCTGGCCATCGAGCCCGGCAAGCGCGTACCCTGGGAGGCGCGCCTGGACGAGGCGGGCAACCTCGTCTACACGACCAAGGGCCCGCTCACCGAGGAGACCAAATCGTACCTGTTCGCCTGCTGTACGGTGGCCAGCATCCGCCTCCCGCAGTATGCGAGGGGCGGCGCCACCATCACCGTGCCGCCGGAGAAACGGGAGGCGTTCTTCGAGGCCTTCAGCGAGAAGAACATCGCCGAAATGACACACCTGCAGGAGTTTGAGGAAAGGGATTCCCGCCGCGACGGAATCCAGCTGTAGCAGGGCCCCATGCCGCGCCTGCCGAATTCCGCCATGGTCGCGCAGGCGCGGCCGCCTGCCGCCTGCGCCGTCCCGTCGCAGGAATCCCTGCGGGCGTGACCTTAATGCGCTTTTTCTGTAGTATATTTAGTTGATTTACATTGCATCGCCCGAAACTTCCAACAATAGCAGCAAATAACAACAACCGTTTTCATGAACATCGCTAAAACTCTTGAGGGGACAACCCTCACAATCGCCCCCGAAGGGCGTCTGGAC
>JAEEXV010000179.1 GCA_016287975.1 Lentisphaeria bacterium | reverse complement strand
GCGCGAGGGGCAGCAGTGCGCGTGGTTCGCGCCCGAGGAGTGGGGGACGCTGTCCTTTGCGCCTGCGGACGCGGCGTTTCTGGCGGCGCATGGCGAGGAGCTGGCGGGGCTGTGCCGACGCAGCGCGGCGCACCGCGCGCCGCTGCCGCCGTGGCTGAAGACCTCGTTCCAGGGCGGGCGTGAGCGCAACGAGATGCGCCATCTGCTGCGTGGCGCGGGGCTGCATACCGTCTGCGAGGGGGCGAAGTGCCCGAACCGCTGCGAATGCTGGCGGCACCGCACGGCGACCTTCATGATTCTGGGGGATACCTGCACCCGCGCGTGCCGCTTCTGCTCGGTCAACCACGGGCGCCCCGCGCCGCCAGAGGCGGGGGAGCCTGCGCGCGTCGCGGATAGCGCGGCGGAACTGGGGCTGCGCTATGTGGTGGTGACCTGCGTCACGCGGGACGACCTGGCGGACGGCGGGGCGGGGGCGATGGCCGCGACGGTGGAGGCGATCCGCGCGCGCCTGCCCGAGGCGCTCACGGAGGTGCTGTGCTCCGACTACAACGGGGACTTCGCGGCGGTGGAGCAGGTGCTTGCGGCGCGCCCTGCGGTCTTCGGGCACAACCTGGAGACGGTGGAGCGGCTGACGCCGCAGGTGCGTTCGCGCGCGCAGTATCGGCGGTCGCTGGCGGTGCTGCGCCATGCGGCGGAGCACGCGCAGGCGGGGACGGTGGTGAAGTCGGGGCTGATGCTGGGGCTGGGGGAGGGCGAGGATGAGGTGCGGCAGGCGCTGAAGGATTTGCGGGAGGCGGGGGTGTCGATCGTGACGCTGGGGCAGTATCTGCAGCCGACGCCGGCGCAGCTGCCAGTGGTGCGCTATGTGACGCCAGAGGAGTTCGCGCGCTGGGCGCGCCATGCTGAGGCGGAACTGGGGTTCTGCAAGGCGGTGGCGGGGCCGCTGGTGCGCAGTTCGTATATGGCGGCGACCGCGTATTTTGAGAGCAGGAAGTGATGTCGATGTCGGATTTGGCGGGGCGGACAGTCGTGGTGCTGGGGGCGGGGAGAAGCGGCGTGGCGGCGGCGCGGCTGGCAAAGGCGCGCGGCGCGGGCGCCGTGGTGGTCGTCGACAATGCGCCTGCGGAGAAGTTGGCGCGGCTGGCGGGGGAGTTGTCGGCGCAGGGCATCGAGTTGCGGGCGGGTTTCGGTGAGGACGCCTGGGCTTGGGACGCGTCGGCGCTGGTGCTGGTGAGTCCTGGCGTGGCGGCGGGTTCGGCGCTGGCGCGCCGCGCGGCGTCGTCGGGTGCGGAGTTGCTGGGGGAGCAGGAGTTCGCCTCGCTGCTGGCGCCGTGGCCGCTGCTGGCGGTGACTGGCACGAACGGCAAGACGACGACGACGGAGTTGCTGACGGCGTGCCTGAACGCGGCGGGGAGGCGCGCGGTGGCGTGCGGCAACATCGGCACGCCATTGTCCGCGGTCGTGCTGGAGAATCCGCCGCTGGACTATGCGGTGGTCGAGGTGAGCAGTTTCCAGATGGAGTTCGCCTCGCGCTTCCATCCGCTGGGGGGGATTGTGCTGAATGTCACGCCTGACCATCTCAATCGGCACGGGAGCATGGAGGCATATCGGCGGCTGAAACTGGATGTTCTGCGGCAACTCCAGCCAAACGGCCATGCCGTCTACCATGCGGCGCTGGAGCCGTGGGTGGAGACGCCTGCGGGCTGCAGCAGAAGTCGGCTGTGGCTTTCAGGGGAGGCATTGCCGCCCTGTCCAGGGCCTGCGGACTGGGCGGTGTCGGTCGAGGGGATCGGGCGGGCGGGCGAGCCGCCGCTGGTTCCGCGCGCGTCGCTGTGCCTGAAGGGCAACCACAATCTCGCCAACGCGATGGCGGTGGCGGCGCTGCTGACGGCGCTGGGCATTCCGCTGGCGAGTTATCGCCAGGCGCTGGAGTCCTTCCAGGCTGGGGCGCATCGGATCGAGCGCGTCGTCCAGGCGAACGGGGTCGATTATGTCGACGATTCGAAGGCGACGGATGTGGATGCGATGCGGCAGGCGCTGTGCACGATCGGGCCTGTGCGGGGGCGGAAAATTCATCTGATTGCAGGGGGATTGGACAAGGGATGTGATTTGACTGGTGCCGAAACGGAATTGAGAATGTATGTTAAGGGTGCTTACCTGATCGGGGCCTGCCGATCGCGCCTGGCGCAGACGTGGGGAGGGGAGATTCCGTGCCGGGAGTTCGGTTCGCTGGAGGAGGCGGTGGAAGCCGCGTCCGCGGCTGCGGAGCCTGGCGACGTGGTGCTGCTTTCGCCTGCGTGCGCGAGCATGGACATGTTCAGGGACTATGCGGAGCGCGGCGACCGCTTTGCGGCGGCCGCGCGGAGGCTGGCCTCGAAGTGAGGGGATGCGGAGTTTTCTTTTGTCGGAAGTTGTTTCTTTTCGCGGTTCACAGAAAGCCTATTGCATGACGGAGGAGTTTTGCCAGATGAAGAAGTCGTTTAGTCGGTTGGTGCATTGCTGCCTGGGGGCGGGGATTGCCGCTGGAATCCTGTTTTCCCTGACGGGTTGCAAGACGAAGAATCCGCCCTCCTACACAGGCGTGATGGGAAGCCGCGGCGCCGTCCCGCCGCCGCTGGCGGCAAGAGAGGCCCGCGCCGCGCGCCGCGCGCCCGAGTTGCCCGCGCCCGGATCGCGCGAGCCGCTGGCCCCCCTTGTGCCCGCGAAGCCTGCGGAACCGTCCTTTGTGCCCGCGCAGTCCGGGATGACCACGCCAGGCGTGGTGTCCAAGCCCGCCGCACGCCCCGCAGCGCCTGCTGGTGCCGCGGTTGCGGGGACGCACGTGATGAAGCCGAAGGAGACGTTGAGCAAGGTGGCGAAGGACAACGGGACCACCGTGGCGGCGATCATGGCGGTGAATCCGCAGATCGAGGCCTCGAACAAGGTGAAGGCGGGGCAGCGGATCAATCTGCCAGGCGCGGCGCATGCCTCGGCGCAGTCCGCGAAGAAGCCCGCCGCCAAGTCCGCGAAGGGTGCGCTGAAGCCGTCCGCTCCCGCAGTCGCAGGCGGGATGGCGCTGCCGCCCGATCCGCCCGCCACGCCTGCAGGCATCACCTCGGAGAAGGCCCCGAAGGGCGCCGCGAAGACGACCGCCAAGCCTGGGCGGAATCCGCTGCCTGACGACGGCATCTATACGGTCGAGGCCAATGATTCCCTGTGGACGGTTTCGCGCCGCTACGGGGTGTCGATGGACAATCTGCGCAAGTGGAACAACCTCAAGACGGACAATCTGCGCAAGGGCCAGAAACTGAAGCTGCGCGAGGATGCCGTGGTTCCCGCGAAGAAAGAGGCGGCCGCGAAGCCCGCCGCAGGCGCGAAGCCTGGGAAGAAGGCGGTGGCCGCGAAGGGCGGCGAGGCGGGCCCCGTGAAGCCGGAGAAGTCCGCCGCGCCAGCGAAGAAGGAGGGCGCTCCGGCTGCTGCCGCTCCCGCTGCGAAGGGTGCTGCCGAGCCCGCCGCGAAGGTGGATCCACCCGCGGCGGCCGCGCCTGCGGCGGCCAAGCCTGCTGGGAATGTCAGGACGTTTGACTATTCCGTGTTTGCCGGGGATTCGCTGGAGAAGATTGCTGCCGACTTGTCGGTCACGGTGGATGACATTTTGCGCTACAACCCGCATGTGAAGGGGAATGCGGATTTGAAGGATGGCGTGAGTCTTCAGATTCCCTACAAGGATTGACGGGAAATCCGCGGCTGCGCGGTTATATTAAGGGCAGTGTTCACCATTCGCCCCGTCGGGATGTCCGTCGGGGCAAATTCCACAGCAGAAGGACTGGAGCAAAATGATTGTCACCACGAAAGAACTGTTCAAGCACGCCTACGGCAAGTACGCAATCGGCGCCTACAACATCAACAACCTCGAACAGTGCGTCGGGCTCTTCGACGGCAACATGAAGAGCAAGGCCCCCTTCATCATCCAGCTCAGCAAGGGCGCCCGCAGCTACACCAACAAGGTCTTCCTCGAAGCCATCATCCGCGCCGCCGACGAGATCTATCCTGACGCCATCTTCGCGGTGCATCTGGACCACGGCGACGAGCAGACCTGCTACGACTGCATCGACAGCGGCTTCTACTCGTCCGTGATGATCGACGCCTCCTCCAAGCCCTTTGAGGAGAATGTCGAGATCACCAAGCGCGTGGTGGAGCGCGCGCACGCGAAAGGCATCGTGGTCGAGGCCGAACTCGGGCAGCTGGGCGGCGTCGAGGAGCACGTGGTCGTCTCCGAGAGCGAGGCGAAACTGACCAACCCCGCCGACGCGAAGCGCTTCGTCGAGGCGACGGGCTGCGACAGCCTGGCGTGCGCGATCGGCACCTCGCACGGCGCCTTCAAGTTCACTGGCACGCAGGGCCTGCACTTCGAGGTGCTGACCGAAATCCAGAAACTGCTGCCTGGCTTCCCGCTGGTGATGCACGGCTCCAGCTCCGTCCCGCAGGATGAGGTCGCCCGCATCAATGCCGCAGGCGGCAAACTCAACGGCGCGAAGGGCGTCGACGCCGACCAGTTCCTGCCCGCCGCGAAACTCGGCGTGACCAAGATCAACATCGACACCGACGGCCGTCTGGTGTGGTGCCGCGTCCACCGCGAGCACTTCCTCAACAAGCCTGAGGACTTCGACCTGCGCAAGCCCGGCAAGGTCTTCATGGCCGAGTATGCGGACTTCATCGCCGCCAAGAACGTCAAACTCGGCTCCGCTGGACAGCTCGACGATGTCCGCGCCATGCTGAAGAAATAGGCGCTTCCAAGCAGGGGGGGGG
>JAEEXV010000017.1 GCA_016287975.1 Lentisphaeria bacterium | reverse complement strand
TGGGGGGCGTCCTGCTCATCTTCCTGAACATCATCCGCTGTCAGATCCCCGCCTGCTCCCTGGGCACCTTCTCTCTCACCCCCCGCGTCGCGCGGCCGAGCGCGGCTCCCTAGTGCGCCCCGCGACAGGCGCCACCCCCCTCGCCCAGGCTAAGACCGCGCGCAAGGAGAAGCAGGCCCGCGAGACCCCCGTCCTGCACCGCCAGGAATACGGGCGGCTCTTCCTGGGCATCGGCAAGCCAGGCTCGCTGGGCGAGACCTGCGGCCTCGCGATCGTGCTGGGGGGCGTCCTGCTCATCTTCCTGAACATCATCCGCTGGCAGATCCCCGTCTGCTACCTGGGCACCGTCTTCCTCATCACCGGCATCGCGTGGATCTGCGCGCCTGGCCAGTACGCCCCGCCGCTCTTCCACCTGCTCACGGGCGGCCTTCTCCTCGGCGCCTTCTTCATGGCCACCGACATGGTCACCACCCCCCTCTCCCGCACAGGCAGCGTGATCTTCGCCGTCGGCTGCGGCATCCTCACCAGCGCCATCCGTCTCTGGGGAAACTACCCCGAGGGGGTCTCCTTCTCCATTCTCATCATGAACGCCTTCACCCCTCTCATCGACCGCTTCACCAAGGGCAGGCCCTTCGGAATGCCCAAGCAGAAGGGCCTCAAGTTCGCCAAGTGACGCCATCATGAAAGAGATCCTCAAACTCACTGGAAGCCTCGCCCTCGTCTGCCTCGTCGCCGGGGCCGCCCTCGCATTCGTCTCCGCCAGGACCGACAAGCCCATCGCGGAGGCTCGCCTCCGCGAGCGCACCCGCCAGATGCAGCTCGTCCTCCCCGACGGCGTCGCCCAGACCACGGAACTTGAATCCGCCGAGGAAGGCGTCCTCCTCTTCCAGGCCAGCGACGCCCAGGGCAAGCCCCTCGCCTTCTGCGCCCAGGCCACCGCCCGCAACGGCTTCGGCGGCGACCTCACCGTCCTCGTCGGCCTCGCCCCCGACGGCAAAATCCTCGGCGTCCTCGTCACCCAGAACTCCGAGACCCCTGGCATCGGCTCCAAGGCCTGCAAGCGCGAGGAGCCCCGCTCCATCTGGCGCCTTTCCGAAACTGCCAACGCCCCGAAACTCCCGCCCAACGAATACCTCGACCAGTTCAAGGGGCGCTCCCTCCCCGCCGGCGGCATCGCCTTCGACGACGGCTTCCGCCCCGTCTCGGGCGCCACCGTCTCCTCCAACGCCGTCCTCACCGCCGTCAACCGCGCCGCCAAGGCATTCCACACCCGCCCCCGCTGATTTCCCCCCTTCACCCTGCCATTCGCAGCATCCGCCCATGTCCGCCCTCAAGACCCTCACCAACGGCATCTGGAAAGAGAACCCCGTCCTCATCCTGATGCTCGGCATGTGCCCCACCCTCGCGACCTCCTCCAGCGCGCGGAACGCCATCTTCATGGGGCTCGCCACCACCTTCGTCCTCGCAGGCAGCAACCTCGTCGTCTCCCTCTTCAAGGCCATCATCCCCGACAAGGTCCGCATCCCCTGCTTCATCGTCATCATCGCGACCTTCGTCACCATCCTCCAGAAGCTCATGGACGCGTATGCGCCCCCCGCCCTCGTCCATGCCCTCGGCATCTACCTGCCGCTCATCACCGTCAACTGCATCGTCCTGGGCCGCGCCGAGGCCTTCGCCTCCAAGCACAACCCCGCCCTCGCCCTCCTCGACGGCGTCGGCATGGGCCTCGGCTTCACCCTCGCCCTCACCGCCCTCGGCGCCGTCCGCGAGTTCCTCGCCGACGGCACCCTCTTCGAACTCACCGTCGTCCCCGACTGGAACGGCTTCAAACTCCTGAAGTTCGCGCCAGGCGCCTTCATCGTCCTCGGACTTTTCCTCGCGGGCATCAACCACCTGCGCATCCGCGCCGCCGCCAAGGCCGGCACGACCTACGAGCCGCCAGAGGAACTCTCCTGCGCCTCCTGCTCCATCTGCAAACTCCCGACCGCCAAATGAAGCCCTCCGAAATCTTCCGTCCAGGCGTCGCCTGGCGGGTCTTCTTCCTGAGCATATTGGTCTGGGGCGTCGGCATCGGATGCTTCGCCGCCGCCCTCAACAACTTCCTCTCCGACATCTATTCGATGGATTCCGTCGGACGCGGCTGGCTGGAGTTCTTCCGCGAGTTCCCGGGGCTCATCCTGGTCCTGCTCTTCGCCCTCCTGCACCGCGTCTCCGACTGGCGCATCCTGCGCATCGGCACCGCCATCTCAATGGTCGGCGCGGCCCTGATGCTCGTCCCCGCCAACCAGTTCTACGTCACTGGCTTCATCATGATCTACAGCCTCGGCGAGCACCTCATCATGCCGCCCCGACAGGTCATCGCCATGCAGGTCGCGCAGCCCGAGCACGCGGGGCAGTCCCTCGGCTTCATGACCAGCATCATGAACTTCGGCACTGTCGCAGGCTCCCTCGTCGTCGCCCTCATCTTCTTCCTCGGCACCCGCTGCACCGCCCTCTCCCAGCGCGCCCTCTTCAACATCGTCTGGGCCACCGTCGCCGTCCTCATCCTCGTCAGCATCCTGTGCACCTTCGTCGTCAAGGTCCCCGAAACCCGCGCCAGACGCCCAAAACTCTACTTCAACCGCAAGTTCAACAAGTTCTACGCCCTCGAACTATTCTACGGCGCCCGCAAGCAGATCTTCCTCACCTTCGCCCCCTACGTCCTCATCCGCGTCTACGGCTTCTCCACCGCCTCCATGGCGCTCCTCCTCGGCATCTGCGCCGCCGTCAACATCCTCGTCGCCCCCCTCGTCGGAAAACTCACCGACAAGGTCGGCTACCGAAACATCATGATCTGGGACACCGTCATCCTCTGCTTCGTCTGCCTCCTCTACGGCTTCGCCAGAAACCTCTTCCCCGCCCGCGTCGCCTGCGCCGTCGTCTGCGCCAACTTCCTCCTCGACGCCATCATCAGCACCACCGCCCTGGCCACCAACATCTATCTGCGCGAAATCTCCTCCTCCCAGGACGAACTGGCCTCCTCCCTCTCCACTGGCATCTCCATCAACCACTTCATATCCATCGCCGTCGGCCCCATCGGCGGAGTTGTATGGGCGCGCTGCGGCATCGGCGTCCTCTTCTCCTTCGCCGCCGTCATGGCCGTCTGCAACTCCCTCTTCGCATACACCCTCCCCAGACCGCGCGCCAAACAAAGCATGTAGCGCGCGAATCCCCAGGAAGGCAGGCCGCCGTCATAAGATGAAGTCGGCGAAATTCTGGCGGGAGACGACCTGGTAGGAGGCATCTGGGTAGTTTTTCTTCCAGAGCGAGGGCGCGCCTGGTTTGGCTTTGCCATGCTTGATTTCATAGCCGTAAAGCCGACCTCCGCGTTCCTCGACCAAGTCTATTTCCTGTCGTTCGTAGGTCCGCCAGAAATAGTTGTTGGAAAGAATGCGGGCATACTCCTGCTTTTTCAGCCGCTCCGACACAATGAAGTTCTCCCACAGGGCCCCGACATCAACCCCGCTCCTCATGTCAAGCGGATTGAAATTGTTCACGACCGCGTTCATGATGCCGTTGTCCCGAAAATAGTAGCGGCTGGTCTTCGTCACCTCGCTGCGAAGGTTGCGGGAGAATCCTGGCATCCTGAAGATCACGAAGGTTTTCTCAAGCAGGTCGATGTAGCGTTCAACGGTGAGTCGGTTCAACCCCAGGCCCGTGCCCAGTTCCGTGATGGAGACCTCCTTCCCGACCTGGAAGGCAAGCAGGCTCAGCAGGCGATGGATCTTGTCCGCATTCCGAAGGTTCTCAAAGGCAAGTATGTCCTTGAAAAGGTAGGAGCCGCATAGCTCGTGCAGGGCCTCCGCCTTGTCCAGCGCGTTGTCAATGGTGAGAATCTCTGGATACGATCCATAGACAAGCAACTCGTCCAGCCTCTGCCGCAAGGCCATGCCCCCGCACTCGGCCGCAAGTTCCATCGCCGCGACGGGAAAGAGCGTGGCCGTGCGTCGCCTGCCGGTCAGTGGCTCGCCGATTCCGCTGGCCAACTGGAAAGACGAGGAGCCGGAGGCTATGACCTTCACCTCGGGCAGCGTATCGACCAGCAGTTTGAGCCCCGCCCCCACGTTGGCCAATGCCTGCGCCTCATCGATGACAACCAGGGCATAGCCAGAGAACGCGCCGCGAATGAGGTTCACGTCAGACGACTCAAGGACCTCCCTTACCGACCGATCCTCGCCAGTCCCAAGAAAGTATCTCCCTTCATTCCAAGTCCGCAGGAAATCCCCGATCAGGGTCGTCTTGCCTGCACGGCGTGGACCGTAGATGGCCAGCACCTTGCCAGGCTGGAGCATCGATGGAATCCTGTCAAGATAATAGCGCCTGATTTTCATATTCGACCTCACCTGAAATGCCTCCTACCAACGCCTGTGTCAATAAAATACCACGTCAATGGAGGTTTTCCAACTCAAACTGTGCGAATTTATGAAAATTCGCACAGTCTAAGTGTCTGAATTATGTATAATTCGGATAGTTTCAGGGGCCTTCTTTCCCAAACAGGATGGCAGGATCTTCTTCCCCGAGATGGCAGGACACGCCGGCGGCGTCCTACTTCCGCCTTCCCTTCCTGGTCTTCGGCGCGGTCTTTTCTGGCGTGGCCTTCTTCTGATAGTCCTGGTAGGTCAGCGGCTTGTAGTCGGGTGCAAGCCAACGCAAAAAGGCCTTCACGCCGTTGATTTGCACATCCCATCTGCCGTCTCTGGAAATCACCCGCCCCGTGTGGTCCAGGATGATCAGCGTCGGAATGCCGCGAACCACGTATTTCTGCATCAGCGCCTGGCGCTGCTTCGCCGTGAACGGCACCGCGAGCCAAGGCATCGAGGTCTCCTTCATATAGCCCGCCATGTCTTTCGCCGTCTTGTCCGAACTGACAAATACCACCTCGAATGAATAGTTCTTCTTCATGCATTCCTGGTGGAACTCCACCAGTTTCGGCGTGAAGGCGCGGCACGGCGGACACCAGTGCGCCGAAAAGTAGATCCCGACGACCCGCTTCTGGCCCAGAGCCGGCCCCACCGACACCGACGCGCCATTCGCCTTCACCAACGACGTCCCGAAATGCTCCTGCAGCCACGCCGACGGCACCGTCTGGCCATACAGCCCCATGCACAGCCCCGCCAGCAAAATCCACATCATCCAGCGCTTCATCATCAATCCTCCGCCTCCTCAAAGTTACACCAGCAAAAAACCACGACGAGGAGGTAAACGCCATGGGGATCCAATAATTGGTATCGGCATAGGCGAGTTCCCCCACCTGTGTGCCGAAGCCTTTACCCAGGGAAAGACCGGTTGAGACCGCCGTTAGCGGCAGCATTTCCAGTCCCGAGTGGTCTAAAAAGGCCTAAAGCCGTTTTTGAGTTCAGCCTTGACTCCCCTCTCCGGGCGTCACCTCGAAGGAACCGTTGTTAATATAACGCCGGTTCGCGAATGGGAGGACTGTTTTTGCGCTGGCGTCGTGCATTGCAGATTAAAAAGAAGGGTGTTCCGAATCGTTGCGATTATATTTAGTGCCGTCAACTCGAAGGAGACGATTCCAACTTGCAATCCAACCGACTTCTGATGGAACCACTCACTGGATATTGGATCAGTTCCGCATGGAACCAGGGGCTCTGGCGATACGATTCGCGCCCCGTCGCCTTCCGGACGGAAGTCCGGTGCGGCAATATCGGTCATGCCGAAATCGCCATCAGCGCCTGCGAGCGCTATTCCCTCTTCCTCAATGGCGGGTTCGTCGCCTGCGGACCGGCCCGCTCGCTGGAACGGCATAAAAGCTACGATGTCCTGGAGGTCACGCGCCTGCTGCAACCAGGCGTCAACCACATCGCCGTGCTCGTCTCCCCGCCTACAGGCGCCTTCAACCACCGGGGGCGTTGCGGCCTCTGGGCAATGCTCACGGCAGACGGCGAGGCCATCCTCTCCACCGGGCCGGGCTGGCGCTGCACCGACGCCCGCTGGTATGCCGAGACCGCCCTCCTCCAGACCTGCGCCAAGACCTTCCAGGAACACGTGGACGCCTCTCAGGAGCCCCTGGACTGGATGACGCGCCCCCTGGCTTCGCTGGACTGGCCCGAAGTGTTCCTGCAAGGCCCCATCGACTGGACTCCGCCCTGGCGCCATCTGGAACGCCGCGAGACCCCGAATCTCGTCTACGCCCCGCTCCTTCCCACGCCATGCTGGCGCGGCCACGCCACCGCGAAGATGGTTTCCGTGCAGGACAATCTCGCCCTCGCCTTCCAGACGCTCGCCCCGGTCCAGGATGACACCGTGCCCGCTCCGACGCGCATCGGTGACGCCTGGGTGATCGCCGACGCCCGGCCAGGAGAACTCTGGAC
The DNA here is from genome assembly GCA_016287975.1 of Lentisphaeria bacterium. The sequence goes on along the minus strand of JAEEXV010000017.1, from coordinate 6,942 downwards.
CTTCGACCTGGGCCGCACCCGCACCTTCCTCGCCACGCTGGACGTCCAAGGCGAGGAGGGCTCCTCGCTCCGCGCGGAACTCTACGCCGACATCCATTTCAACGGCACGCCCTCCGTCATGGCCGACCCGAGAATCATCGGCGTCGGCGGTATGGCGGACAGTTTCTCGCCCGCGCCCGGCCGCACCCGTTTCCACCACCTCAACTGGCGCGGCGGACGATTCCTCACCCTACGCCTCGCTGGAACTGGCGCCTGCCCCCACCTGGCACTGCTTCTGCTTTCCGTCGACTACCCGTTCCCCGACAAGCCCAGACCGCATTTCGACAACCCCATCCACGCCCGCCTGTGGGACATCGCCGCCGACACCATCCGCGGCTCCACGCAGGACGTGTATGTCGACAACTGCTGGCGCGAAGAGAATCTCTGGTGCTTTGACGCCGTGGCCGTCGCCCGCGCCGCCTGGCACACCTTCGGCGAAACCTGCATGTGGCGGCACTGCCTGCGCCTGCTGGGGCTGGCCATCGACCAGGACGGCGTTCCCAGATGCATCGTCCCCTCCGACTGCTCTCCGATCATGATCCTCGACCAGTCGATGGCCTGGGTGAGAGGAGTGCTCGACTATACCATCGCCACTGACGACCACTCTCTCGCCGCCGAAATGTGCCCGCAAATCGACGCCTTCCTGACCCTGTGCGCCGCCCACGTCACGGACGAAGGGCTCTTCCATCCTCCGGAATGGGCCTGGCACTGGATCGACTGGGGGCGCGTCGACCGCCGTCCTTACAGCCTGCCCGTCAACACGATGCTCCTGGCCGCCGCCGATGCCGCCTGCCGGCTGGCATCCCTGCCCGACTTGGAAACGGTCGCCGCCCGCCTGGCCACGACCGCCCACGCCCTCCGCGACCGCCTGGGCCGCGCAATCTGGCGCTTCTATGACGAATCCACAGGATGCCTCCTCCCGCATCTTGCCCCCGGTGTCGCCCATTCCCGGCTCCGCAGCCAGTTCATCGGTTCACTGCCCGCGTTCGACGACGAGTTCTCCTATCATGGGAATGCGCTCATGCTCTATTGCGGACTGGTCCCCGACCCCGTCCGGCGTTCCCGCATGGCCACAGCCCTCGCCCGCAACCTGGATGCCTGGGCGGAGAAACTGCCGCCGGCGGAACGGCGCACCCGCGGCGACTTCCCCTTCAGCCCAGGCTGGTGCCCCATCATCCTCGCCCCGCTCTATCAGGAAGGGCACGCGCCGACCGCCGACCGGGTCCTCGAACTCCTCTACGCCCCACTCGTCGCCGACGACGCCCCCACCATCGGGGAATACTTCTCCGAACTCGCCCAGAACGGCTCACAGGGCTGGGGTGCCTGCATCAACTCCCTCCTCGCGCGTCTGCCCACGCTTTGTCCCCCATGGATAGATGGCGCCCGGTAATTTTACCAGTCCTATCTTTTTCTTTCTGCCCATTGCACGGTCCTCCGAGGTTCCTGACGCCGGAGATACCGATTGAGACTGAATATAGCATTCGAGGGAAGAAAAAAGCCACCTTCTGCCCAAAAAAGGCGAAAAAGTGGCTTCTCTCTGGGTAAATTGGTACCGGGCATAGGACTCGGACCTATGACACGTGGATTATGATTCCACTGCTCTACCAACTGAGCTAGCCCGGCACGGAAAACGCCTTACTATAACCCATCCTGCCAAATCCGCAACCCCGCCCCGCGAAAAAAGCGAAAAAGCCATGCCGCCGGCGCATCGTTGGGTCCCTGGCAGACGACACCGCCGGCGGCATGGCCAATTCTTCGCTCAATAGTCGGTGGCGGTCAACCCCAGTTTGACCTTGTCCGGCGTCAGAGTGTTCAGTTTGTTGTTCATCGTGGAGGCGTGGTTGTCGAAGAAAACGACATTGAAGTTGTCGCCATGCCGGTAGGCGAGATGTCCGGACGCCTCGATCTCCGAACCGACATACGGATACAGCACGCCATGCACCACCCCGGCATCCGCCAGCATCAGCGTCGCCGACGGATTCTCCACCGTCATGTTCGGCGCGATTGCGCTGTAGGAGCCATACGAGGTCGTCGGCGCATCGCACACCGCGTTGAAACCATACGACAACTTGAAGACCTCGAAGTCCGTGCCCATCAGCGCGGAGGCGTTCGTCTTCGCCGTGTCCGCCGGACACTCGAAGGACTTGGCGTTCGTGACATACATGTTCAGCAGCCCGTACCAACTGTCGCCTGGCGTCGTCACATCCACGTATTTCGTCGTGTATGCGGAGGCCACCAGCGGCAGCGTTTCGTCGTAGTCCTGCGCATACATCATTGCGGCGGTCGATATCTGCTTCAGGCCATTCACGCAGGAGATCGACCGCGCCTTCTCGCGCGCCTTCGACAGCGCGGGCAACAACATCGCCGCCAGGATTGCGATGATCGCGATCACGACCAGCAGTTCGATGAGTGTGAAAAGAGATTTCCGATTCATGGTGCTTTCCTCCTTTGCTTTAGGGATTGGCTTGTCGTTTCCTTCGGGTGCCTTTTCTGGTCCGCCCACTCTTAAGAATGCGCGCAATTCACCGATTCTACACTCCGCCTGGAGAATCCCCGCTTTTTCTTTCCCCCATGCGCCGCCGCGCCCTGAAAGCGAATATACATTAAGACGGTTTTCACCCCATTCCCCACTACAACACAGAGGCATTCCCCATGGACAAGCAAGCACGCGGCATCATCGGCGCAGGCAACTGGGTCGTCGACCAGATCAAGCAAATGGACCGCTGGCCCGGCGAAGGCAATTTGAGCGACATCATCCGCGAGGAACCCATGACTGGCGGCGGCGGCGCCAACAACGTCCTCCTCGACCTGGCCGCAATGGATCCCACCATCCCGCTCTACGGCGTCGGCCGCATCGGCGACGACCCCGCGGGGCACTTCATCCTCGACAGCGCGAAAAAGCACGGCATCGACTGCCGCGGCCTCACCGTCAGCGCCACCGCCCCCACCAGCTACACCCTCGTCATGGCCGCCGACGGCAAGCGCACCTTCTTCCACTGCCGCGGCGCCAACAACGAACTCGACGTCGCCGACTTCGAGAAGATCGACTTCCCCGCCCGCATCTTCTACCTCGGATACCTCCTGCTCCTGGGCGGCCTCGACGCCGCCGACCCCGAGTTCGGCACCCGCGGCGGACGCGTGCTGCGCATGATGCGCGAACGCGGATACACCACCGTCCTCGACCTGGTCTCCCAGCGCCCCGACGTCTTCCACTCCGCCGTCGTCGCCGCCATGCCCGGCACCGACGTCCTCGCCATCAACGAGGTCGAGGCGGGCAACGCCTTCGGCGTCAACCTGCGCACCGCCGACGGCAAGATCGACGTGCCCGCCCTCTCGGAGGTCGCCCGCAAGTTCTTCGACCTGGGGCTCCGGAAGGAACTCGTCATCCACTATCCCGAGGGCGCCTACGCCCGCCTCGCCGACGGCACCGAATGCCGCATCGACTCCTACAAGGCGCCCAGGATCGTCGGCTCCGTCGGCGCGGGCGACGCCTTCTGCGCGGGCATCCTGTACTCGCTGCACGAGGATCTGCCGCTGGAGGAATCCCTCCATGTCGGCGCCGCCAACGCCATCTTCAACCTGATGAGCCCCACCGCCACCGACGGTGCCGTCTCGATCGCCAAAGTCCGTGAATTCATGAAACAGCAAGGGAATTAATCATCATGGCAAAGACCTTCATCGGCATCGGCGCCGGACCGATCCAGACCGGCATCTACGTCGCGGGCGCCGCCCAGGGCGGCTTCGACCGCATCGTCCTCGCGGAAGTGGAGCCCACGCTTGTCGCCGCGCTCAAGCAGCACCGCTCCATCACCGTGAACACGGCGGAGGCGGACCGCATCACCACGCAGACCTACAAGGACATCGAGGTCTACAACCCCAACGACCCCGCGGAACTGCCCGCGCTCATCGAGATCGCGAAGGACGCGCTCGCCTTCAACACCGCGCTGCCCGCCACCAAGTTCTACAAGTTCTGCGCGCCGTGGATGAAGGAGGCCTTCGCCCGCAACCCCGAAGGCCGCCGCTACGTCTACACCTCCGAGAACAGCACCACCGCCGCCGCCGACCTCACCGCCGCGATGGGCGTCGAATACCCGAACACCTACTACCTCGACACCGTCATCGGCAAGATGAGCAAGGTCTTCGCCTCCACCGAAAGCGACCTGCCGCCCCTGACCCCGGGCTTCGCCAAGGGGCATCTCGTCGAGGCCTTCAGCACCATCTACACCTCCAGCGCCCCTGGCATCGAGGAAGTCGGCATCAGGAACCTCTTCGCCAAGGCCGACCTCGTCCCCTTCGAGGAAGCCAAGCTCTATGGCCACAACGCCAGCCACCTGCTCCTCTCCCTCCTCGCCGCCGAACGCGGCTGCACCTACATGAGCGAGGCCGCCAAGTTCCCCGAAATCGTCGAATACACCCTCCAGGCCCTCGTCCAGGAAGCAGGCCCCGCCCTCTGCCGCAAATACGCGGGCGTCGACGAATACTTCGAGCCCGCAAACTACAATGCCTGGGCCAAGGAACTCGTCCAGCGCATGATCTCCCCGCTCCTCTCCGACGCCATCGCCCGCGTCGCCCGCGACCTCACCCGCAAACTCGGCTGGGAGGACCGCATCGTCGGCGCCGTCCGCCTCTGCGAAACCCAGGGCATCGCCGCCCCGCGCCTCCGCCACGGCGTTGAAATCGCCCTGCGCTTCAACGCCATCGACGCGCTCCTCGAAGGCGACTGGAAGGACCGCCCCGGCGCCGAGGCCCTCGCCGAATCCCTCCGCAAGACGCCCGCGCCGCTCTAAAGCGCGCACCCGATTCCATACCCGCACCGATTGGCGGCGCCAGCCTCCCTCCAGGCAGGCGCCGCCAACCGCTTTTTCCGCCACGGCCTCATGCGGCCAGTTCCGCACAATCCCAGGCCGCCAAGGCTCCCCCGCCTTTCATCCCGTGCCGGGCCGTTCTCGGCCCGGAAGCCCAGCCCCCGCCGTCCCCATGATTCTCCCGCACCCCCTGACCGAAGAGCAGCAGCGCCGTTCGCAGCACTACGCATACGGCTTCAACACCTTCAACGGGCTCTCCTACATCTGCGTCGGGGACACCATCCTCATCCTCTTCGGGGTGCAGCTCGGCCTCCCCAACTGGGTCATCGCCACGCTCGGCGCGCTCTATTACTTCGGCTATCTGCTCCTGCCCCTGGGCAAGCCCATCGCCGCCCGCGTCGGCGTCGCCCAGTGCCAGTCCATCTGCTGGCTGCTGCGCAACACCACCGCCATCGTCATCGCCTCCACCGCCATCCTCGTGCACTACGGCTGGCACCGCACCGCCATCGCCATCCTCCTCTGCGGGGCCTTCACCTTCTACGGCTTCCGCGCCGCAGGAATCGTCCTCGCCACCCCGTTCCTTGCGGGATACACCCCGCGCGACGCCGTCTCCCGTGTCCTGGGCCTCTTCACGGGCTGCTACTATTTCGCCTCGCTGACCGCCCTCGCCGCCATCTACCTGCTGCTGGGCTGGCGCTCCAGCGTGGAAGTCCTGGCGGGCATCATGGTCGTCGGCGCGCTCTTCGGCATCACCTCCACCTGGTTCATCCGCCATATCGACGAACCCGCCGCCATCCAGCAATCCGCCCGCAAGCCCCTCCTGCCGCAATTGCGCGCGATGCTCCACTCGCCCGTCGTGCTGCGCCAGATCGCCGCCGTCTTCCTCACCAGCACCGCGCACATCCTGCTCTTCCCGATGGCGATGCTCACCGTCAAGCGCGGCTACGGCTTCAGCAACCACCACGCCCTGCTCTTCTCCATCTGCCATACCCTCGGCGCCTGCGTCATGTCCTTCGCCACCGCCCCCGTCGCGGGGCGCATCGGCCCCCGCAACCTCCTCGTCATCGCCTACGCGCTGGAGATCGCCGTCGCCTTCGCCCTCGGGCACGCCCCCGACCACCACAGCCTCGCCTTCATGGGCACCGCCTTCTTCGTCATCGGCAGCAACTTCATCTGCATCAGCAACGCCCTCGGCAACTACTTCATCCGCTCCATCCCCCAGGAACAGCACGTCGTCGCCTCCATCGCCGTCAACTGCTTCTCAGGCGCGGTCGCGGGCCTGGCGGGCCTCGCCATCAACTCCACCCTCCTGCACTGCTTCGTGCCCCACAACGCCATCGCCGAGTTCCGCCACCTCTTCCTCGCCACCGCCTGCATCCTCCTGCCTGGACTGCTCTTCTTCCTCCGCATGCGGCCCCTCCCGCGCGAAAAGCCCGTCACCCCGACAGGCTGACGCTACTGCTCCGCCTGGACGGCGCTGGCCCGATGCAGTTCCCGCACGATCTGCCGGTAGGTCGCGCTGAAGGCCGCCACCATCCGTTCGCCCAGGCCAGGATAGCGGCAGCACAGCCCATACAGCTCCGGCATCCGCGATATGCACAGCCGCAGTTCAGGCGCCAGCCCGCGCGACGCCATGGCCGACCGCGCGGGAGACGCCTTCGCCGCCGCCGCATCATATTCCCCGCGCAGATACCGCCTCAGCCGCGTCAGATTCCGCCCGTGGCAGTCGAGGATCCCCCCCATCTCCCACTTCCGCAGCGTCGACGCATGGACGCCAAGATGCTCCCCCAGCGCCTGAAAGGACGCGCCCAGTTCCAAGCGCTTGGCGCGCAGCCGCGCCCGCACCTCCGGCGTGAATTTCCCGTCGAACTCCATTGACCTCATCGCCATATCCTCCATGTTGTTCCGACCATCTGGAAAACCGCGTCCAATGTAATATCCCGTCGCCGTTCCACCCCGCAACGCCCCAAAAAACTCGCGCGCCCGCACGACCGCGCGGGCGGCACCGTAAAATCCGCAACCATCGGTTATATTGTCCAACATGTCCGCATCAGGCGAAGAGACCATCTGCGCGCTGGCGACCGCCACCGGCGGCGCC
>JAEEXV010000178.1 GCA_016287975.1 Lentisphaeria bacterium | reverse complement strand
GCTCCACCAGCGCAAGGCGAAAGCGGACTATACTTGGCGCGAGTGACCGCCGGCACACGGCGGGTGAATGCGGGGGAGGCGTGAGTTGTCGGAGCCAACCGGCGGGCAAGCCCGCCGGCACACGGCGGGCGAATGCGGGGGCGGGGCATCGGAGCCAACCGGCGGAGATGGCGCAGGGGGCGTCAGCCGTGGAAATCGAAACTGCACACTCGCCCTGCGGACTGGAGTTCCAGTCGGATGCGGCGCAGGGGTGCCTGGACGGGAATCTTGACCAGCCGTCGGCAGTTGTTCCGGTCTTCCGCCAGGACCGTTTCGCGATGGCCGTCCGTCTCGCCGATCAGGCGATAGGCGCGCACGAGGGTATCCGGCAGTTTGCCCTCTGGTTCGTCGAGCGGATAATTGGAGCGCATGTTCAACTCATGGCGCTGGTGGCGTCCCTCGAGATCGCTGTCAAAGACGAGGCGGACTTCCTGGACAGGAGCGGGCTCCTGCAAGACGTACTCGACGAAGTCGCCGTCGGCGGCGGTCCAGGCGTGTCCGCGCATGGCGCCAGAGCGGAGGGCCTCGGCGTCGCCATGAGAGGCAACCAGGCGCGCTTGTAGGCAGAACGGGTCGATGTCGCGGTCGACGCCAGGCAGGAAGCAGTCGTTGTCGAGCAGGGTCTGCTGCAGTTCGCGGATGCGCTGCTGGCCGACGGCGCGCGGGGAGAGATTGTCGCGGACGGCGATGGCGGCGGCGCAGCCGACGGCTTCGCCGAAGAGCGCACAGGTGGCCATGACGCGGGTGGAGCTGAGTGCCACGTGGCTGACGCTCACATTGCGGCCCGCCATCCACAGGTTGGCGACGTTTCTGGAGTAGAGGCAGCGGTAGGGGATTCCGAAGACTCCAGGGGCGGGATGGAAGATGTTCGGTTCGCCAGGATAATGGAAACCGCCTGGGTTGTGGTCGTCCAGCGGCCAGCCGCCGAAGGCGACGACATCGGGGAATTTGCCTTCGGCGCGCACATCGGCTTCGGTGAGGACATGGTCGCCGACATAGCGGCGGCTCTCGCGTTTCCCTGGAAGGAATCCGACCCACTCCAGATCCCAGTTCTCGGCATGGTGCCCCGGGGTGTTCTTGACATGGTCGGCCACGCCGAAGGCCGCCGCGAGCAGTTCGTCCCGCACCGACTCGGTGTTGAGGACTGGCTGCTCGCCGTCCCCGCCGAACTCGATCCACCAGAAATTCTGATAATGGCCGAGGTCGTGTTCGCGGTGAAAGAGCGAGGCGTCGTCTGGATAGCGGTTGGCCCAAGGGGGCGCGATGAATTTGCGCGGAGAGGTGTGTTCGCGGAATTCGAGGAGGGTGCTCATGCCCATGACCTTTCGGTCGGCTTCCACAGGCGCGATGGTCTCGTTGAATTCGGCGCGGGCCTCGTGGCCGTCCCTGAATTCCGCGCCAGATGGCTCGATCAGAATGCTGTCGCCGGAGGCGTCGACAAAATAGTCCGCCTGGATGGTGAACATCGTGTAGGTGGTCAACTGCCAGACTTTGACGGAATGGATGTGGCGGGCATCCGCGGGGCCTGAGGCCTCTGCGTCCAGGCAACTGGCATTGAGCAGCAGGGTCAGATTCTCCTGGAAGCGCACCTTTTCATAGAGGATGCTGTCCCAGACCGAGTAGTTATGATGTGGATTGCGGGCGAGGTTGGCGAGGCGGAGTTCCTCGACCAGGCCGCTTTCAAGAAGCTTTCTGGATCCGCAGATGTGCATGCGGATTTCGCTGGAGGCGTTGCCGCCAAGCACTGGACGGTCCTGGACCAGCACGGTCGGGACGCCACGCCGGGCGGCGGCGATGGCCGCGCACATTCCTGAAAGCCCCCCGCCGATGACGCACAACCTCGTCTGGATGTTCTGTGTGGTGATCATGGATGAACTCGTTTCCTGTTTCGGATGAATGAGGTATGCACGGCGCGCTGAACGCGGGAGCCCGCAGAGAGGCTTCGCCGCGCTTCGCCCCCCGCACCCCTGCTTCCGGGGGCTATGGCGCGATGGTCAGCAGGAGCACGGAGTTTGGGGCGATATGGGTGGGGATGGGGATATTGTCCAAGTCGTGGGTGTCGTCGAGGATGCGGGCGGTGCGGATGGAGGGCAGATTGATGGGCTGTGGGGCGGCGCCGCGGTTGGCGAGGAGGAGGGCGGTGTCGTCGGGACCCTTTGCGGCCGCGGCGTAGAGGCCGTCGGGGAGGTCGGAGACGGCGAGAGCCTGTCCGCGCTGATAGAGTTCGTTGAAGGCGCGGAGGGCGAAATATGGCTTTCGCGGGGTGTAGGTGATTGGGTCGAAGAGTGGGCTGTAGGCGCCCATGCCGCATCTGGCGTCATAGAGTTCGGCGTCGTGGACGGGGGAGTTCTGGAGGATGCAGAGGGCGGCGGCGATGTGCGCGGCCTGCGCGGCGGAGCCGATGGGGTCGCCGCTGGGTTTCCATTCGTTCAAGGAGAGTTCGGTGTTCTGGAAGCCCGCTTGGTCAAGGGTGTTCCGGGCGTATTCGATTTGGCGGGGGAGATTTTCGCAGACATCGTAGCAGTGGAAGGAGAAGAAGTCGAGGGGGCACTGCCGTTCCTGGACGAAGTCCACGAAGTCGTGGAAGGACTGGAGGAAATACTCATATCGGGCGCGTCTCAGTTCATAGTTCAAGGATTTGGTGACGGCATAGAAACCGCAGCTGGCGTAGCCGCCGATCATCCGGTTGGGGAACCGTCGTTTCAGGTATTTGGAGGCGGTCTCATAAAGGTCGAGATATTGCCGGAAGGTGCCGCGCCACATGCAGTTGGCCATGGGGTCCGGCTCGTTCTCCGGTTCGTTCCAGATCTCCCAGTGGGTGATGTCCAGATGGAGGCCATCGGCCCAGCCTTCGGTGTAATGACGGATGACGCCCTCGCAGATACGCGCCCATTGGAGATAGTCCTTTGGGGGGAAGATGCGGTAGGCGCGGATCTGGCAGGCGTTCTCGATGGTGACTCCGAGCCGGAAATAGGGCTCCACGTCATTTTCGGCGAGGGCGAGGAGCAGTCTGTCGGTGAAGGCGAAGTCGTAGGAGGCGGGATCGTCGGGATCGGCGTCGAAGTCGCGGAAGAGATTGGGGATGTCGACATAGATGCCTTTGCCGAAGGCGCCGCCGACGTCGTGGAGGCGGGAGAATTTCACCCCGGCCTCCTTCAGGTAGTGGAACATGCTGAAGTCGGCCCATCCGAGGATGGGCGGCTGGCCGACGCTGTGGACCGGCTTGACGGGGCCGGCGGGAGTGATGTCGATGCGCATGGGGGGATTTGGCTACGGATTTCCGAGTTTGTCGGCGAACCAGTTGGCGAGGTTCTTGAGGCCGTCGGCGTTGGGCCTGTTCCAGGTGGCCATCCAGGCGAGGGCGCTCTTCTGGCCGACCATTTCGAACATGGCCTTGGCGTCGAGTACGGGGACCTCGGCCTTCTGGCACCAACTGCGCAGGGCGCGGAGGACGGCGTCATACCAGCGCACCGCCTCGGCGTCAGGGGCGGGGTTGTCGTGCCAGAGGTCGTTGCGACCGCCTTCCTGGGGATAGATGGGGTTGGGGAGCCAGGCGAGGAGTTCAGGGGGCTGCGGGAGGGCGCGGGCGAGGCCGACAAAGCGTTGGAAGGCCTCTTCAAGCGGCTGGAGGGCGGCGGCGTAGGCCTCTGCGGAGGCGTCGGCGGGCATCTTTCGGGAATCGGCGAAGGCGAACGAGAAGATGAGCAGATGCGGGGCGAAGGGCGCGACATCGCGTTCGAAGCGCGCGCAGGCCAGGTCGGTGGTGCATCCTGCGAGGCCGGACTGGAGGAGGACGGTGCCAGGCTGCTTTTCGCGGAGACGGCGTTCAAGGAGCGCGGTCCAGCCAGGGGTGCTGCTGTCCTCGGGGGGGAGAGTCATCTCATCGCCGATGCAGACGACGCGGCGGGTGGCGTGCTCCATGCGCTCGATGAGGTCGGCGGTCATGCCTTGCGGCCAGTCACGGGTGACGGGGGAGTCGTTCCACGGGCCGCCAGTGGGGATGGTGACGGTGAGCGGCTTGATCGGCGCGGGGGTGACGAGCTGCGGGGGCGGCGGCATCTCCGCGAGGGATTCCGAGTTGCATTTGGCGCAGACGGACGGTTTCTGGAAGGCGCCGAGGGAGGTCAGCAACTGCTCCTGGGCGGACCAGGCGAACTCGCCGCCGCACTTCTCGCATTTGACGAGTTCGGACTGATGGGAGGCGAGGAACTCCTTGCAGGCGGCGCAGTGGCGCGGGGCGGGCTGGCGCTTGAGGAGGGCGTCCTTGAGCTGCTCCTCGGGCGTGTAGGTCCAGGTACCCTTGCAGGCGGCCTCCTGGCACGGCTGCTCGATGGGCTGGAGTTCCTTGAGGCGCTTCTGGCAGTCGTCGCACATCCGATGGGGGGCATGGTCGTGGCCGTGGACGTGCCCGCCTAACTGCATGGCGCGGGTCCAGATCCATTTGCCGTCGCAGCCGCGGTTCGCGCAGGGCTGCTCAATGTCCTTGGAGTTCTGGAAGAACTGGAAGCAGCTCTTGCACATGCGCTTGGGGACGGCGGGTTCCTGGCCCTCGGGGGCGGCAATGCGGGCTTCGACCTGTTCGCGCGGGGTGTAGAGCCAGGTGCCCTTGCAGCCGCTGACGCGGCAGTTGACCTCGACAGGCTTGAGTTCATGGTAGAGCGCGAGGCAGCGTTCGCACATGCGCTGGGGCGGTTTGGCGACATCGCCGCCAGAGCGGATGTATTCGAGCTGCTGGAAACGGGTCCAGGTGACCTTGTGGTCGCAGCCCTTGATGCAGCAGTTGAGTTCCTTGTCCTCGAGGGAGTTCAGCGTGCGGAAGCAGTCGTCGCAGAGGCGCCTGGGGGGCTTGCCGTCCTTGGATTCGAGCTGCATCTTCGCGGTCCAGTTCCAGGTGTTCTTGCAGCCCCTGACACGGCAGGGGATCTGCTTGGCTTCCACCTCCTTGAGTTCTTCGATGCACTTGGGGCAGAGGCCCTGCGGGGGACGCGGCTCATGGCCATGGGCGCGGGCGTGGGCTTCGAGCTGCTGCCAGCGGGTCCAGATCCATTTGCCGTCGCAGCCAGGTTTGGAGCAGGGCATCTCCTTGTCTTCCAGGGTCTGGAAATAGGCGTAGCACTCGTCGCACATGGGCGTGCTGTTGCGCCCGTGCTCGACGGTCTTGCTGTACATGGCGCGGGTGCCCGAGATGTGAACCATGTTCTTGCAGCCGTGGACGCGGCACGGGACTTCCGATTCAGGGAACAGGTCACCTAAACTACCAAAACTAGTGCTCAAAGCAGGGACTCCAGAAAAGAGTGGGGATTATCCAGCCTTTGAAGGCCGGGCGGTGCATCTGCTAACAATATCCCATTCTGCGCGCTTTGCAAACGGCAAAAGGGACTTTTTTTCAAGGGACGGAAGGGACCGAAGGGACGGGAGGGACGGAAGGGACGGAAGGGACCGAAGCGACCGAAGGGACGGAAGGGACCGAAGGGACGGGAGGGACGGAAGGGACGGAAGGGACTATAGAGTCACGCCGTCCTTGAAGATGGCGATTTCGTGGACGCGGTGGAGTTCGTTGGCGAGGGGGTGTCCGCTGGCGGCGGCGAGGACGAAGTCGGCGAAGGCGGTGGTGTCGGGGTTTGCCTGGGCGTCCCAGTCGATCCACTGGGGTTTGTTTTGGGCGAGGGCGGTGTTGCTGGCGATTTTGAGGGTGGGGACGACGGTGCCGAAGGGGGTGCCTCGGCCAGTGGTGAAGAGAATGAGGTGGCATCCCGCGGCGGCGAGGGCGGTGGAGGAGACCAGGTCGTTGCCTGGGCCTGCGAGGAGGTTGAGGCCAGGTGTGCGGAGGCGCTGGCCGTATTCAAGGACGTCGGTGACGGGGGCGGAGCCGCCTTTCTGGACGCAGCCGATGGACTTGTCCTCGAGGGTGGAGATTCCTCCCGCCTTGTTGCCAGGGGAGGGGTTTTCGTAGATGGGCTGGTTGTGGCGGCGGTAGTATTCCTTGAAGCCGTTGACCATTTTGACTGCACGGTCGAAGACCTCGCGGGAGACGCAACGGTTGAAGAGGATGGTCTCGGCGCCGAACATCTCGGGGACTTCGGTCAGGACGCCAGTGCCGCCCTGGCGGACGAGCCAGTCGCAGAAGCGCCCGACAAGCGGGTTGGCGGTGAGGCCTGAGAAGCCGTCGGAGCCGCCGCATTTGAAGCCGACCTTGAGTTCCGAGAGGGGGACGGGGATGCGCTCGGCGGGGCGCGCGGCGCCGAGTTCGGCGAGGAGGGCGAGGCCGCGCCTGTATTCGTCGCCAGGCTCCTGGGCCTTCATGAAGCGGATGTTGAGGCGGGATGCGTCGCCGATGCGCTCGCGGAAGGATTCGAGGGTGTTGTTTTCGCAGCCGAGGCTGACGACGAGGACGCCGCCCGCGTTGGGATGGCGGGCGAGGGCGGCCAGGAGGTTGGCGGTGCGGTCGTGGTCGTCGCCGAGTTGCGAGCAGCCGTAGGGGTGTTCGAGGGCGAAGCCGTGGACGGCGTCGGCGAGGCGCCGGGCAAGTGCGTTGACGCATCCGACGGTGGGGATGACCCAGAGGTCGTTGCGGATGCCGAACTGCCCGTCGGGCCTGGGGAAGGCGAGGAAGGTGCGGTCGCAGTGGACAGGGGGGGCGGCGAAGTCGGGGGCGTAGGCGTATTCGAGGTTCCCCGCGAGGTTGGTCTTGAGGTTGTGGGTGTGGACGTGCTCGCCTGGGGCGATGTCGCGGATGGCATGTCCGATGGGCAGGCCGTATTTGACGACGGGGGCGCCTGCGGGGATGGGGCGGAGGGCGTACTTGTGCCCGTCGTCGCGTACTTCGACGTTGTCGCTGGGATGGATGCGGATGGGCATGGTCAGTGGCAGAGGAGGGCGGTGAGGGCGCCTGCGACGATGCAGTAGGGGCCGAAGCACCAGAGTTTGCCGGAGACGCGGAGGAGCGAGAGGAGTTTGAGGGCGGCGTAGCCGACGATGGCGGCGATGATCGTGGCGACGAGGAGCGCGGCGGCGTGCCCGGAACTGAACAGATTGGCGAGTTCCTTGATTTTGAGGAGGATGGCGCCGCCGATGACGGGGATGGACATCAGGAACGAGAAGTCGAAGGCGGCTTCGGAGGAGACGCCGAGCCAGCGTCCCGCGGTGTAGGTGGAGCCAGAGCGGCTGATGCCTGGGAGGATGGCGACGGCCTGGGCGCAGCCGATGCCGAGGGCCTGGAGGAAGCCTGGACGGGAGGCACTGGATTTGGCGGCGGGGAGGAAAAGTTGCGAGAGGAGGATGATTCCCGTGGCGATGAGCAGGAGGCCGACGTGGAGCGGGCGGTCGAAGAACTGGTCGATTTTCTTGTGCGCGAGGAAGTAGAATGCCATGGCAGGAAGGCAGGAGAGGGCGATGGCGAGGGAGTAGCGCCAGGAGTCGGCGTCGCGCTTGACGAGGCCCGTGGCGAGGGCGGCGATGCGGCGGCGGTAGAAGACGAGAATCGACAGGAGGGTGCCCAGATGCAGGAGCAGTTCCAGGAGCGGCCCTCCCTGGCTGCCGACGAGGGCGTCTGCGGAAAGCCATTTCTTGAGAAGGACGAGGTGCCCGCTGCTGGAGACGGGCAGGAATTCCGTGAGGCCCTGCAGGATGGCGAGAAGCTGGAGTTTCAGAAAGGTGGGCATGGCGGGGGAGGCGGGGACGAGGGATGTGGGGGGGATGGGACTTTGGACGCTGGACGCTGGACTTTGGACGGGGGGACTGTGGTGACGGGACTTTGGACTTTGGACGCTGGACTTTGGACGGCGGGACTTGGGGACTGTGGTGATGGGACTTTGGACTTTGGACGCTGGACTTTGGACGGGACGTTGGACAGGGGGACTTGGGGACTGGGGTGATGGGACTTTGGACTTTGGACGGGACGTTGGACGGGGGGACTTGGGGACTTGGGGGATGGGACTTTGGACGCTGGACGCTGGACTTTGGACGGGACGAAGGACGAACTGGCGGCGGGACAAGAAAAATGTGAGATGCAACTAATATAAGCGGGGGATAAAATCTTCGCGGGGGGATTATAGTAATGCAATGATGGATTACGCGTATGTGCACAGTCTGATTTTCGCGGTACTGCTGGCGTCGGCTCGCTTCGGGGGGGTGATGGCGATTCTGCCTCCGACGCAGGACTCGATGATCACGGGGACGGCGCGGCGGGTGCTGATGCTGTCGCTGTGCGTGCTGCTGATCCCGAAAGTCCAGATGCAGCCTGTTCCCGAGATGTCGGTGTGGCCGTTCATTCTGCTGGCGGTCAAGGAGGTGCTGATCGGCTGCCTGATCGGTTTTTTTGCGTCGATACCGTTCTACCTGGCGGAGAATGTGGGGAGCATCATCGACAACCAGCGCGGCTCGACGATGTCGGAGGTCTATTCGCCCCTGAACGGCACGCAGGTCTCGACGACGGGCATCTACTTCTCGCAGATCCTGAATGTCCTCTTCTTCGTGAGCGGCGCGTGGCTGATCGTGGTGGCGGCCGTCTACAAGAGCTACGACATCTGGCCGATCTTCCGTCCGCTTCGAGGCATGGGGAACGGCACGCCGCTGGAGATCCTGGGGACGGTGGATTCGCTGATGCGGAACACGCTGGTGCTGGCCTCGCCCGTGCTGATCGTGATGCTGCTGGCGACGGCGGGGCTGGGGCTGGTGAACCGCACCGCGCCGCAGCTGAACGTCTTTTTCCTGTCGATGCCGATCAAGAGCGCGCTGGGCATCCTGATGCTGATCTTCTATCTGCAATACCTGCTGGGGCTGATGCTCTACACGGAAGACGGCAGTTTCCTGGGACCTGCGCGGATCATTCTGCCGCCGTAGCGCGCAGAGGGATGGAAGATGGCTGAATCAAGCGGCGAGAAAACCGAACAGGCGACACCGAAGAAACTTCGGGACGCGCATGAGAAGGGGCAGACGGCGAACAGCCGTGACGTCTCCTCGACGGCGGTGCTGCTGGCGCTCTTCGCGGTGCTGGCGGTGGCCTCCTCGATGATGCTGACGGATTTGCGCTCGCTGGTGGGGGACATCGCGGACCTGGTGCCAGTGGGGGATGACGGGAAGGCGGTCAACGAGGGGATCCACGCGACGGTGCTGGTGATTCTGAAATACTCGGTGGTCTTCGCGGTGACGGCGGCGGTGGCGGGGGTGGTTTCGAATCTGGCGCAGATCGGCTTCATCTTCTCGGGGGAGAGCATGAAGCCCGACCTGAACAAGCTCAATCCGTTCGAAGGCGCGAAGAAGATCGTCTCGATGAAGAACCTCTTCGAGTTCGCCAAGAACGTGGTGAAGGTGTCGTTTCTGGGGTATCTGCTCTACCGCATGATTTCTGGGAGCATCCCGCTCTTGCTGACGCTGTGCTACGCCGATCTGGAGGATGGGGTGCTGCCAGTGCTGGGCAGTCTCTTCTGGACGCTGGCGAAGTACACGGCGGCGGGCTACATCGTGATTGCGGTGGTGGACTGGTTCATCCAGCGCAGGATGTTCCTGAAGCAGATGATGATGACGAAGGACGAGGTCAAGCGCGAATACAAGGAGATGGAGGGGAACCAGGAGGTCAAGCAGAAGCAGAAGGAGCTGGCGCAGGAACTCATGAACGATCCCAATCCCGTCGCGGGCGCGCAGAGATCGACGGTGGTGGTGACCAACCCGACGCACCTGGCGGTGGGGCTGCGCTATGTGCCTGACGAGATGCCGCTGCCGCAGGTGGTGTGCCGCGGCGCGGACCAGATCGCGGAGATGATCAAGGCGGCGGCGCGGGAGGCGGGGATCCCCGTCATGGAGAATGTTCCGCTGGCGCGGGCGCTCTACCAGGAGTGCAGGCTGGACGACTACATCCCCGAGTCGCTGGTGGAGCCAGTCGTGGAAGTGCTGAAAGTGGTGCGGGATCTGGAGAAGGCCCGCCAGGAAGAGGAGGAGCTCGCGGAGATCTCCGTCGAGGATCCAGAATAGCAACATGTCTTTGTCTAGAAAGATCATTTTGATTGGCGTGGGCTGCTACGCGCTGATGCTGGGGCTCTTTTGGGAGCATTCGCGGCGGTCGATGCAGAAGAGTCTCATGATGCACGCCGAGAACATCGCGACATGGATTCGGCGCGAAGAGGAGCATATCGACGTGGTGTGCCTTGAACTGCAGCGCAACGCGGTGGATCTCGCCAATGCGCTGCGGGAGGTCATGGACGGGCATCCCGGGATGTCGGACCGCGAGTGGGAGCGCCGCTGCGAGGCGGTTCTGCGGGACAACCTGGCGACCTATCGGGAGCCGATGGGGAATGGCTTTTACATGATTCCCGAAGAACTCGGGCGAAGCCGTTTCATCTATCATGGCCGTACGCAGGCCAGCGACCTGGTGACGGAGGCGAACAAGCCAGACGGATTCGACTATTCGAAGCGGCAGTGGTATCTGGACATCCGTCGGCAGATTTCAAAGCGGGAGGGCAAGGCGGTGGCATGGTCGGCGTCATACCGAGACGCGAACCCCCCGCACGACTGGGTGGTGACGGCGGCCTGTCCCGTGCGGGGGGACGCTGGCAAGGCGGTGGGGGTGGCGATGCTGGACTGGAAGATCGACGACGTGGTGAAGCGCCTCTCGTCCATGCACCCGACCGAGCATTCCTTTGCGGTGCTTTCGGAGGAGGTGCACGACAGCATCGTGGCGTCGGACGCGCCGCAGGAGGCGCTTGCGGCGGTGGAGGAGCCTGATCGGGATTCGTCGTGGTGGGCGATGGTTCTGTGGGCTCCCGTCTTCGGCGACCCTTCCTCGGGGATACGGCTGGTGAAACTCGGCAAGACGCCGTATCTGGCATTCGGGGCGGACCTGGAGACGGGGATGCGGCTGCTGGTCTTCGTGCCGCAGGCGGAACTGGAGGCGTCGCCGCGCGCGGAGGCGCGCGTGGCGGGCGGGATGCTTCTGATGATAGCGCTGGTGATTCTGTTGCTGGTGGACATCGCGTGGCATCGCTGGCTGATCGTCCCGCTGCGTCGGCTGATGGATTCGGTGTGGCGGATGAGCCGCGGGGACTTGAATGTGCATTTTGACGAGGGCGGACGGGACGAGATCGGTCAACTGGGGCGCGCGTTCAACGCCATGACCGCGGATCTGCAGCGTCATATGGAGCAGCTGCGGAAGGAGACGGCGGTGCGGGAGCGCGTGGCGAGCGACCTGGCGGTGGCCGCGCAGATCCAGCAGGCGATGCTGCCAGGGGCGCTGCCGCTGAATCCGCCGCATCCCGAGTTCGCGGTCGCGGCGTCGATGCGCGCGGCGCGGGAGGTCGGCGGGGACTTCTACGACTTCTGCATGCTGGACGACGAACACCTCTATTTTGCGATGTGCGACGTCTCGGGGAAGGGGGTTCCCGCGGCGCTCTGCATGATGTCGACGCGGACGATTCTGCGGAGCCTCGCCACGCGCGGGCTGGCGGTGGAGGAGATCCTGGCGCGCGCGAACAAGTCTCTCTGCGAGAACAACCAGGCAGGGATGTTCGTGACGGCGCTGATCGGCATCCTGGAAGTCCGCACTGGCACGCTGCGGCTGGCGAACGCGGGCCACAACCCGCCCGTGCTTCGCCCGCCTGGCGGGGCGAACTCCTTCCTGCGGCTGAAGTCAGGCCTCGTCCTGGGCGGCATGGCGGAGACGCGGTTCCGCGTCCAGGAAATCCGCCTGGCTCCTGGCGAGATGTTCTATTGCTACACGGACGGCGTCACGGAGGCGCAGAACCACGCTGGCGAGCTCTTCGGGGAAAAGCGCTTGCTGGCGACGCTGCCTGCGGTGGCCGAGCCGACGGAGGCGCTGCGCACGGTCGATGCGGCGGTCGCCGCCTACGAGAACGGCGCCGCGCAGGCCGACGATCTGACCCATTTGTGCATTGTGTACCACGGCAGTTGACGGGGGGAGTGTAGGAAACGATGTCGCTTTCAAAGAAAAATCTGCTGATCATCGCGGTATGCTATGGCGTGCTGCTGGGGGTATTCAGCTTCTTTTCGGCGCGGATGCAGGCGGACTACCGCAGGATGCACTGCGAGAAGATCGAGCGCGAGGTAGGGGTGGCGCAGGAGCGGGTAGCGGGCGAGAACCGCCAGCTGGAGCGGAATGCCCAGGATCTGGCCAACGCGGCGCAGGCGCTGCTGCGGGAGGCGCCTTCGGAGTGGCCGAAGAACTTCGACGCGCTGCTGGAGCGGAACTGCATGTCGCACGGGAGGGAGGGCAAGGGGGATTTGCCAGGCGGCAACGGGGTGTTCCTGGTGCCGGGGCGGCGGACCACGGAGCACTGGCTGCGTTATGCGTGGCGCGACAAGGGGAAGACGCTGCGCTGGTGGAGCGCAGGCGGGAAGTTGATGGGGGACGAGGTGGGGGAGGGGCTGAATGGTGCGTTCTATCTGGACCGCAAATGGTATTGGGAAATCCTGGGGCAATTGCCGCAGCGCCGCGTGGAGAATCCTGAGCCAGTATGGTCGTCGCCGTATCGGGATGCATCTGGACCGTGGGTGGTGACGGTCGGCTGCGGCATCTACGGCAAGCAGGAACTGGAGGGGGTGGCGGCGATCGACCGCTACCAGGAGGACATCATTCGGGATTTGCAGGCGATCCATCCGACCGAAGGCGCGTTTGCGCTGCTGCTCAACACCCATCCTGACCGCGATACTGTGATGGCGTGCAGCCGCGAGGAGATTCTGAAGAGTCTCTTCCAGGGGGATGAAGGGCTTCGGGCCTCCACCTGGACGGATCTGATCCGCAAGGCGCGTCGGTCGAAGCTGGATCGAAGCCGTAGGCAGGTGACGCTGGACGGGCGGCCGTATCTGGTATTCCATGCGGATTTCAAGGGATGGATGCAGTTGGTGGTGCTGGTGCCGGAAGAGGATCTGGCGGCGCCGCTGGTGACCTCCCAGCGGGAGGCGATCGGGCTGCTGCTGCTGTTGGCGATCGTGGTGCTGGTGCTGGCGATGTCGCTGAACCAGAAGTTCCTGATGGCTCCTCTGGAGCGTCTGATGCAGTCGGTGCGCCAGTTGGGTGCGGGGGACCTGGAGACGCGCTGTGCGGAGGAAGGGCGGGATGAACTCGCGCAGCTGGGGCGGATGTTCAACGCGATGGCGCATGACCTGAAGGAGCACATCGAGCAGGTGCAGGCGGAGACGGCGGCGCGGGAACGGCTTTCAGGCGAGCTGTCGGTGGCCTCGCAGATCCAGCGTGATCTGCTGCCAGGGGACTTCCCGCGGCGGCAGGACCTCGATCTGGTGGCGTCGATCCGCCCTGTGCGCGAGGTAGGAGGGGACTTCTACGACTTCTGCCTCCTGGACGACGACCATCTGTATTTCGCGATGTGCGACGTCGCGGGGAAGGGGATTCCCGCGGCGCTCATCATGATGAGCGCGCGGACGATTCTGCGGAACAACGCGGAGAACGGGCTGGCGCCGTCGGAGCTGCTGGCGCGCGCGAACGATGCGCTCTGCGAGAACAACGAGGCGGGGATGTTCGTGACGGCGCTTGTGGGCATCCTGGAGGTGTCCACGGGGCGGCTGCGGCTGGCCAACGCGGGGCACAACTCGCCGCTGCTGATCCATTCCGACGGGAAGTCGGAGTTTGTGCGTCTGGAGTCGGACTTTGTGCTGGGCGGCAAGGCGGGCACCCGCTATCAGGCGCAGGAGTGCCAGTTGCGGGCAGGCGACTGCCTCTACTGCTGCACGGACGGGGTGACGGAGGCGCAGGACAAGGGCGGTTCGTTCTTCGGGGAGGAGCGTCTGAAAATGGCTGCCACGAAGGCGGGGCTTCGCGAGGCGGGGGCGGTGCTGTCGTCGGTGGACAGTGCGCTGGCGTTGTTCACGGCGGGTGCGGAGCAGGCCGATGACATCACGCAGATGGGGATTCTGTACCGCGGGAAGAAGTCCGATGAGTGACGAAGGCGAAATCCAGATGCTGTCGCGGTTCAGCCGCCTGTGGTGCGAGGTGGAATCGGCGGTGCGGGTCTATTTCTGCGGGGTGATTTTCAACAAGTCGGATGTGCCAGATCTGGTTCAGCGCACGGCGATCTGCGCCTTTCGGAAGTTCGGGCAGTTTGACGAGTCGCAGTCGTTTCGGGCGTGGGTGATGGGGATCGCGTGCTACGAGGCGCTGGGGTATATTCGGGATCATGCGCGTTCGCGGGTGGTCTACAACAGTGAGATCTCGGAGAAGGTCGGGGAGGCGATGGAGGCGGAGAACGAGACGCGCCACCGTCGGGAGGAGCTGCTGCGGCGGACGATGGCGGAACTCTCCGACAAGGAGCGGTTGATGCTGCAGTTGCACTACCACGACGGGAAGCCGCTGGCGGAGGTGGCGCGTCGGCTCGGCATGGCCGAGGGGGCGCTTCGCACCGCGCTGTGTCGGCTGCGCGTGAAGATGCGCGAGATGATTCTTGAAATGGAGCGGAAGGAGGAGGAACTGCCATGACGGAGAAGCCCAGGGACAATGACGAATTTCTGAAGATTCTGGAGGAGATCGGGGAGGGCGGGGTCTCGGCGGGCACGCAGGAGCGCCTGTCCTCGGACGGGCGGCTGCTGCTGGAGGTGGTGCACGCGCTGAACGCCCTGCAGCAGAGCGGCGGCGATGCCCCTGAACTGGATCGGCCGAAGTCGGCGCCAGTGGCGATCGACCCTGAACTGCTGCTGCGCGGGATGTCTACGCCGCCGTCGAAGGACGCGCCTGGCGCGCCTGAGCTGGAGCCGCCGAAGCCGATCTCCGCCGAGGAAAACGCGATTCGGCTGGCGCGCCTGATGGCCGAGACCCCGCCTGAGTTGTAGCGGGAGCGGGGCTGGGAGGGGGCGGAGTTTCCGGAGTTTCCGGAGTTTCCGGAGTTTCCGGAGTTTCCGGATTTTCCGGATTTTCCGGATTTTCCGGATTTTCCGGAGTTTCCGGAGTTTCCGGAGTTTCCGGAGTTTCCGGAGTTTCCGGAGTTTCCGGATTCTCCGGATTCTCCGGAGTTTCCGGATTTTCCGGAGTTTCCGGATTTTCCGGGATCCGGAAAATCCCGGACTGTCTGTAACATTTTCGCGGTTTCGGCAGATAGATAGATGGACATGGGCGAGTCGTGCGGGACATTCGAGCCTGGGGAGGCGCTGGCGCTGGAGGCGCTGGAGGCGCATCCGTTCGCGGCGATGCTGGCGGCGCGCGGGTGGTCGTCGTCGGCGTCGTGGCTGGGGGCGGGGCGCAGGACGCTGCTGGGGCTGTGCACGGCGTGCCCGTCGTGCGGCATCACGTGGATGGCAACGGCGGCGGAGGAGCTGGTGATTGTGGATTTCGAGCGCCGCGGCGCCCGCCTCGGGCTGCATTCGCCGCTGCGGGACATGCGGGAGTTCCTGCGGCTGGCGGCGACGCCTGGCAGCGGCTTTCGAATCGGGGTGGCGAAGATCAAGCGGGTGGGGGATGTGGAGGGGGCGCTGGGGCTGGAGCGGCTGACCGAGGCCTATCGTCGGCTGTTCCATTTCGTGGAGCTGGGGCGGGACGAGCGGGGGTTCCGCTGGATTGGCCGCCTGGCCGCTGACTTTCATCGGGAAAACCCATAACAAAAAGGAGAAACGCAACTATGGCACCGCAAATCGACCGTGAAATCGCGAAGGTGAATCTGCCGACGTTGGCGAATCCTGACTTCAGCATCACCACTCCGCTCGACGACGAGCCGACGGGGGTGCAGGAGGGGAGCGGGCTGGCGAAGGCGCCGTTGACCGTCTCAGACGCGCCCGCGCAGCAGGCGCCTGCGGAGGTGGCGCCGTCCGACCTGACCGCCCCGAAGAGCGCGGCGATGACGACGGCGCAGCTGCAGCGCCTGGTGGCGCAGCTGCAGGCGGATTCAAAGGAGCAGCAGTTTGCGCAGGGGATGAACATGGTGGACAACAGCCGCATGGCGATGCTGGCGACCTCGGCGGCGTGCCAGGGGCTGCTGCAGGCGCTGAACGACGCCATCACGCGTTCGGGCGCGAGCACGACCGCGGGCGAGGCGCTTGCGGTGCTGGCGCTGATGGAGCAGGCCGAGGATCCGTCCAAGGTCGACTATTCGAATGCGTCCCCCGCGGCGAAGGCGCTGATCGAGGTCTTCAAGGCGCAGATAGCGGACAAGACCGTGACGGCGGCGTCGCTGACGGAGGCGGTGCTGCAGCGTGCGTGGGGGGACAAGGGCATGGATGTCACGAATGCCCAGTTCGCGAAGGATGTGGCGACCTTGCAGGCCGAACTGGAGTCGCTGACGAAGGACATGGCGTCTGGCACCGCCTCGGCGGACGCGGCGATTGCGGCGGCGCAGGCGGGGATTGCGGCGGCGCAGGCGGCGGTGACGGCGTCGGAGAGCCAGGCCGCGGCGGCGGAGAAGGCGCTGACCGAGGCGACGGCGCAGGTCGACGAGGCAAACGGCAAGGCGCAGGAGGCGCAGACGGCGCGGGACGCGGCGGCGCAGGCGCTGGAGGCGGCGAAGCAGGATCCCGAGGCCGATGTCTCGGCCGAGGAGCAGGCGCTGGCGGAGGCCGAGCAGGCGCTCTCCGACGCGAAGGCGGCGCAGGAGACGGCGCAGACTGGCTACCTTCAGGCGAGCCGTGCGTACACGGAGGCGTCGGTGGCGAAGGCGAATGCGACGAAGGCGCTGGTTCAGGCGGAGGCGAGCCTGGTGGAGGGGCAGAATGCGCGTTCGCAGGCGGTGTCGATGGTCTTGCAGGTCTTCTGCGATTCGATGAAAGCGATTCTGGAGGCGATGGCGGACTACACGGAGAGCGTGAAGGAGCGCAATGACGCGACGGCGCAGGTGAACCAGGAGAAGGCGCGCATCAGCGATGATCTGCGCAAGGAGCTGCTGGCGCTTCTGCAGCAGAACGAGGAGCTTGCCGACGAGCTGGAGGAGGTTCTGGTGAAGATCGCCAACGGCATCGTGAACTTCCAGACGCAGCTGGCGGGCATCAACCAGAACTCCGCCGCAATCGAGCGCGAGATGCACAACGAGCGCATGGTGTGAGGAGGCGGGCCATGGGAACCACGAAGGAAGAGGTCGAGGCGACGCTGGCTCGGGCGCGGGAGACGGTTCGGAAGTCGCGCGAACTGCTGGGGGAGGCGCAGAAGCAGATGGACCAGACGGCGGCGCTGTACCGCGAGGCGGGGCTGACGCCTGAGGATGTCGAGCGCATCCTGGCGGATCCCGCGCTGCCGCCTGAGGTGCGGCGGCAGCTGGACGAGATCCAGGCGCAGTGGAAGCAGGAGGTCGAGGCCCTTGCGGAGCGCCACTATGACGCCGACGAGGAGCAGCGGAACCGCCAGGAAAAACTCGGCGCGCTGAAAAATAATCTTCGGCTTTGATTGCATTCCTGACAAGAAAACCTACATTAACACGGCGACTGTTTGTTAGCCGACAGAGAGTCCCCAATCCACCCTAAAACAAAAGGAAAACCGACGATGGCAGAAGAAATCAAGGACGTCACCGCTGAGACGAGCGAACTGCTGAAGACGATGCTGGAAAAGATGTTCACCGAGAACTACACGATCAAGGATCTGCAGGGCTTGACGGACGAGCAGATCGAGTCGGTGTATTCTCTGGGCTACAACTTCTACCGCGCGGGCAACTACAAGGACGCGGCGAAGATCTTCCACTACCTGTGCCTGGTGGACCACCTCGAGAAGAAATACTGGATCGCGCTGGGCGCGGCGGAGCAGATGGAGAAGAACTACGCGGGCGCGGTCAAGGCGTATGCGTATGCCTCCATGCTCGACCTCAAGGACCCGCGCGCGCAGCTGCATGCGGCGGAGTGCTACATTGCGCTGAAGGATCGGGAAAACGCCCTCTCCGCCCTGACGGCCGTCCTGGAGTTCTGCCCCGACGTCCCCGAGAAGAAGTCCTATCGCGACCGCGCCCTTGCCTTGCAGGCGCTGCTGGAAAACGCCAAATAAACCCGAATATTTTCACGCCGCGGTGTAACATTGCCGCGTGCCGCGGAGATTTAGGGTGAACAGGGAAGAGGGACGCCGCCGGCGCCCCTCTTCCTTCGTGAAAGGTGTTTTTTTTTCGACCACAGCGAACCAGACAACAAGGAGACGGAAACCATGGGAATGGAAATCAATCTGAGCAACCTGCCCCTGAGCACGCTTCAGGGCATCTTCACGCCCGAGCAGATCAACGAGCTGGGCGGCTACCAGAACCTGTCGAACGTCAGCGCCGACAAGTTGCTGACGATCCTGGCGGAGGCGGTCACCGCGCAAGGCAACCAGGTGAGCATCGTCGACGACATCGACACTCCGAACACGAAGGCCTCCGACGGGCAGAAGAACCTGGAGAAGATCATCGCCCTCCTGCAGATGATGACCGATGAGAAGCAGGTCAAGGAGGCGAAGCAGCGCCTGGAGAACGACAAGGGCGCCATCAAGAACCAGCACCAGGCGCAGATGGACAAGATCAAGGAGTCCGTCGAGGCGGCGGAGAAGGCGGAGAAGAACTCGAAGGTGGCCAAGGCCTTCGCGTGGATCGGCGCGGCCATCGCCATCGCCGTCGCCGCGGTGGCGTGCATCGCCTCCGGCGGCATCGCGGTGGGGCCGTGCGTGGCGGCGCTGCTGGCGGTGGCGAGCCTGGTGGTGACGAGCAGCGACAAGGTGTCGAAGGCCATCACCGAGGGACTTGGCAAGTTCTGCAATGCCATTCAGAAAATGTTCACCGGCAAGGACCTGACGAAGCAGCAGCAGCAGATGGCGGGGACCATCATGTTCACCGGCATCATGCTGGCGGCGTCGATCGCGACCCTGTGCATTCCGTCGAATGCGGTGATCAGCATCGCGCAGGCCTCCGAGAAGCTGGCCCGGGCGGCGAGCATCATCGGCATTGCCACCAAGGT